>JBKOYM010000066.1:0-48852 GCA_046725375.1 Actinomycetota bacterium
ACCGCGCACACGACGGGCCGATCGGTGAGCTCGTCGGCAGAGTAATGGGTGATCTGGGCACTCGATTGGCGTTCGCCGAGCGGGCCGAGGTCGATGCGAAGCTTCCACGCCGGGTTGCGTGCTTCGGGAAACTCCTCGACGATGACGATCCGGCCGACCCGCATGTCCAGGGCGGCGAACGACTCGGGTGCGTCGGGCTTCGCGGCGGTCATGGACGTGAGCCTAGAGCGGCCGGCCGGTACGCCGCGATCGGATTGTCGAGCGTCCCCACCAGCTGGAGTTGCGCCGTCGGTCGCTGCAGGTTGATCATCTGCCGGTTGTTGCGCAGCTGCAGCCGGTTGAGGCACGACAGCGGAAACGTCTCGGCGAACAGATCGCGCCGACGGAATCGGTCCGCCAGGTGCGGCATGTCTCGCTGATAGTCACTGACACAGCCGGCGACCGCGGACCAAAACTCCTGCTCGGTCAGTACGCCGTCGGACACCAACGTGGCGTCGAGGAACCGAAGGAAGCAGTCGAACACGTCGGTCAGGATCGCCAGCACGTCGAGCTCGCCGGAGTCGGGGTCGCGAATCCGCTCGACCTCGGGCGGCACCCGCATGTCGGGGTTCATGAGCACGACCTCCTCGGCGAGGTCCTTCATGAACACGCGCGTCGGCACGTCGTCCTCGAGTACGAGGATGACGTTCTCGCCATGCGGCATGAACGCCAGGTCGTACTCGTAGAAGCAATGCAGCAGCGGACGCAGATACGCGTGCAGGTATCGCCGCAGCCACGGCACCGGCTCGAGCGGCGAGCATGCGATCAACGCGGTCACCAGCGGCTGGCCCTGGTGGTCGACGTGGAGCAGCGACGCCATGGTGGCCAGCCGCTCGCGTCGGCCCAACCGCGCCACCGGACTCTCACGCCACAGCGCCGCAAGCATCTTGCGGTACGGCGACCCGGGCTCGGTCGCGGCCTCGAACTGCTCGTGGTGATAGCCGATCGCCGCCTGCTCACGCAGCAGCCCGAAGCGGCACGCGTCGAGCACCGGATCATCGCGCAGCAGGCCGGCCAGCCAGTCGTTGATCGCCGGCGTGCCCTTCATGTACGCGGCGGACAGCCCGCGCAGGAAGCCCATGTTGAGCACCGACAGCGACGTCTTGACGTAGCGCCGGTCGGGCCGACTGATGTTGTAAAAACGTTCGGATCGACTGCTGCGGCACGTACTCGTCGTCGCCCTCACCCAGACACACCAGGCGCCGACGCGCGACCTCGGCGGCGAACGTCACCGCGATCCGATGGGTCCACTGCCACGGATGCACTGGCATCAGGTGGTAGTCGTCGAGGGTCAGGCCGAGCGCCGCCAACCTACGGGCGAAGCGGCCGAGCGTACTCGCGTCGAGCTCCGACCGGATCAGCGCCTCGTACGTCAGCCCGGTCACGCTCGTGAACGTCGACCGCCTCGCGGGCGCACAGGGCGGCCACCTCGGCGAGCGGATCGATGCTGCCGAAGTCGGTCGTCCCGGCGGTAGCGACCACTGCCATCGGGACCAGGCCGGCCCGGCGGCAACGTCGGAGCTCGGCGTCGAGCGCGTCGACCCGCATGCGCTTGTCGGCGTCGGTCGGCACGGCCACCACGGCATCCGGGTCGAGGCCGAGCAGCGTCGCCGACTTCGCGATGCTGAAGTGGCTGATGTCCGAAGTCAGGATGCAGAGTTGGTGCAGCCGCGCGGGTCGCGACAGCCGTCGGCCGTGCGCAGCGAGCCGTTCGCAGGTTTCGTCGCGGGCGATCAGGAGGCCCTGGAGGTTCGACTGGGTGCCACCGCTGGTGAACACGCCGTCGGCGTGGCCGCCTAGACCCAGCCGGGCCGCCGTCCAGTCGATGAGTCGACGCTCGATCAGCGTGGCGCCGGCGCTGAGGTCCCAGGTGTCGAGCGAGGAGTTGATCGGCGACAGGACGGCCTCGCCGAGCAGGGCCGGGATGGCCACCGGCGGGCTGAGGTGTGCGAGATAGCGCGGGTGGTGGAAATAGACCGCGTCGTCGAGGTAGACCTGGCCGAGCTCGTCGAGGGCGGCCATGACGTCACCAACCGGCTGGTCGAGGTCGATCCGCGCCACGGAGTCGGCGAGTTCGCTCGGCACGATGCCCGTGAAGGGTCGGTCGACCTTCGCAACGCGCTCGGCGACCCGCTCGACGGCGCGCCGCCACCGTGGCCCGGTAGAGGTCGACGGTTCGATCGGAGAGCAAACCGCTGCATCTGTCCGCATCCATATTAGGTAAGGCTAACCTAATTATGATCGCCAGAGTTGGTAGGGTCCGCGGCCTGGGATCGGATGTGTCTGTTTTGTAACCCTCCTCACCCGGGGCGATGCGTACGACGGACCTCTCGCGCGTGGGCGACGTTTCGCGAGATGATCAGATTGAACGCGTCTTTATCGCCCGCGATGGGACGTGATAAAAGGGGACCTCGGATGATCTAGAGAGGCGGGCGGCGTGGATATGCAAGAGCCGATGTCGGAAAACGCGCGGCGGGCGATCGGGTGCTACCTGGTCGGCGTTGGCTTGGTGATGCTGGTGCTGGTGCCATGGGCGTGGTCCGTGGCCTGGCGGGCCAATGAGTCCGAAGCCGGCGATACGTCCACGTCCTTCCTGGGCCTGGACTTCAGCGTCTCGGCGCCGGCTGCCCTCTTGACCATCGTCGTGCTGATGGCGGCGATCGGCAGCGTCACGGTCATGACGCTCGTGTTCGCCGCCCGTGCCGGCCATGGCACCCTCGAGCAGACCTACCTGTGGTGGTACGTCACGCGCCCGGTGTCGGCCGCGGGTATCGGCGTCTTGGTCTACATGTTCATCGTCGCCGGGTTCTTCGACTTCGCGAAGATCGAGGACGGATCGACCCCTGCGCTGGTCATCGCCGCGGCGGTCGGCGCGCTGTCCGGCCTCTTCACCGACCAGGTGCTCGACAAGGTCCGCTGGGTCCTCGGGCTAAGCGCGTTCGACACCGGCACCGCAAGGCGTCGCCGCGACCCGTCCGACGTCGGTCTCGCTCTGCTCGACCAGGACGCGCGGGTCGAACAGGTCGACCAGCCGGCGGATCGGGTCGCCGAATCGAGATAGGCCCGCCGACGCCCGACCGGACTAGACGAGCTGGCGCATTCGGCCGGTGTCGACGTCGTACAGAAACCCGCCGATCGCTACGGAGTCGGGGATCAGCGCGTGAGTACGTACCCGATCGACATCGGCACGCAGCGCCGCCTCCTGATCCTCGACCGCGCCCAAGAGCGGCAGGTCCCCCGCGGGCCCGCAGACCTCGCGAACCCGCGCCTGCAACGCCGACTCGGTGGTCGCCATGGCGCAGCGGGTGTGCGGCACAACCAGGATGCGGTCGACGCCGAGCAGGTGGACACCGAGGACCAGCCCGACCATCACCTTGTCGGTGACCCGGCCGCCGGGGTTGCGCAGGACCTTGGCGTCTCCGGGCGCGAGCCCGATCATCCGGATCGGATCGATCCGCGAATCCATGCACGTCACGATCGCGACCCCGGCATGCGCCACCCCGTCGAAACCGGCGAGATCGAACGTGGCGGCGTAGTCCGCGTTGGCGGCGAGCAGATCGTCGAATGTGTCGGGCACGCGTCGAGGCTAGTGGGGTCGGCGGGGTCGGCAGCGCGAGCGACGTTGCGTCGGGATGCCTACTCGCCGAGGACGGCCCGGCATCGGGCGAAGTACGCCGTTTCGGCCTCGTGGTACGTGCGAAGCTTCGACCGCTGCTCGTCGCTCAGCGCGGCGTCGGGTACGTCGGGGGCGATCTGATCCCATTGCCGGAAGGCGCTGATCCATGCTGAACGCAGGCGTACGAGGTCAGGGCTCAAAAGCCATTCCCCGTACTCCGTGTCCGCCATGCGCATCGTGCGCTCCCCTCATCCGGTCCCATCGACCCCGACCGGACCGAAAGGGGGGCTCGATCCGGTCGGAGCCTTATCCACTACATCGCGGGCTGTGACCGGCCGTTACAGCGGGGCATCATGATCGCGGCACAACACGCCGCGAGCACGACCGTGGCTCGGCCGTGCCCGCGGCGGACGTCGCGGTTCGAGTTGGTTAGTTCTGGTTTGGCGCGTGTGCCGCTATGGCGTCACCAGGTGGTCGGTTTACCCGACGTGTACAGCCAGGCCTGGAAGAAGTCGTCCAGGTCCTGTCCTGAGATCTGCTCCGACAGGTCAATGAACTCCTCCGTCGTCGCCGTACCGTAGCGGTGTTGAGCAGCCCAGGTACGCAGGATCTGGAAGAACGGGTCGTCCCCGATCTTCTCGCGCAGAGCCTGCAGCGTCCTCGCCCCACGTCGGTAGACGGCGCGGTTGAACATCGTGTCCCGCCGCGGGTCCGCGATCACGCTGTCCCAGAACGGATCGTTCTTTTTGCGACTGTAGTCGAGCAGGAATGACTCGTGGGCTGTGCGGGTCCCGAGGTGGTCGAGCCACAGGTACTCGGCGAACGAGGCGAACCCCTCGAGCCCCTCCGATGGTCGTCGGGCCATGGCTCCGATGGCGTCTGCGACCACCGTGTAACATCTCGCCCATGCCCGAGAACGACGACCTTGACCCTGGGGCCCCCACGCAGATGTTTCAGGCGTTCGTCGATCGTCAAGAACCCGAGACGTCCGGCCGGCACTGGCTCTGGTTAGCCCTGGCTGGTGTCGCGCTGGCGGCTGTGTTGGTGCTCGCCTGGCTCGTGCTGGGCGGCTGAGACCGCACGCGGCATTCCCGGGCGACCCAGTCTCTCGTCGTGCCCTCGCGGGCGGTGGTATCCCGACGGCGAGCGGGGTCGTTCGGCCCTAGACGCTGGGCCGACAGCTCACCAAGATCACCGAAGTGGGTACGACCCTCCCGTCTCGGGCGGAGGGGTCCGGCACCCAGCGGGATGTGGTCGTTTATGCCCAGTGGAGCCATCAGCGTCGCCATCGCTGCCACGGCGTTGGTCGCGGCCTTCTGCCCTTCTTCCTCCACCGGCCACTCCGACGCTTCGCCCATCCCCGTACCCGCACCGCCGGGCTCGCCCGATGGGATGAGCATCAGCGTCTCGGGTAATCAGCTCGTCGACGACGACGGCCAGGCGATCCGGCTTGTCGGAGTGAACTTCTCAGGTGCGCAATATGCCTGTGCCGAGGGACGCGGCTTCTTTGACGCACCTGCGACGGATGCTTCGATCGACGCTCTGAAGTCATGGGGCATCAATGCCGTCAGGTTGCCGCTGAACGAGAGCTGTTGGCTTGGCATCAACGGTGTGGACGACGCCTTCGGGGGCGCGAACTATCGCGATGCGATCGGCGCCTGGGTCAAGAAGCTGAACGACAGCGGCCTCTACGTCATCGTCGATCAGCACCACAGCCATAGCGGCACCGGCAAGGCGCTTGATCAGCAGGCAATGGCCAACCGCGACCATGCCAACGACTACTGGACGAGCGTCGCCAACTACTTCAAGAAGAGTCCGGCTGTCCTCTTCGACCTCTACAACGAGCCGTATCCGGACGACAACCGGGACACCACGGCGGCGTGGACCTGTGTCCGCGATGGCGGCAACTGCCCCGGAGTCGGGTTCGTCGCGGCAGGCATGCAGGAGATGCTGACCTCAGTCCGTTCGACTGGGGCGAAGAACCCCGTGCTGATCGCCGGACCTGAGTACGCTGGCAGCTTGAGCCGCTGGCTGGAGTTCAAGCCCCATGATCCCGCCGACCAACTGGTCGCGTCGGTGCACATCTACGGCGAGCCGCTCGGCTCACCGTATGACGACCCGAGCCGATGGGATTCGGAAATCCTCCCCGTGGCGGAGCAAGTGCCGGTCATCATCGGTGAGATGGGTGACACCGACTGCTCGCACGAGTTCATCGACAACCTGATGCCCTGGGCCGACGTACACGGGTTGAGCTACTTCGGTTGGGCTTGGGTGACCAGCTCCTGCGCCGATGAGCCAGCGTTGATCAGCGACTACACCGGCACCCCTACGGCCTACGGTGTCGGTTTCCGCGACCACGTGAGGGCGCTGGAGCTGCGCGACTAGTCTCAGTCGGCGACGTGGCTGGGTGAATAGCGACCTGCGATAACGACCGGTCGCGAATTATTCGAGACGTGTCAGAAACTGTTCCTAAACCGGTGTCGCACCGACTCGACTGATCTGCGCGCCAGGATCCACGTGTATGGGATCTCCACCTGATCCTCTATCTGGTTCTCGACCGCCGTCCGTTCGATCGTGAACCCCGCGTCGAGCACGAGTCGACGGGTAGTGTCTGCGTCGTACATGCTGAAGTGCATGTCGACCCCGAGCCACCGGGCGACGGTTCCCGGCTCGTCCCGGTCTTCGATGCTGAGCAGAAGCAAGGCACCCGGGCGAAGCCATCCATGGATGCGTTTAAGTAAGTCGCTGTGCTGGTCTCGCGGCACGTGGTCGAACGTGTAGAGGCAGACCACGGCGTCGAAGTGCTCGTCGGCGAACGTCACAGCTTGAAGGTCGGCGCAGATGAACTCACTCTCCGGAACGTTCTCGGTGGCCTGCTCGATCTGAACGGGTGAGATGTCAACGCCCGTGACCTGGTACGACTGAGCCAGTCGGGCGGCCACCGGCACACCGGTCGCACAGCCGAGGTCAAGCACCATCGACCCAGAGGCGAGACGCCGCTCAAGGTCGTTAAGCCACCGCGACCATTGCGCCTCAGCCTGCTCAAGGCTCTCGTACTGATCGAGCGCCTGGTCGTATCCCGTCTGCACAACCTCACCGAGATCACGAGTCACAGGCGGCAGGCTACGCGCCGGACGTGTCGGTGGCGGCTGCAGACTGGAGTCCTGAGATGAGGCAGAAGGCTGGCTTGACGTTCGCGGGCACTCGTCGGCGTACGGTCGACTGCGGCGGCTGCCGGGCCGAGTGAAAGCGCGAACCCCGAACCCACTGGCTGTGGCAGCTCCCGTGGGGCGTCGGTCAGTTCACGATCTGTGGCCTGACGTGTGTCAGCGTCGATGGTCGGACTTCGGCTCGTGACGGTCGTCTCGGGCAGTTCCTGACCCAAAGGGATGGGCATAAGGATCGGACTCATGACGCTGATTGCCAGGGATCCGTCTGCGGTGGTAGGCCAGAGGCACATTGGCTTGAACCCCACCTGAGGTGCTGCAATGGCAGAGGCGGAACCGGTCGCCGAACGACTATCGAGCCCAAGCGGGACACCGCTGACGGCACTCGACTGGTCCGATGCCCGAAAGCGGGTGGCCGAGAGCGAAGACTACCTGGTGGCAACCGTCGACCCGGACGGTCAACCACACGTGGTGCCGGTGCTGGGCGTCTGGTTGGCGGGAGCGGTCTGCTTCAATACCGCTCGGCAGGCCCGCAAGGCCCGCAACCTCATGCAGAACGACGGCTGTGCGGTCACGGTGCCCGGCCCGGACATCGACCTGGTCGTCGAAGGCACGGCACATTTGGTCCGAGATGGTGCCCGACTGCAACGGGTCGCGGACCTGTTCCCCGTCAAGTATCCGTGGTGGCATCCGTTCGTCAGGGATGGCGAGTTCTACGATCCGGCCGACACCGCCCTTACCACCCCTCGATATGTCTTCGCAGTCGAGCCGACGACGGTGTTTGCGTTCGGCAAGGAGAAGGGTTTCACCGCAACCCGATGGCGCTTCCGGACCTGAGTCCGTTTCCGGTGCCGCAGACCGACAATGCAAGGATGGGCGGCGTTAGCACACGCAACGGCTGCACCGCGTCTGACCCTCGGGGTTGTGCGCCATCAGAGACTCGAAGCCACCGATTCACATCGGAGCTTGCCGTTGACTTCCGAGGCGCAGCCGTACCCCGGCTTGACCTGCTGCGACGCCGGACATGGGATGCTGCCGACTCGTGGAAGTGCCGGATGTTGCCGATCGATAGGGTCCACCAAAAGACCACTCGTCGAAGGATGACCCCTCGTTGCGAACGTGGCTGGTCCCTCAGCGAGTTGCGCCCGCCGGGGTCCGCTGAGCGGAAGTTGTCGCCTGTTCCCCGTGTTAGAGCTTGTTCCGACGCGGGCACGTCTCCCAATCGCCTCCCACCCCTACCCCGGCCGGGAAGTGATGAGCACTGACGCCACGATGACGTAAGTAGCCGATGTTCGGGCTGTGGAGCGGCGGACTTAGGCGAGACCAGGCTTCTCAGCGTCGTCCCGCGTGAGGTTCGACGTGGAGTTATAGGCCTCGTCGGCGCCTGAGGTCTCGCCTTCAGCTCGGTCAGGCTCTTGGCCCGCTGGCCACACCTTGATCGCTCGGAACGAGTACCCGTCTTGGTCTCCTGGCTCGTAGTTCAGCGTCACCGACTGCCCGGCCCGCAGGGCTCGATAGCCGGGCATGTGAACGGACGAGAAGTGTGCCCAGCACCCGCCCGGCGTTTCAGGGGAGTCGATCACTCCCCAGCCCTCATCGGCGTGCCACTCACGAACGACCCCGCTGATTCTCATGCCTTAATTGTCTCCAGAGGCTGCCAAGGACTTGGAGTGGTTCCTCTCCGGCGACGACAAGACGACCCAGGGAACGAATGAGTTCAGTAAACGTCCACCTACCGGGACGGGCGAGAACGCTGCGGGCTGACTGGCCCTGGCCTGGGGGTTTGTGCGCCATCAGGGACTCGAACCCCGAACCCACTGATTAAGAGTCAGTTGCTCTGCCAATTGAGCTAATGGCGCCGGAAGCGGAGGTAACTGTAGCAGCGGCGGCGCACCGGACCGAAATCGCCGCGGGCCGGTTCGCCGCCGCTGCACCCGGGGTTCTACACCACGAACACGAGGCCGAACGCGATGAGTACGTCGAGGACGGCGCACCACTCGGCGTACCCGCGGGACACGACCTTGTCGCGCCAGATGTGGACGACGTCCCAGACGCCATGCAGTAACCAGGTGGCCGCCACGACGTAGAGTCCGACATCCGGGTTGATCGTCAGCCCGACCAGTACGAGTGTGCCGAACCCGACCGTCGCCAGGGCCTGGACCTGAAGCTCGCCGGGCCGAAGCAGCTGCCGGTCGATCGCGCCCCAAACCAGCACGAGCAACGCCATCGTCGCCAAGACGGCTGACAACGGAACCGCGTCGATCGCCGTCACCACGAGAGTCAGGAAGAATGTGCCCGCGAACAGCGGCCAGGTCAGGTCGCGTCGGCCCAGCTTGGCGACCAGGAGGTACTCCAGTGGGAGCACCGCCGCGAGCTGCGCCAGATTTCCTTGCACGTCCGCGCCGGTTAGGAGTACCACTGCGAACGCGACGGCGAGTGCCGTGGGCCAGCGGCGCCAGAGCCTGCTGACGGCGTACGTGCGGACGACTGTGGGGTCAGACATGGGAGTGACCTCCGTACTCCTCGCGCCGACGGAGCATCACGACGTACATGAGCGGGAGCATCACGAGGTGCTCGAGGAGCATCAGGCCGTCGCCGTCGATGAGCCCGATCCAGAGGAGGGGGAGGAGCCCGACGACCGGTGCGACCATGGCGCCCGTCATCTCGAGCGTGCTGGCCCAGCCGTGTCCGCGATAGCGCATCCAGACGGCCATCGCGACCGACATGTCGAGGGCCATCTCGACGGCGGTGAGCGTGGGCTGATCGGTCGCTGAGTACGTCAGACCGGCGAGTGCGACGGCTGTGCGGATGGCGCCGCCGATGATCGCCATCCCGACGAACATCGCGGCGACCATCTCGGCGTAGTGACGGAGGAAGCGACGCCGGCTGTAGGTGGGTGTGCCGGAAAACTGCGTCGATGTGGCGGCGGTAGTCATGATGGGCGATTCCTTCGTACGGGGACGGGTATCGGTCCAGACCAGACTCGTTGCCGCGTACGCCGCTCAGTAGTGCCGAAGCCGCACGCGCCGCCGTGGCGATGTCACGATCCTCGATGACATTTGTCACGAGCCGCCGGTGGAGCTCGTAAACCCGCCATCCGCGGGTCGGATGGCTGTCACAATGTCCGCGTGCCAGAGCCGTCGGAGGACCCACGGTCGGGGCTCACGAGCTTCCGTCGCTATACGTGGTGGAGCCTCATTGCCACCACAGGGTTCGTCCTGGTCTACCTCGTCGGAGAGTGGATCCTCGACTCCGACGTACCGCTTTGGGCCCGAGCGCCGGGCGCTGTCGGACTGGCGTTGACCGTCGCCGCCAGCGCGGTCTTGCTGAATCGCCGATTGACCCAGCCCGCGCCGGCTGTCGACGCAGGACGTTTCGATCAGGCGGTGCTCGGTTGGCTGGTCATCGGAGGCATCGGGGCCGCGGGGCTCGGCGCGGTCGCGCTGGCCGTCCACAACTACGGCCTGTGGGCGATCGGGCCGGCCACCGTCGTCACGGTGGCGGCGATGTTTCTGTCGACCCGGCAGCGGTTGGCTCTGATCGCCGTCGCCGCCGTACTCGCGGCCGCGATCAGTGGGGTCGTCGCTTGGGCCGCCGACGACGATCTGCTCTATGCCGCGGCGTTCCCTGCCGGCCTCGTGCTCTTCGTCGCGTGGGTCTCGCTCGGCATGTTGTGGTCATGGGACGTCGCCGAGCGACTCGACCGGGCCCGACAGCTCGCGGCGGAGCTCGCGGTCAAGGACGAACGGCTTCGATTCGCCGCCGACCTGCATGACATCCAAGGTCATCACCTCCAGGTGATCGCGCTCAAGAGCGAGCTGGCGGCTCGACTGGCTGGTGCCGACCCGGATCGGGCCGGTGCCGAGATGCGGGAGGTTCAGCGACTGGCTGGCGACGCGCTCCGAGATACCCGCGCTGTCGTGCACGGCTACCGACGGACGTCGCTCGATGACGAGATCGCTAACGCGACCAGAGTCCTCGCCGCCGCCGACATCGACGCCCGAATGACGTTCGATGCGGCGGCGGCCCGTACGTCCGACCTCGCCGACTCCGATCGGCATCTGCTGGGCCTGGTGATGCGGGAGGCGACCACCAACGTGCTGCGGCACAGCCGGGCTCGAAACGCCGAGGTCGACTACCGAATCACTGGCGACGTCGCGCGGCTCCGAGTACGCAACGACGGCGTCGCCGGATCGGCCGGAGGCGCCGGCGGTACAGGGCTGCACGCGCTCGCCGATCGGGTTCGGGAGGCCGGTGGTGAACTGACCTGGGATCGCGACGACGAGTGGTTCGAGGTCGTCGCCGAATTGCCGGCGCGGGTCGGGCGTCAGGAGGTCCGATGATCCGGCTGCTCATCGCCGACGACGAGGACCTCCTACGGGGCGCGTTGAGGTCGCTGCTCTCGCTCGAAGCGGACATCGAGGTTGTTGGTGAGGCCGCGACGTCGACCGATGCGGTCCGCATGGCCCGCGAGACCCGTCCGGACATCGCCGTCCTCGATCTCGAAATGCCACCGGCGGACGGTCTCGAGGCGGCGCGACAGATCCGCTCGGAGCTGCCGACGGCGATCATCCTGGTCACCCGGCATGCCCGGCCCGGTGTCTTGCGTCGGGCGCTCGCCGCCGGCGTCAGCGGGTTCGTGCCCAAGACGACGCCGGCCGCTCGGCTGGCCGAGATCATCCGCGACGTCACCAGTGGCCGACGGTACGTCGACCCGGACATCGCGGCGTCGGCGCTGACCGAGGGCGACTGCCCGCTGACCGAGCGGGAGCTCGACGTGTTGCGGGCGTCTCGTACCGGTGCGTCGGTCAATGAGATCGCGGCGCTGGTGCATCTCGCGCCCGGCACCGTACGCAACTATCTCTCGGCCGCGATGGCCAAGCTCGGCGTCGGCTCGCGCCATGCTGCCGCCCACCGAGCGTGGGAGGAAGGCTGGATCTAGCCGCGACCGCAAACCCGGTCATCGGTCACTCGTGGTCCGGTCATCGGTCACTCGTGGCGGAATATTGAAGATTCAACTAGAGTTGTGCCATTCGCCACGACGAAAGAAGGCGATGCAAAATGCCAGCCATCACCGTCGACGACCCGACGACACTGCCGCGGATCAATCCGCCGGCTCCCGATGCTCAACCGCGCCCGATCGTGTCCGTGACGACCGCGCCGTCGGCGTACGAGGGTGAGGGCTTCCCGGTACGCCGGGCGTTCGCCGGCGTCGACATGGCCCAGCTCGACCCGTTCGTCCACATGGACCAGATGGGCGAGGTGGAGTACGCGCCGGGGGAGCCCAAGGGCACGCCGTGGCACCCGCACAGGGGCTTCGAGACCGTGACGTACATGATCGACGGTACGTTCGAGCACTCCGACTCCAATGGGGGCGGCGGCACGATCACGAACGGTGACACGCAGTGGATGACGGCCGGCAGCGGCATTCTGCACATCGAGAAGCCGCCTGAGGCGCTGGTCGTGAGCGGCGGCCTCTTCCACGGCATCCAGCTCTGGGTCAACTTGCCACGCGCCGACAAGCTGATCGACCCGCGCTACCAGGATCTGCGTGGCGGTGAGGTGGGCCTCGCGACGACGGCCGACGCGGGCGTTCTCGTGCGGATCATCGCCGGTGACGTCGGCGGCGTACACGGGCCGGGTGTTACCCACACCCCGATCAGCTTCGCCCACGCGACACTGGCGCCGTCAGCCGAGCTCGAGCTGCCGTGGCGGAGCGACTTCAACGCGCTGGTCTACGTCCTCAGCGGCAGCGGTACGGCTGGTGGCCAGCCGATTCGCGAGGGGCAGCTGGCGGTCTTCGGACCGGGTGACAGTGTCACGGTCGCGGCCGATTCCCGACAGAACAGCCGTACGCCGGAGCTCGATGTCTTGATCCTCGGCGGCCGGCCGATCCGGGAGCCGGTGGCGTGGGCCGGGCCGTTCGTCATGAACACTCGGGCCGAGGTCATCAAGGCGTTCGAGGACTTCCAGGCCGGTCGCCTCGGCGTCATCCCGGCCGGGCACTGACGATTCGTCGGGTCAGGTGGGGCGGATCCAGTCGTAGGTGCGCTCGACGGCGCGGTTCCAGTTCGCGTGCTCGGCGTCGCGAAGGGCAGGTTCCATCGTCGGCTCCCAGAGCCCCGCTCGATGCCAGTTGCTCCTGAGTACGGCGAGATCGGCCCAATAGCCGACGGCGAGGCCGGCCGCGTACGCAGCGCCGAGCGACACGGCTTCCATGACGAACGGTCGCTCGACCGGCACGTCAATGACGTCGGCGACGAACTGCATGAGCAGGTGGTTGGCCGTCATGCCGCCGTCGACCTTGAGCCGCATGATGGCGAGGCCCGGCCCGGCGTCGGCGTTCATGGCGTCGACGACCTCGCGAGTCTGCCAGCCGGTCGCCTCGAGTACGGCCCGCGCGAGATGCCCCTTCGTCACGTACGAGGTCAGCCCGACGACGACGCCGCGCGCGTCCGGATGCCATCGCGGCGCGTACAGACCCGAAAACGCGGGCACGATGTAGCAACCGCCGTTGTCGGCCACCGATGTCGCGAGCGTCTCGATCTGCGGCGCCGTCTCGATCAGCTCCAACGAGTCTCGAAACCACTGCACGAGCGAACCCGTGACCGCGATCGAACCTTCGAGCGCGTAGACCGGCGGCCCGTCGCCGACCACGTACCCGATGGTGGGAATCAGTCCGTGCGGTGACGTCGCGAGCCGAGCGCCGGTGTTCATGAGCAGGAACGCGCCGGTGCCGTAGGTGCACTTGGCCTCGCCCGGGGCGAAGCAGGTCTGGCCGAACAGCGCCGCATGCTGGTCGCCGAGGGCCCCTCCGATCGGAACACCGGGCACGACCGTACGGCAGGTGCCGTAGACCGTCGCGTTCGGCCGGATCTCCGGCAGCATCGCGGCCGGGATGTCCATGAGCCGCAGCAGCCGCTCGTCCCATCGCAGGTCGCGGATGTCCATCAGCATGGTCCGGCTGGCGTTGGTCACGTCGGTGACGTGGCTGCCGCGATCGGGTCCGCCGGTGAGCCACCAGATCAGCCAGCTCTCCATCGTGCCGAACAGGACGTCACCCGTCTCGGCGCCTTCGCGCGCGCCGGGTACGTGGTCGAGCAGCCAGCGCAGTCGGGGGCCGGAGAAGTACGTCGTGGGCGCCATTCCGCAGACGTCGCGGATGAGATCCGCGTGCCCGTCGGCCGCGAGGTCCTCGACCATCGGCTCGGTCCGGGTGTCCTGCCACGTGATAGCGCGGGCCAGCGGCTTGCCGGTGTGACGGTTCCAGATCACCGTGGTCTCGCGCTGGTTTGCGATGCCGAGCGCGGCCAGGTTGTCCGGCGTCAGCCCGGCCTCGCGCAGGGCAGCCGGCACGACGCGTTCGACGTTGCGCCAGATCTCGGCCGCGTCGTGCTCGACCCAGCCCGGTCGCGGATAGTGCTGGTGGTGCTCCCGCTGCGACACGGCGATCATCCGACCGGCGTGGTTGAAGAGCAGGCATCGGGTGGATGTCGTGCCCTGATCGATCGCGGCGACGACCCGCTCCCTCACCACAGCGTCTGCACCTGCCGGGTCAGCGCCCGCGCCGCAGCCTTTGTCGCGTTGGCCAGGTCCTGATCGGGTCGGCCGTGCCCGTTGAACAGCTCATCTCGACCGCCGATGATCGCGATCGCCGCCACGGCGGGGCCGCCAGTGCCATGAACCGGCGCCGCGATGCTGCCGCGATCCGCCTCCAGCTCACCGTCCTCGGTGGCGAGACCGTCCTTGCGAGCCATCGCCAGCGCCCCGGCCAGTGCCGACTGAGTCCGGAGCGTGCGTTTCGTGTACGCCGTGAGGTCGGAGCCCGGCAGGCGCCGAAGCCCACTGGGCGCAAACGCCAGCAGCGCCTTGCCGAGCGCACTGGCGTGCAGGGGTCGCCGTTGCCCGACGGCGAGCCGCTGCGGCGACCCATCCGGCCGAAAGACGTGGTGCACGACCAAGACATCTGCCCGCGTCGGTATACCGAGCGTGACGGCGAGGCCGGTCTGCGCCGCGAGGCTGTCGGCCCAGTTCATCGCGAGCGAGCGCAGCTCGTGTGGGTCTGGTCCGCCGCGTCCGAACAGGCGAGCCGCCTCGGCGACCTCGTATCGCCCGTGCAACGGCCCGTGATCGTGCACCTGTCCGATCAGGCCGAGTTCGCGCAGGGTCGTCACGATGCCGTGGGCCGTCGTACGTGCCAGGCCGAGCGTGTCCGCGATCTCGTGCAGCTCCAGCGGCTGATCGGCCGTGTCCAGCAACCGGAGCACGGCGACCGCTCGTTCGATGGACTGGATTCGTCCAGGCACGAGCGTCAGCCTAGACCCGCGTACGACATTGTCGAATACATGACGTTGACCACATCGCCCTCGGTCCTTACGTTCACGGCAGCCGGCTTCAGTCTCGGGCCGCCGGAGCCGACATCCATCTCAACCGTCGATCACCTGGCATCACGAGAAAGCGGAGGATGCAATGGGGCTGGACGAAGTTTTTTGGAGCGAAGTCCTCGGGACGGGAATGCTGACACTGGGCGGTGTCGGAGTCGTAGCCAACGTCTTGCTCGGCAAGACCAAGGGTAAGTTTGTCGGACCCAACTGGATGCTTATCTGCTTCGGATGGGGTTTGGCCGTCATGGCCGGCGTCTTCGTGGCGTACAAGTCAGGAGCCCACCTCAACCCGGCCGTGACGCTCGGACTCTGGGCGTCGGACGCCCCGAACTACGGCGGCCAGGCCCAAGAGGAGATCGACTTCGCGTCGACGATGACCTACCTGGGCGGCGAGATGCTCGGTGCCTTCCTCGGTGCCGTGGTCGCTTGGGCGGCGTACAAGGATCACTACGACGATGAGGAAGCCGACGCGACTCTCAAGCTCGCTACCTTCTCGACCGGGCCGCAGATCCGGAGCTACCCGTGGAACACGGTCACCGAGATCATCGGTACTTTCGTCCTGGTCTTCGTGATTCTCAGCTTCGCACCCGGGGAAGCGCCGTCCGAGCTCGGACCGTTGCCCGTCGCTCTGCTGGTGGTCGGCATCGGCGCGTCACTCGGTGGGCCGACGGGTTACGCCATCAACCCGGCTCGCGATCTAGGTCCTCGCATCGCGCACTTCATCCTGCCATTCAAGGGCAAGGGCGACAGCGACTGGTCTTACTCCTGGGTGCCGATCGTCGGCCCGATCATCGGCGGTGTCGCCGCCGGTCTCCTTTCGCAGTGGTCCTTCTGATCGGGAGCCACACCGCTGAGCGTGACGCTGTGACCGTCACGCTCAGCGGATCACCGAAGAACAGTCACGATCAGCACCTAACGCAGTACGGAGGGAAGATATGGCTGACTATGTCGGCGCCGTCGACCAAGGGACGACCAGTACGCGCTTCATGATCTTCGACCACTCGGGCAACGAGGTCGGAAAGCACCAGCTAGAGCACGAGCAGATCCTGCCGCAGGCCGGCTGGGTCGAGCACAATCCCGTCGAGATCTGGGAGCGAACCTCGGCGGTCATCCAATCCGCACTTCACGGCGCCGGCCTGAGCAGCAGCGACCTGGCCGCGGTCGGCGTCACCAATCAACGCGAGACGTCGGTCATCTGGGACCGCAACACCGGCCGTCCCTACTACAACGCGATCGTCTGGCAGGACACCCGGACCGACCGCATCGCCTCGGCCCTCGAGCGGGACGGCAAGGGCGATGTGATCCGGCAGAGGGCCGGCCTGCCGCCCGCGACGTACTTCTCCGGCGGCAAGATCCAATGGATCCTCGAAAACGTCGACGGAGTACGCGAGGCCGCCGAACGCGGTGACGCCATCTTCGGCAACACCGACTCCTGGGTGTTGTGGAACCTCACCGGCGGGACGAGCGGCGGTGTGCACGTGACCGACGTGACCAACGCCAGCCGGACGATGTTGATGAACCTCGAGACGCTCGACTGGGACGACGAGTTGCTGTCGTTCTTCAACATCCCGCGCTCGATGCTGCCGAGCATCCGTCCGAGCTCGTCGCCGGATCCATACGGCACGACGCAGACCTCCGGTCCGTTGGGCGGCGAGATCCCGCTGACCGGCGACCTCGGTGACCAGCAGGCGGCGACGGTGGGCCAGGTGTGCTTCGGCGTCGGAGAGGCCAAGAACACCTACGGCACCGGCAACTTCATGCTGCTCAACACCGGCACGGAGATCGTCCACTCCAAGGCCGGTCTGCTGACCACGCCGTGCTACAAGTTCGGCGACGAGGACTGCATTTACGCTCTCGAGGGCTCGATCGCGGTCACCGGATCGGCGGTTCAGTGGCTGCGTGACCAGCTCGGCATCATCAGCGGCGCGGCGCAGAGTGAGGCGCTGGCGCGTCAGGTGGAGGACAACGGCGGCGTGTACTTTGTGCCGGCATTCTCGGGTCTGTTCGCTCCGTACTGGCGGTCGGACGCGCGGGGCGCGATCGTCGGTCTGTCCCGGTTCAACACCAACGCGCACCTGGCCCGGGCGACGCTGGAGAGCATCTGCTTCCAGGGCCGCGACGTCGCCGAGGCGATGGAGCAGGACTCGGGCGTGCACCTCGAAGTGCTGAAGGTCGACGGCGGCGTCACGGCTAACGAGCTGTGCATGCAGATCCAGGCGGATGTGCTCGGCGTCCCGGTCAGCCGGCCGGTCGTCGCCGAGACGACGGCGCTCGGTGCGGCGTACGCGGCCGGTCTCGCGGTCGGGTTCTGGAGCAACACCGACGAGATGCGGGCCAACTGGAACGAGGACCGGCGGTGGGATCCGCAGTGGTCTGAAGACCAGCGCGACGCGGCCTATGCTCAATGGAAGAAGGCCGTCCAGCGGACGCTCGACTGGGTCGAGGTCGACTGAGACGCGCAGTCAAGAGGAGGACGGGGCACCAGATGATGGCGGTTGCGCTCTCACCGGATCGACGTGAGCGGTCGCTCGAACAGATGGAGGCCGGCCCGCAGCTCGATGTACTCGTCGTCGGCGGCGGCGTGGTCGGGTCAGGATCCGCGCTCGACGCCGCGACCCGCGGCCTGCGAGTCGGCCTGGTGGAGGCACGCGACTTCGCCTCCGGCACGTCCAGCCGTTCGAGCAAGCTGATCCACGGCGGCCTGCGCTATCTCGAGATGCTCGATTTCGGCCTGGTCGCCGAGGCGCTGCGCGAGCGTGGGCTGCTCTTGGTTCGGCTGGCGCCACACCTGGCGCAACCGGTGCCGTTCCTCTATCCCCTACAGCACCGTGGTTGGGAGCGGTGGTACGCCGGGTCCGGGGTCGCGCTCTACGACGGTCTGTCGATGCTGGCGCGGCATCCGCGTGGTGTGCCGCACCACCGGCACCTGACCCGGCGGGGAGCGAAACGACTGGCGCCGTCGCTGCGCAAGGACAGCATGGTCGGCGGCATCCAGTACTGGGACGGGCAGGTCGACGACGCTCGATTCACGATGTTCCTGGCACGCACCGCGGCGTCCTACGGCGCCCTGGTGGCATCGCGAGCCCGCGTCGTCGATCTGCTTCGGGAGGGGGAGCGGGTGACCGGCGCGATCGTCCACGACCTCGAGTCGGACCGGCGATTCGAGGTACGGGCGCGCCAGGTCGTCAACGCGACCGGGGTATGGACCGACGAGACCCAGTCGCTAGCGGGGGAGCGTGGGCAGTTCCACGTACGGGCGAGCAAGGGCATCCATCTCGTCGTGCCTCGTGACCGGATTCGGTCCAAGACGGGGATCATCCTGCGGACCGAGAAGTCCGTCCTGTTCATCATCCCGTGGGGGCGGCACTGGATCATCGGCACGACCGACACCGACTGGGCTCTCGACAAGGCCCATCCGGCGGCGAGCGCGAGCGACATCGACTACCTCCTCGAGCACGTCAACTCGGTGCTCGAGCAGCCACTGACCGGTGAGGACGTCGAGGGCGTCTACGCCGGGCTGCGACCGTTGCTCGCCGGCGAGTCGGAGGCCACGTCGAAACTGTCCCGGGAGCATGCGGTCGCGCACACCGTGCCCGGTCTGGTCGTTGTGGCAGGAGGCAAGTTCACGACCTATCGCGTGATGGCCAAGGACGCCGTCGATGAGGCGGTCCACGGCCTCGCGGCAGTCCTCGACCGCAACGTTCCGAGCTCGTGCACCCAGGACGTGCCGCTCCTCGGCGCCGACGGCTTCGAGGCGCTGTGGAACTCGCGTCACGTTCTCGCCGAGCGGTCCGGATTGCACGAAGTGCGCATCGAGCACCTCCTGCACCGCTACGGTTCGCTGATGAGCGAGGTGCTGGAGCTGATCGCCGACGACGCGTCGCTCGGCGAGCCGCTCGGTGGCGCCGAAGACTACCTGCGTGCCGAGGTGGTCTACGCCGTCACGCACGAAGGCGCCCGCCACCTCGGCGACGTGCTGACCCGGCGTACCCGGATCTCGATCGAGACCTTCGACCGCGGCGATCGAGCGTGCGACGACGCGGCGGATCTGATGGCCGGTGCACTCGGGTGGAGCGACGCGCAGCGCTCTCGCGAGATCGAGCACTACCAGATGCGGATCAAGGCGGAGCGAGAGAGCCAGCAGATGCCCGACGACGAGACGGCCGACGCCGCTCGGATCGGCGCTCCGGACGTCGTGCCGCTCGCCTAACCGCGCCGATACGTCCCCACGGGGTTGATCCGTCACTTGTGCTCCGACGATCCGCGGCGTGTCGACTAAGGACCCGTTACGAGTCGGCGGATCGTCGCGACACAAGTGACGGATCAACCTGGCTGGTTAAGGTCTTCTCCATGGTCCCGATCAAGCTGCACGAGTTGCTCGGCCTGGAGATTACTCGGGCCGACGCCGATGGTGTCGTCATCGAGTGGACGGTCGCCGAGCAGCACCTGCAGCCGTTCGGACTGGCACACGGCGGCGTGCACTGCCTGATCAACGAGAGTGCCGCGAGCATCGGTGCCGGCCTCTGGTACGCGGCGCAGGAGAACGGCGAAGCGGGCGGGGTCGTGGGGGTCAACAACAACACCGACTTCCTGCGAGCGGCTCGTCCCGGTGACCACCTCACGGCGACGGCGACCCCGATCCATCAAGGACGGCTGCAGCAGCTGTGGTTGATCGAGTCGCGTGATGCGGAGGGGCGACTGGTGGCTCGCGGCCAGGTCCGTCTGCAAAACCTGGCGCCCCACGGCTGACGGACCCCGGCGGTCGTCGCGTTACCACGCTCTCTCGAAAAGAGTGCCGGGCTGCCGAGGATGCTGACGGTTTTGCGCCCTAATGCACGGTCGGAGCGGATCACATCGTGCGTGCGGGCGCAAAACCGTCGTCTTACCGGGGCTCCGCATCGCCACCCGGGCCTTCTGGCACCTCCAGGATGCGTCCGAGTCCGCACGGGTCCGAACCTACGCCGAGAGTCGTCGAGCCGTGCTGAGTGACGCGAGGTCTGGGGTGAGTGACGGGACTTGAACCCGCGACATCCTGGACCACAACCAGGTGCTCTACCAGCTGAGCTACACCCACCATGAGCTGCACTCTCGTCTGTTGCCGTGCGGGGACGGACGACGTTGTCGCAGCCTGCGCAAGTGTAGCGGGCGACCCGGCCGTACGCGGAATCGGCGGTCGGTCAACCCTCGCTGGCGGCGGAGCGTCCCTCGTCCGGAGGAGTCAGCCCACCGCCGTACTCCTTGGCGAGCGCCCGGGCCGAGTCGGAGTCGGGGCCGGGCTGCGGGACGAAGACCGCAGCGCGGTAGTAGCGGAGCTCCTCGATGCTTTCCCGGATGTCGGCCAAGGCCCGATGGTTGCCGGTCTTGGTGGGCGCGGCGAAATAGACCCGGGGATACCACCGTCGGGCCAGCTCCTTGATCGACGACACGTCGACGATGCGGTAGTGCAGGTGCGCCTCGAGGTCGGGCATGTCGCGGGCCAAGAAGATCCGGTCGGTGCCGACGGTGTTGCCGGCGAGCGGTGCCCGACCCGCTTCGGGCACGTGGGCCCGGACATAGTTGAGCACCCGTTGCTGAGCCTCGACAAGGCTCACCCCGTCGGCGAGTTCGTCGATGAGCCCGGAGGCGACGTGCATGTCGCGAACGACCTCGCTCATCTGGTCCAGCGCCTGCTGTGGCGGCTTGACGACGACGTCGACGCCGTCACCGAGCACGTTGAGCTCGAAGTCGGTCACGAGCGCCGCGACCTCGATCAGCGCGTCGGCGCCGATGTCGAGCCCGGTCATCTCGCAGTCGATCCACACCAAGCGGTCGTTCACGCCAGGCACCCTAACCTCCGACCGGTCCTATCGCATCGGCGGCTTGGGCGGCGAGCGCCGGTCCGACCGCGCCGATTCGTCCGGAGTCGGAGGTCGCAGCAGGCCCGACTGTTCAAGCCCGTACGCCACGAGCAGGATCAGCAGCAGGCCGCCCGAGCCCAGTATCGCCTTCCACCACGGGATGCCGAAGGCGACCATCAGACCACACCCAGCGACCAGTCCGAAGACCCCCCAGCCGACAAGGCTGCGGAAGGCGAGCGTGGCCGCCTTGACGTGACGTCGTTGTCCCTGCGCCAATCCGTCGCTCCTCCTGTGTGAGGCGACTCTATCGGCCCTGGCACTATGGGACTCGGGGTGGAGTCCGCTTCTGATCCGCTGGGAGTACGAAGGTGAGTGCTGGCAGTCTGTGGCGCTCACGGGTGGAAGCCGCGTGGCCATGGCTGGCTGTCGCGGCTCGGCTCGTGGTCGGAGGAGTATGGCTGGCTGCCGGCGCCGCGAAGATCGGCGACCCCGACAGCAGCGTACGGGCGGTCCGCGCCTATGAACTGGTCCCGGACCCGCTCGAACGTACCGTCGGCTACGCGCTGCCCTTGCTGGAGATCTGCCTAGGCCTGCTGCTCGTGGTGGGCCTGGCGCAGCGGCTGGCTGCGATCACATCGGCGGTGTTGTTGGCCGGGTTCATCGTCGGCATCTCGACGGCCTGGGCACGCGGACTGCAGATCGAGTGCGGATGCTTCGGCGGCGGGGGAGCCGCCTCGGGAGACGATGTCATCGCCGCGTACAAGTGGGACATCGCGCGTGACGCCGGACTGTTGGTTTTGGCCGGACTGTTGGCCTGGCGGCCGAGGAGCCGGCTCTCGGTCGACGGGCTGCTCTACCCGGCGCCGAGAGTGAAGGAGGAAGCGTCGTGACCGAACGCAGCGAGGAGAGCGCGTGAGCAATCGAAGGAAGCGCGACGAGCGTCAGACCCGCGCGGCGCAGATGCGCCGCGAGCGGGAGCATGCCGCCGCTCGCCGGACACGCCTGATCACCGGCGCGATCGTCGCCGCCGCCATCGTGATAGTCGTCGCCGCCGGCGTGGGCATCTTCGCCGCGCAGCGCGACACCGGGCAAGCACCGGACGGCGTGACCAGCGACAACGGCTATCTCGTCACCGCCGAGGGGCTGGGCGGCGACCAGGCGTCGAGCGCGGCATCCCCGGTCAAGGTCGTGTTCTACGAGGACTTCCAGTGTCCGATCTGCGAGGAGTTCGAGACGCAGGTCGCCGGGTACGTCGATCAGGCGATTATGTCCAACGAGATCAGCGTCGAGTACCGACCGATCGCGATCCTCGACCAAGAGTCGTCCACCAAATACTCCACCCGCTCGGCCGCCGCTGCTGCCTGCGTGTTCGAAGACGGTGGGATCGGCGCGTTTTACAGATTCCACTCGCTGCTTTTCCACAACCAGCCAAAGGAGGGCAGTGTCGGGCTGTCAGACTCCGAACTCGCGAACTTCGCCAAACGTGCCGGCGCCGGCGGGGCGGCATCGTGCATCGAGGGCGACGATTACGAGGGCTGGGTGGCGGAGGCGACCGATCAGGCGTCGAAGGACAACATCAACGCCACGCCTACCGTGCTGGTCGACGGCAAGGAGGTGACCAGCAGTGAGGGCGGTCCGCCGCAGGCGCACGACCTCGTGAGCGCGGTCGCCGCCGCGTCGGGGACACCCTCCACGCCGGAGGCTTCTGGGTCGCCGTCCGAGTCCCCGGCGGAGCATTGAGTCGATGCTGATGCGTAACCGGCCGAGCGTCAGCCCCAGGTGATCGGCTGGTTGAGCACCTGGGGTAACTCGCGCTGGGCGTAGGTGACGTACTCCTGGATGTGCTTGCGCATGCTCTCCCCGGCGAGTGTTGGGTCGCCGGACCTGATCGCCTCGAAGATCTCCCGATGCGCCGCCAGGACGATCTGTCGCCGCGTGGAGTGGAGGACGTCGTGGCTCGCGTCGCTGACGACCATCGCGCCGACCATCGCCTCGATCAGGAGGCCGAACAGCGGATTGGCGGACGACCACGCGATCGTGTTGTGAAACTCCGCGTCGGCGGAGAGATAGCGCTCGGCGCTGTCGAGGTCTGACTCCATGTCGGTCAGCGACTGCTCGAGGCGTGTCAGGTCGTCGGCGCCGATGCGTTCGGCCGCGAGCTGCGCCATCACCGGCTCGAACGCTGCCCGCGCCTCGACGATCACGCCGTAAGGGGCGTCCTCGAACTGCAGAAGGAGGTTGAGCGTCGTCGCGAGGTTGTCCGCGGTCGGCTTCTCGATAACGGGGCCGCCGCCGGGCCCCTGCTTGAAGGACAGGACGCCCTGCAGCTCCAGATAGCGAAGGGACTCGCGCAGCGTCCCCCGGCCGGCGCCGTAAGACTCCCTCATGAGCCGCTCGGCCGGCAGCTTGTCACCCGGACCGAGGCCTTGCCGCTCGATGTCTTTGACGATGCGTTGGGCAAGGATCAGGGCAGTCTTCTTGGGTCTGATCAGGCTGCTCACGTCGCTGGCCCCCTCGCTGTCCGCGCTCTCTGGAATTATGCCCATCGTGAGGCCAACTCCCGGCGACAGCTAGGCCAGTTGCTCGAGGAGCTGCGTGCGCCAGTGCTTGATGCGCAGCGACAGTCCGAGGAGCACGACGCCGACCATCCGGCCGTCTCGGTGATAGCCGACAGCCACCTCGTCGGACAGGTCGCCCTCCAGGACGCGTACGTCGTCGAGCCCGAGCTCCGGCAGGCCGAACGACTGGAGCTGGATGTCGTATTGATCGCTCCAAAACGTGGGGAGCGGAGCGAACGGCTCGTCGTCGAGTCGCTCCCCGGTGAGATGCGCCACGAGCGCGCGGGCGGCCGGCTTCGCCGTCTCGGTGGGCATCGCCCAGTGCTCCACGCGATGCGGTGGGCCGCCGAAGAGCGGATTGACGTACCGCACGATGTCGCCGACGGCCACGACGCCGGGGACTGGCCCGTCGGGACCAAGGGGCCGCATCCATTCGTCGGACGCGACCCCGTTCGTGAGGTCGAGCCCGTTGCCGTCGAGCCATTCGACATTGGGTATCGACCCGACGGCCTCGACCACGAGGTCCGCGGTGAGCCGCATCCCGTCGTCGAGCTGCACGGTACGCGGAGGGGTGTCACCTTCGATGCTCGCGACGGCGTGGCCAAGGTGAAAGGTGACGCCGTGTGACTCGTGCCGGCGACGCAACTCGCCTCCCACCATCTCGCCGAGCGCGCGGGTCATCGGTTCGGGCAGCGGGTCGACGACGTGCACGTCGCAACCGAAGCCGCGTGCCGTCGCCGCGACCTCGCTGCCCACGAAGCCGGCGCCGATGAGGACGAGGCGGTCGCCCTGGGTGAGTCGCTTGCGTAGCGCGATGCCGTCGTCGATCGTGCGCAGCGTCTGTCGCCATTCGAGCGGCGCGTCGAAGGGGAGCCGGCGCGGGCGGACGCCGGTGGCGGCGACCAGGCCGATGAACGATTGGGACGTGCCGTCGTCGAGTTTGACGACGCGCTCGTCGAGATCGGCCGACTTGACGGTGCGCTCGAGCTGCCAATCGACGTCCTCGATCGCCGGCCGTCGACGATAGGCGAGCCGCTCATGCGAGATACCGGTGGCCAGCGCCTCCTTCGACAGCGGCGGCCGGTTATAGGGCATGTGCGGCTCGGTGCCGTAGATGACGATGTCGCCGTCCCAGTCGGCGGCGCGCAACCGCTCGGCCGCCCGCAAGCCACCTAGACCAGCGCCAACGATCACAACCGGAGATTCCATCGGACGTCGATCGTGCCACGCGGGTCGCGCCGAAGCCAGCGATGGTCGAGGCGCGTCTTCGCTCGCGGCGCTCGAGTATTGGCGTGAAATACAGGTCGACGCGCCCCAGAGCCTGTATTTCCCGCCAAAACTCCGGCTCCCTGAGCCGACCCGACATCACCGGCTCGGCATAGGCTCGCTTCCAGGGCCCGACTCGTGCCCGCACGTCGAGTGGAGGATCGCGTGTCCAAACCTGCGGATGCCGCGTACGACACCGCGCCGACCGCCCAGGCGACCCGGCGAGCGCTGTCCCGGGCCAAGAGCGGCAAGGCCCTCGATGTCGACGAGGCCGCCGTCCTGCTCCAAACCACCGGTGACGACCTGTCGGAGCTGTGCGCGGTGGCGGCGCACACCCGTGATCTCGGCCTAGCGAACGCCGGGCGAGCTGGCATCGTCACGTACTCGCGCAAGGTCTTCATCCCGCTCACCCGACTGTGTCGCGACCGGTGTCACTACTGCACCTTCGTGACTGTGCCGGGTCGGGTGCCCGAGGCGTACCTCTCATCCGATGAGGTGCTCGACATCGCCCGACGGGGTGCCGAGCTCGGTTGCAAGGAGGCGCTGTTCACGCTGGGCGACCGGCCCGAGGACCGGTGGCCGGCGGCCCGTGAGTGGCTGGAGGCGAACGGCTACGCAGACACGCTGTCGTACGTGCGGGCGATGGCGATTCGCGTCCTCGAAGAGACCGGGCTGCTCCCGCATCTCAACCCCGGTGTGATGTCGTGGACCGAGATGCAGCGGCTGAAGCCCGTCGCGCCGTCGATGGGCATGATGCTCGAGACCACGGCGACCCGACTCTGGTCGGAGCCCGGCGGCTGCCATTACGGCTCGCCCGACAAGGATCCCGCGGTCCGGCTGCGCGTGTTGGAGGACGCCGGGCGGCTGTCGATTCCCTTCACGACCGGGATCCTCGTCGGGATCGGCGAAGACGTCACCGAACGGGCCGAGTCGCTGCTCGCCATCCGACGCGTGCATCGCGAGTACGGGCACATCCAGGAGGTCATCGTCCAGAACTTCCGCGCCAAGCCGGACACGGCGATGCGGTCGACGCCCGACGTGGGGTTCGAGGAGTACCTCGCGACGGTGGCCGTGGCCCGGCTGCTGCTGGGGCCCAAGATGCGGATCCAGGTGCCGCCCAACCTATCGGAGCCGGACCAGCTCGGGCGGCTCCTCGGCGCCGGCATCGACGACTGGGGCGGCGTGTCGCCACTGACCCCCGACCATGTCAATCCCGAGCGGCCGTGGCCGCATCTGGACGATCTCGCGGAGCGGACCCGGGAGGGCGGCTTCGAGCTCACCGAGCGGCTGACGGCGCACCCCGAGTACCTGCGGCGTGGCGACGCCTGGCTCGATCCTCGACTCGGGTCGCATGTCGCAGCGCTGATCGAGCCGGCGACCGGACTCGCTCGCGACGACGCTCGGCCGGCCGGCCTGCCGTGGCAGGAACCCGACGGCGGTCTCGAGTCGGCCGGGCGGACCGACCTGCATGCCAGCATCGACACCGACGGGCGCACCACTGATCGTCGCAGCGACTTCGACGAGGTGTACGGCAGCTGGACAGCGCTGCGTGAGCAGGTGGCCGCCGGTTCGCAGCGTACGAACGGCCGCCGCCTGGACGGTGACGTGGCTGCGGCACTGCGCTCGGCGGAGCGTGATCCGGCCCGGCTCACCGACGACGAGGCGCTGGCGCTGATGCAGGCCGACGGGGCCGACCTCGAAGCGCTGTGCCGGCTGGCCGACGACCTGCGGCGCGACACGGTCGGCGACGACGTCACGTACGTGGTTAACCGCAACATCAACTTCACCAACGTCTGCTACGTCGGCTGTCGGTTCTGTGCCTTCGCGCAGCGGCGTACCGATGCCGACGCCTACAGCCTGTCCGTCGAACAGGTCGGTGATCGGGCCGTCGAGGCTTGGGAGGCCGGCGCGACCGAGGTGTGCATGCAGGGCGGCATCGACCCGCAGTTGCCGGCCGAGGCGTACTTCGACCTGGTTCGCGAAGTCAAGTCCCGGGTGCCCGGCATGCACGTCCACGCCTTCTCACCGATGGAGGTCGTCAACGGGGCCAGCCGAACCGGGCTGTCGATCCGGGATTGGCTGATCGCCGCCAAGGAGTCCGGGCTCGACACCATCCCAGGGACGGCCGCCGAGATCCTCGACGACGATGTCCGTTGGGTGCTCACCAAAGGCAAGCTGCCGGCGTCGGCCTGGATCGAGGTCGTCACGACCGCCCATGACATCGGGCTGCCGTCGAGCTCGACGATGATGTACGGCCATGTCGACCACCCCGCGCACTGGGTCGCGCATTTGAAGCTGCTCGCGCGGCTGCAGGAGCAGTCCGGTGGCTTCACCGAGTTCGTCGCGCTGCCGTTCGTCCACCACAATGCGCCGATCTATCTCGCGGGCGTGGCGCGACCAGGCCCGACGCTTCGGGACAACCGCGCGGTCCATGCGATGGCCCGGCTGCTGCTCCATGGCCGGATCGCCAACATCCAGACCAGCTGGGTGAAGCTCGGTGTCGAGGGCACTCAGACGATGCTTCGCGGCGGCGCCAACGATCTCGGCGGCACGCTGATGGAGGAGACGATCTCGCGGATGGCGGGATCCGAACACGGCTCGGCCCGGACGGTGCAGGAGCTCGAGGCGATCGCGACGGGGATCGGTCGCCCTGCGCGGGAGCGGACGACGACGTACGGCGAGGTCGTCATCGTCTGATCGCCGGCCAACGCTCGACGGGGATGGCGACGAGTCCGGTGGCGCGGGACCTTTGGCCCCTCAGGATCTCGCGACCGGCGCGTAGCTTGGTGGGCGAGTCGCCAGGAGGAGCTATGGAGCTCGATCTCGGAGTCAACTCCCGGTCTCACAGGGAGAGCGAGCGGCGGCTACCGATCCATCCGCACGAGAAGCCGTAGCACCGTGGTGGACAAGCGCGCGTCGCGGAGGGCGGATGTCGCCGCGCGGAAGGCGGAGGTCGCTGCGCGACTGACCGAGTTGCGCGGCCGCGCCGAGGAGATTCCCGCGGGGTCGGCCGCGCTCCAGGCACTCAAGAGCGAACACGACGCGGGCGGCGGCCTCATCGCGGGCGGCGTCGCGTTCCGGTTCTTCCTCTGGCTGGTTCCGTTTGGTCTGATCGTCGCCTCGATCGGATCGCTTTGGAGCGAGTACGACGAGGCGGGGCTCGAGTCGGCGGCGCGGGAGTTCGGCGTCGGAGCGGCGTCTGCGGAGGCTGCGTCGCAGGCGCTTCAGACCAGCGATCGCAACGCCGTGATCGTGCTCATCGTGGGTCTGATCTCGCTGGTCTGGTTCACGGTCGGCGTGCTGCGAGCGGCCAACATCGCCTGTGCGTTGGCCTGGCACGTCGAGGTGCCGAAGATCCGCCGACCGCTGGGGGCGATCGTCCTTCCCAATGCCCTGCTCTTCCTCACCATTGCCGGGTCGGCCGCGACGTCCTGGCTGCGCGAGCAGATCGGGGCGAGCGCGCTGTTTGGCGTCGTCGTCGGCTTCTTCGTGACGACGGCGATCGCGCTCTTCGCGATGTGGCTCCTCCCGCACCGCGCGTCGCAACCGGTCGAGCTCCTGCCCGGGGCGGTGATCGTCGGCATCGGCTACCAGTTGATGGACGTCGCCGTCCTCTTCTACTTCGCGCCGAAGCTTGGCGAGTCGGAGGAGACGTACGGCGCCTTCGGCGCGGCCGCCACGCTGCTGGTGTGGCTCTATGTCCTCTGCCGTCTCTTCACCGTCGCGGGCTTCCTCAATGCCACCCTGTGGGAGCGGCGACAGGATTGACCGACGATGCTTCTCCATCAGAAGGAGCAGGTGTTGAGCATGCTCTGCAGGGCGGACTTCTCTGACGACTGCAGGTGCAGGCCCCAGCGATACTTGGTGTGGATCCAGAACTTCGCGTACGCGCAGTAGGCGCCGGTGCGCGGTGGCTTCCACGACGCCGGATCCTGGTCGCCCTTGGACTGGTTGACGTTGTCGGTGACCGCGATCAGTTGCGGGCCGCTCAGGTCGTTGGCGAAGGACTGTCGCCGGGACGTGGTCCAGTGGCTGGCCCCGGATCGCCAGGCCTCTGCCAGCGGCACGATGTGGTCGATGTCAAGGTCCGAGGCGGCGGTCCAGACGGCGCCGTCGTAGTAGCTGTACCACCGGCCGGAGGTCGGGTAGCAGTCCGAGCCGACCGTGACGGAGTCGGCGTCGCGCTTGAGTACCGTCTCGCGGGTGTCGCAGGTACCCGAGATGGTGATCCAGTGCGGGAACTTGTCGCGGGAGTAGCCGGTCATCGACTCCTCCGAGCGCACCGTGAGGCTGTTGAGTTCGGATTGAACCTGGGATTTTGGCGGTACGTCGGGCGGGAAGGCTTCGGCGCTTGGCGCCGCTCCGAGGTAGGTGGCGGCGACGATCAGGATCAGGGCGGTGGCGAGTAGGGCGGGCCAGCGTCGGACCGGCGAGGCAAGGTTTTGTCGCATCGGTATCCCCTCGTTCCGGTGCGGTGGTTGAGACGCTCCACGATGGACCGTCCGAATGTCACTATTCTGCCGGTTAAATGACGCGATGACGACGAAATGACGAACGAACCAGATCACCGGATTGTCAGTGGCGTCGAGGCACGGCTTCGATGGAGCGGTTTCGTTGTCGACGAGATGGGCGACTGGCCCGATGCCCGGCTCGCGTCAGTCAGGCGGAAGGTACGGTCTTTCTCGGGTCGAGGAACGGGATCGCCGCGGTTTTGGCGGGGGTTCGCTCGCCGTTGTTCCACTCGATTTCGAGATCCGTGCCCGGGTCGGCGAGCTCGGTCGGCACCCACACGAACCCGATGCGTCGCTCCAGCCGCGGCGACCAGACCAGGTCCGTGACATGTCCGACGCGCTGCCCGCCGGCTAGCGCCGGCCGCGCCTCGGTGAGCTCGTAATACGACGGATCACCGGGTGCTTCGATGCCGACGAGCCTGCGCGTCACCCCTTCCTCGCGGATGCGCCCGAGGGCCGCTTTGCCGACATAGTCGGCGTCTTGCGCCTCCACCAACCGCTCGAGCCCGGTGACCTCGAACGGGTTGTTCTCCAGGGTGAAGTCGGAGTTGTAGTTGAAGATCCCCGCCTCGATGCGGCGCGCCTCACACGGGGCGATCGGTCTGATGCCGTAGGGCGCGCCCGCCTTCATGATCGTCTCCCATAGTTCGTCGCCGCGGGCGGGGTCGGTGAGGTAGACCTCGTACCCGATCTCACCGGTCCATCCGGTGCGGCTGATCACGACCGGTATGCCCGCGATCGCCGAATCTAGGGTCCAGTAATACTTCACGTCGAGGATGGCCTCGCCGACGAGGTCGCGCATGAGGTCCTTCGCCTTCGGTCCCTGCACCTGCACCGGATAGGCCTCCGGCAGCGTCACGGTCGCGTTCAGACCCCGGCCCTGGGCCAGACCCATCGCGTAGAGGTGAGCGTCACTGTCGGCCAGGCACAGCCAGAAGGTGTCCTCGTCGCGCCGCAACAGCACCGGGTCGTTGACGATGCCCCCGTCGGGGGCGATGATCGGCGCGTACTTGCCCTGCCCGACCGCGCATTTGGTGAGGTCGCGACAGGTGAGCGCGTTGGCCAACTCAAAGCCGTCGGGCCCGCTGATCTGCACGACTCGCTCCACGCCGACGTCCCACAGTGTGACGTCGTTGACCAGCGCCCAGTACTCCGCGGCGAGGTCGTCGTAGTAGGCGGGCAGGTACATGTGGTTGTAGATGTCGTAGGCCTGACAGCCCCACCGCAGCGTCGCCTCGAAAAACGGCGACTTCCGGTACCACGGGCCGAAGTACAAAGAGCTGGACGTAGCGTCCGGGATCGCCCAAGTTTCACCGCTCACGGCCTCACCTTTCACTTGCCCCCACCTGTTCGCCGAGGGGGCGAGACGTTCGCTCGAACCCTCGATGCGCGCCGTCTCTCAGCGCGCCACCGACTGAATCGTCGTTCAATTTGGCCTGTAACGCAAGCGTTGCCCGCCGGCCCGGATCAGTGGCCGGTGCCGAGGGTCTGAGGCAGGATGGCTCGCAGGGCCGGTGTCTCATTGACGCCGGGCGGGGAGGAGTGCCATGAACCAGGCGTTGCTCAACTCGATGACCGTAGCCGAGCGAAAGCTGGTCGCCGAGACGTCGCATGACGCGATGACTGGGCTCGACGAGGAAGAGTTGCTGGCATTGCACTCGCGGATCCGGCGGGCCCGCTCGAAGTACGTGAGTGTCTACCGCCGGAAGGCAAGCGGCGCTGTCGTGAAGAGTGGACAACCGGTGGCCTCAAGAAGGACGCCTCGAGTCGGGCAGCTGGCGCCCGGCGGCAGGCGAAGCGTGACTCCCGCTGATCGTCCGCTGGCCGGTCTCGAGCTGGATCACGGCTCAATGCGTCGTCGCATCACCCAGCGCCACTTGGCGATCCTTCGGTCGCGCTCGAATCCGAACTCCTCGAACAGGTTCTCGGGTCCGGTGTGGAGGTAGGCGCCGCGCTGGGGATCGCGACCCTCGACCTGTTCGGGGTAGGCCTCGACAAGCCCGCCGCCGGCGTCCTTGATCGCAGCCAGGGCGGCGGTCAAGGCTGCTCGCGCGACCCCTTCGCGGCGACTGGCCTTGCCCGTGAAGATGCAGCCGATGCGCCAGTCCGGGAGTTCGGTGAGCTCCTTGTTGTACGCCTTCAGGTTCTTGATGTTCGGAATCTCTGCGGGTGATCCGTACTGGCACCAGCCGACACACTCGTCGCCGTCGTAGACGAGGACCTGGTGGACCGTTCCCTTGCGTACGTGTTCGCGCTTGGCTTCGCGGTTCTGGGTAGCTGTGCCGCCCTTGCCGACCCCCTCGGGATGAAAGCCCATGCACCAGCAACCACCCCAAACGCCGTTGTTCGCCTCCACGAGCCTGGCGAAGTCGTCCCAGGTGTCAGCATTGAGCGGACGAGTCGCGTAGGCGGATCCCATCGTCGATTTCGACATCCACCCATCCTCGCAGGAGGGCAGCAACGCACGCGGCGAATCCGTACGAATGGCAACGCCCAACACGAACCCCGAGTATCACCGCGGGAGCATCGCCCGTCCGCTTTGAACGTCGCCGGCGCGGCCGGGGAGACTGGCACGTGAGAGCGGCGAGGCTGCGAGCGGGTCACCGCCAGTCTCGGGACGAAGGGACGCGCCATGACGACCAAGAGTGACTTCTCCGAGGACGACTGGAGCCGAATCGTACGCGCGCCGCTGGTAGCCGGCCTTGCCATCGCGTTGGCCGACCCAGGCGGTCCGATCGACGCCGCGAAGGAGTCGATGGCAACGCTCAAGGCCGCCACGAATCCGGCCAGCCGAGAACAGTTGGTGACCGAGGTGGCTCTCGACATCCAGGCCAAGGTGCAGCAGAAGCAAAACCCGCTGAAGGGGTACCGGGTGTCCACCGAGGGCGAGGCGCCAAGTGGGGAGCAGGTGCTGGTCGAGCTGGAAGCCGCCCAGGCGATCGTCGCTGCCCGGGCCACCCCCGAGGAGACGGCAGCGTTCGGCGAGTGGATGCTCGCGACGGCACAAGCCGCGGCCAACGCCGCCAAGGAGGGCGGCTTCCTCGGCTTCGGTGCGGAGCGGGTCAGCATGGGCGAGCAGGAGATGCTGGACGAGGTGCGCGACGCGGTCTCACGCACTTGATCCTGGTCGCCCATTCGGCAAGATGCTGCCCTGCGAGCCGTCGGTACGGGACTGTCCCCGACGCTGCTGCCACGCCGCATCGAGCTGTACGAAGAATGCACCCCATCGGTGTGCCGCCAGGCCGCACGCTGACTGGCGAATGTCCCGACTACCGGCCCGTCCGGGGTCGGTAGGCCGGACGGCCGCAAGGGAGCACCGACACGCGACCGATGGGAGGTTCGCTCAATGCCGAGCGTGCTGATCACTGCATCCTTGGGTCCTGCGTAGGGTCGGCATACAGGGGCGGGCACCCGTCATCGACGGCTTCGGGGCGCAGCTCGTAGTGCCAGGGCTCGTTGCCGTAGATCTGGCACAGTCCGTACTCGGCGCCGTGCCCGGACAGCCACGCCGCGGCGTCGGAGTGTCCGATGTCGACCGCGTCCCCCGACACGTGAGCCGATGTGTCGGGGGTGGCGACCCATCGGGCAGCTTCCTCTCTTGAGCCGTACTTCGAGATCGCCTCATCGAGCAAGTGTTCCTGGTACGCAGGTGATCGCCAGCCACTGTTGACGTAAAACTCGACCCCGTCGCCCGCGGCGTCGGTTGCAGCTTGGCGAAGGGCACCGAGCAGATCGGGGTCGAGGTTGGCCACGGCCGGGATTTCGTCATCGAAGACAGTCACGCCGTCAGGGACGGCGCCATCTGCCTCGCCAAGTGCACCATGATGGTTGCCGTGAAGCGTGCCCATGGGTGATGCGGCGACGTAGGACGACGACGCCAGCGACTGGTAGCCGAGTACACCGATCAGCGCCGCACTGGCGCCGACAAGGGCACCGAGGATGGTCGATCGGGTTCGGCGGGCTGCGGTTCGTGCTGGTCGGCTGTAGGTCATGCAATCCAGTCAAGGCAGCGTGGCGTTGTCAGCACGTATGCGTTTTTCGATATGCCGACGATATGCTCGAGCCTCGTAGCATCGAGGTCATGCGTGTGTTGGTCGTCGAGGACGAGCCCTACATGGCAGAAGCCATCCGCGATGGCCTACGCCTGGAAGCGATCGCCTCCGACATCGCTGGTGACGGTGACACCGCGCTCGAACTCCTGAGCATCAACGCCTACGACATTGCCGTCCTCGACCGCGACATCCCCGGCCCCTCCGGCGACAAGATCGCCGAAAGCATCGTCGCCTCCGGCAGCGGCATGCCGATCCTCATGCTCACCGCTGCCGACCGGCTCGACGACAAGACCTCCGGATTCGAGCTCGGCGCCGACGACTACCTCACCAAGCCGTTCGAACTCAAAGAGCTCGTACTCAGGCTCAGAGCACTCGACCGCAGGCGCGCCCACAACAGGCCACCCGTGCGAGAGATCGCCGGCCTGCGGCTGGATCCGTTCCGCCGCGAGGTCTACCGCGACGGCCGTTACGTCGCGCTCACCCGCAAACAGTTCGCCGTGCTCGACGTGCTGGTCGGTGCCGAAGGCGGTGTCGTCAGCGCCGAAGAACTCTTGGAGCGGGCGTGGGACGAAAACGCCGACCCGTTCACCAACGCCGTACGCATCACGGTCTCGGCGCTGCGTAAACGCCTCGGTGAGCCCTGGATCATCCAGACCGTACCCGGGGTCGGTTACCGCGTCGACTCGGCACCTGCCAGCGGACGCGAGGGAGGAGACCGTGAGTAGACGCCCAGGTCTCAGCGTTCGCCTCAAACTCACCCTCAGCTACGCCGGATTCCTCGTGCTCGCCGGTGCCTTGCTGCTCGCCCTGTGGGTGGTCCTCGTCGAATACTTCCCTCACGCTGCGATCGTCAGAGACACGAGATTGGGCATCGGCGGGGCGTTCGCTCCAGGCCGCTCCAGCACCCAGCGAGCCTTCGGGCAAGTGGCGGCCGCAGTGCTGACGTTCCTGCTGGTGTTCGGCCTCGTGGGAGGATGGATCCTTTCCGGCCGCATGCTCGCCCCCCTGACTCGCATCACGGACGCCACCCGCATGGCCGCGAGCGGATCACTCTCTCATCGAATTTCGCTACCGGGTCGCAAAGATGAGTTCCGCGAACTCGCCGACGCCTTCGACACCATGCTGGCGCGGCTCGAAGCGCAGGTCACTGAACAGCAGAGATTCGCCGCCAACGCCTCCCATGAGCTGCGCACCCCACTAGCGGTCACGCAGACGCTTCTCGAGGTGGCCCGCAACGATCCGAACCGCCAAAGCGGCGAGCTCGACGAACGCCTCCGCGTCGTCAACGCCCGAGCGATCGACCTTACTGAAGCATTGCTCCTACTCAGCCGCGCCGACCAGCGATCCTTCGTCCGAGAACACGTCGACCTGTCCCTCATAGCGGAAGAAGCCACTGAGACGCTCCTCCTACTCGCAGAAGAACGCGGCGTCACCATCGCGACGTCCGGCGACATGACGCCCACGATCGGCTCACACACGCTCCTACTGCAGATGACGACGAACCTCGTGCACAACGCGATCGTCCACAACCTGCCTGAACGGGGCACCGTGTGGGTCACGACCAGCGTTCACCCCAAGAATGTGATGCTCATCGTCGAAAACACCGGCAGGGAGCTCACCCCGCAACTCGTTTCCACGCTTGTCGAGCCGTTTCAGCGCGGCACCGAACGCATCCGCACAGACCACGCAGGAGTCGGCCTCGGCCTGGCAATCGTCAAAAGCATCACCCAAGCACATGACGGAACCCTCACCCTCACTCCTCGCGCCGCTGGCGGGCTCCACGCCGCGGTGCAGCTACCCGCCGCGGGAACATCCGGAAATGGGTGGGGTTCGCCGATTCATCCTTGACCCCCGGCCGCTACGAGCCCGCAGTACGCCAGGCATTGACCGCGTCGGGCAATCGAGGCCGGAGGGTGTGCCCGCCCCAGACGTGGGGCGGGCACACCTGCTGCCACGCGTTACGAGTCGAGCGGCTCGATCCAGATGTTGCGGTACTGGACGGGGTTGCCGTGGTCCTGCAGCCTGATCGCACCGGTCGCCGGGCCTTCCGGTCGGCTACCGCCCGTCAGACCGAGGATCTCGACGTCGTCCTGGACGGTCACGCCGTTCCAGACGACTGTGACGCGGGCATTGGCAGTCTTCTGGCCGGCCGCGTCGAACTCGGCCTGGTGGTAGACGATGTCGTAGGTCTGCCAGTTCTCCGGCGGCAAGGCGGCGTTGACGTCGGCGGCCTTCTGGTTGTAGATCGCGGCCGCGTCGTTGGTCTGCAGCGGGTCGATGCCGTACGAGTCGAGCACCTGGATCTCGTAACGATCCTGCATGTACACGCCGCTGTTCGCCCGAGCCTGTCCCGTCACGTCCGGCGGGTACAGCGGCAGGTTGAACTCGACGTGCAGCCGGTAGTCGCCGAAGCCCTGCAGCGTACGCAGGTCACCGCCACCCACTGTCATCGCGCCGTCGGACACGTTCCACGTCGGCTCGCGGCCGTCGGTGTGCTGCCACTCGGTCAGCTCGCCTCCGTCGAACAGCGTGATGCGTTCGCCGTGCGGACGGACAATGAACAGGTCGAGGTTGACATGCCCGGAGTCCGCGGGTTGCTTGCGGTACTCGACGAGGTTCCTCCCGGCGCGGAGCTGGACCGGCGTCGTGACGGTGCCCCACTCCTCCCACGTGACCGTGGACGGGAACCGAGTCTGCTCCACCCGCTCACCGTTGACGTACAGGCTGAGCTGTTTGTCTCCGGAGAACGGGTTGGGACCGTTGCTGTATCGCGTCGCGAGGTCGTAGGTGCCGGCGCGCCCGACGTACACGGGGACAATCGTGGCGTCGCCGTTGTCGCCGAACCCGGCGGCGAACCCGGAGCCCGAGTACGCCGCGTGGTCGGTCTCGTTGTTGACGCCGAGCGTCCGGCCCTCCTCGGCCTCGTACTGGTTCACCCGCTGGATCACACCACCGGGGATCTCGTTGAGCGTGTACCAGGCCTCGGTGTTCCACAGCTCCTCGCCCTCGGCCGAGCTGAACGGGTGCGGCGAGCGGACGTGGACCACCCGGTCCTCCTTCAGCCCGGGGATCGTGAGCGTCACGGTGCGCCCGTCAGCGGAGAGCGTGGCCGCGCCCACCTCGAGCTCCTGGAAGTCGAGCTTCGGCCCGCCGTACTGCATGGTCGCGCCATAGCGCCACTGCTCGACGGTGTACGCGTCGGCGAGCGTCTCCACCGTCTCGGCCGAGATTGGCTCGGTGTACTCGAGCTCGAAGCCCGTGGGTGTGGCCCGCATCTCCTTGACCTCGAACACGGACGTGCCGTTGGGCGTGAGCTTCTGCAGGCCGTAGGTCAGCTTGCCTTCCTGGCCCCAGTTGCCACCAGCGCCGAGACCGCCGACGTACAGTGCCCCGTCAGGCCCGAGTAGGACCTCGCTGATGCCGGCCTCCAGGCCCTGGGTGTGCCGGAACACTGCGCCCTGGTACTGGTTCTCGACCCGGTCGAGGTAAACGCGCTGGAGGCCACCGTACGTGACGTCGCCCACGACGAACTGGCCTGCGTACGGGCCCTGCTTGAGCAACACCGGCGTGGACGGCGAGTTGCCGATCTCGTTCTGCGGGATCCACGCCACCGGGCGCGTCACCGGCTGGTCGTCGAACGGGCCGGCGGGGGTCGTGTAGTGGCCGTAGAACGCGCCCTGCTTGATCTGGACCAGCTTCGATGCGGGCAGCCAGCCACCTTGGTTGTCGGTGACGAACAGCTGGTCGTCCGGACCCCAGCCGATGCCGTGGGGCGTCCGCAGGCCGCCGGCGAGGTAGGTGACCTTGCCGGTGTCGGCGTTGATCTTGATCGCGGTTCCGCGGTTCGGGGCCGGCTGCGGAACGGTGGTGGCGCCGCCGAGGTCGATGGCGACCGACAGGTTCACGTAGAAGAACCCGTCGCGGTACAGCAGGCCGAAGGCGAACTCGTGGAAGTTCTGGCCCCACGGCCAGGTGGCGATCGTCTCGTGCTTGTCGAGGAAGCCGTCGCCGTCGCTGTCGTGTAGCGCGGTCAGCTCGTCCTTCTGCGACACGTAGACGGTGCCGTCGACGACCGCGACGCCCATCGGCTCGCGCAGCCCCGAGGCGATCTTGCGGTACGACACCTGGTCGGGTCCGGTGTCGCCCGTGGTGTTCTCGAGGAGGTAGACCTCACCCGCCACGTTGTCCGTACCACCCCACGTGCTCACCACGAGGTCGTTGTTCGCGGTGAAGTCCAGGCCGGTCACCTGCGGCTCGAAGCCCGGCGGGCGCAGATCGGTGAGGTCGTAGCCCGGATGCACGCCGTCGAGCGGCAGGCCGTCGCCGGCCGAGTCGGTGGCACCCTCGCAGTACTTGAACCCCGGCGCGGTCACGCGTACGACGCCCGCGTCGGTGCTCAGGGCCGAGTTAGGCACGAGGGTGAACGTGTCTGATCCTGGCGTCCTCCACTGGAGTCGCAGGACCTGGCCGCCGCCGTTCTCGAAGAACTCGACGAACAGCGGGTGGGCGCCCGCGGTCAGATTCACGGTGCCGTCTTTGCCCTGTTCGGCGTGCAGGCCGTCGTTGTCGACCACGAGCTGGTCGTCGATCGTGAGCCGGGACCCGTCGTCGCTGATGAGGCGGAAGGTGTACGCGCCGTCCTCGGGCACATGGAGGTTCGCGATCACGTGCGAGATGAACCGCTCGGACAGCCCGAACTCCGACTCGGCGGTCCAGTCGATGGCCGGCATGAGTTTGTCGACGTTGGGCGTCTGGGCGGGCTTGAGGGTGCACAGCTCGCTGAGCGGAACGCCCATGTCGTACGACCGGAGCGTCACTCCGGGTTCCTGCGGCGGCAATTCGTCCTGGGGCGCTGCCGTCACGGGGCCGACAATGCTGGCTGCTGTCAGGGCGAGCAGAGCGGTTCCCGCCATCCCAAGGGCGAGGCGCCGTCGGTGGCGACGCAGGATGGGTACGGTCATGGCTCCTCCTGTCAGATGCGACCCCTGGGCTAAGTGGGGGCGCGTGGTGCTCAGATCGGGGATGGGATTGAACCTCGGTCCTTACGTCTCCCAGACCACGAGAACAGGGAGCCTTCTGACGTATCACTCCTCCGGAGTGTTATGGCTCGGGGGCGGTGGTAAGCCACGCCGGGCCACGGTTCATCGAGCCGTTGTCACCCCGTTTACACAGCGGCATGACTCAGGTGGATTGGCTGTGACGGTAGCTACTTTCGTCACTGATGTAAATACTTATGTTAGAAATAGCTAAACTTTCGTAGCAGCAAAGTTAAAGTGGCCCATTGGGCGCAACTCGGCTTAGCAAATGTCGGCGACTGGGTCTTTCTGGGCGAAGTGGCGTGGCGCATCCGTCCATATCTCGCGCACGGCGGTAACGACGTGACCCCGATCTGCGATATCAGTTGTAAGAATGCAGAATCAGCGTGCATAGCGGCAGCAACGACGCTAGAATCAACGATATCAGTGGCGGGAGGCTCCGAATGGCAGTGATTGCGTGGACGTCGGGTCAGCTGAGCGATGCCCAGCGACATCCGACGTCTGATCGGTCGGTGTGGGATTACGTGCCGGAGGTCGTCAGGAGTCTCATGGCGCTGTCGGACGACTACCGCATCTGGAGGTGGGCACGCGGCGAGTCATCCCATACGACGGCCGATCGCCATCGGAATCAGCTGGCGACGATGACGGCGCATGCGGTACGCGCACAATGCCGTAGGCCGGGACGTCTGACGGAGGAACCGACCGTAAACCCCGCCAGTCTCGGGTTCGACATCGACATGTTGGACCCCACTGACCTCGCCATTGTCTTGTTCGCGGCGCAGGTCGCCGGGAACGCCGACCACGTCAACGTGCACAACATCGAGTCGCTGCGTTCGATCGGTTTAGCCGATGTGCAGATCTTCGACATCGCGCTCGCGGCGGCGGCCAGCAGCTTCTTCGCCGACGCGGCAGATGAGGTCACCACGCCGGCGCGCGTACGAAAGGTTGGGTCAGCCTGAGGCTCGCCGATTGTCGCGAGACCACCGCGTAGCGGCCGCTGTCACCCGCGGCTGGGACATACGACGCTCGAGAACGTCGGTGTCCGTCGGGACATTGGACCGACTGCACGCCGGCCACGCCGATGCATTGGGACTGGGGTAGCTCGTGTGGGTTCCGCCTAGCTGCGTCGGTGAGTGTCGAGAAATGTGATGCCACGTGCGACCTCCGCCTCTAGCCACTGGCTCTTGGGTCGTGTCATTCCTTTCAACGTGGGCGGTATCGTTCATCCGGTTCAGCCAACGCGACTGCTGAGGTTCTCATGACCAACCGTGCATTAGCGCACAGCGAAGCTCTGCATCTCCTGGGAGGCGTTGCGCTGGGCAGAATCGCATTCACCGTTGATGCCCTCCCGACCATCCTTCCGGCGAATCACATCGTCGACCAGGGCGACATCATCGTGCGCGGGCATCGGGGCATGGATGCGCTGCTGAAGGCGGCAGCGGGCCACGTGGTCGCCTACTCCGCCGATGTCATCGACCAACGCACGTACGTAGGCTGGACGGTCACGCTGACGGGCCTCGCCGAGATGGTCGACGATTCGGAAGAGCTCGCACGCTACCCCGAGATCATTCGGTCATGGGGAACCCACGAAGAGAATTACGCAATCCGGATCGTTCCAGGAGTCATGGTCGGCTTCGAACTTCTCCAGCGACCAGACGACTCATTTTCCGGCGCGAGCTGACTGCTCGGCTCACGCGGTATCGGCCCGTTCGACGCGTTGGTGTCGCGGATGTCGTTTGAGCGATGGGTCCAGCGATGCCACACGTCCGCCGAACGGAGGGAGTCAGCTCATCGGTGTGGCGATCACGACCACGTTGCTCCGGTATACGGCGCCGTTCCAGTCCTCGCAGGTGACCAGCGCCACCCGACCGGGTGCGGTCTGGTCGAAGACCTCGGCGGAACGTTCGGCCAGTCTCGTCTTGTGGTAGGTGGTCACCGAGTCCACTTCGAGGCTCAGGCGTTGCCCGTGGGAGAGGATCCGGACGTGCTGGCCTGGCCGCATGTGTTCTAGGTCGTCGAACACGCCGCCGCCGGTGCTCACGGTGTGCCCGGTGAGGATCGCGGTGCCGCGGTCGGCGCCAGGGTGTGCACCGTCTGACCACCAGCCGACGGTTTGCGGGTCGGATGGCGGCACCAGGCTCGACCCCTCGGCGGTGATCGGCAGCACCGGCGCGTCGATGCCCAGCGACGGAATCAGTAGTCGCTGGCCATCGACCGGGATCGTGGCCGACGCCGTGTCATCGCCCCCGTGGTTGTCGCCCTCGTGCTTCGCAGGTGACAGCAGGTCGTCGGTGTCCCGCGCTGCTCCACCGTCCTGCGTGCTGGCCTCGGTAGCAGCAGGCTCGCCGGAGGGATCCTCGGCCGAGCGATCGGCGATGACGCCGAGCCCGATGAGGACCCCTCCGGCGGCGAGCAGCCCGAACGCGGCGAGCGCACGCGACTTAGGCGTTAGCGCTCGCCACTGAGACTCGAGCGCGCGCCACTTAGACCTGATGGTCACCGCGCCGCCTGAGGGCGAGTGCCCCGGCCCCGGCCAGCAGCGCACCGGAGCCGATCATGCCCGCCTGCCACCAGCTCATCACGGGGGCAGCCTCGTCGGCGGCTCCGCCGGGGCCGGCGTCGCCCAATCCGGCGGGGAAGTCGGTGGGCGGCTGCACCGGCGGCGGCTGGGTGGGCGGTGGCTGAGTCGGCGGCGGTTGGGTCGGCGGCGGTTGGGTCGGCGGTGGCTGGGTCGGCGGTGGCTGGGTCGGCGGCGGTTGGGTCGGCGGTGGCTGGGTCGGCGGCTGGCAGCCCTCCACCCAGAACACCTTGTGCTTGACGTCGGCGCCCTTCGAGAAGTCCGCGTGGGTGGTCAGCTTGACGTGGAAGCCCTGCTGCGGGTGCGGGTCGCCGTCGAAGCTCAGCGTGTACGTCACCGAAGCGTCGAGGTCGTTGCCTCCGCCAGCGGGGTCCCCGCCGATGGTCGGTGTGGTGTCACCGTCGACGGTCAGACCGACGTCCTTCGTGGGAGCCTGCATCTCGAAGATGACCTCGGCGTCGCCGGCGTCCTCGTCGAACCCGTAGAAGTCGACGTGGAACACACAGCCGACGTGCGGGTTGTTGTTCGGAATGTCGTCGATCGGCTGATCGTCGACCTTGATCGTTCCGTTATTGCCCGGCGGGTCCATCGCGTTCGCACCCGGTGTTAGGGCGAGTGCACCGCCACCCACCATCACTCCGGCGCACAACGCGCTCAAACCCGCGTTTCGCACCGTTTTCTGCCGTGTCGGCCCGTTCATTGGTTCCACCCTTGGGTCTTGCCGGATTTAGGGTTACTGATCCTTCTGCTACCGATGGAGCGGTCATATCTGTTACACCCTCAGACCCGAGACGGGATGGCCAGCCGGCGCAGGTCCTCGGTGAGCGGCTGACCCGCTGGTCCAAGATGGCCGCGGTCAGCGCTGAGGTCCTCGTGGGTCGCCGTCCCGTCCCGTCACTGTCCTGTCGCGGGTGTACTGCCTTGGCGATCGATCTGTTGGTAGAGCCAGCGGCCGGCGGCCGACCGGGGTTGCCGTGTGAAGTTTCCGCGGCGAGGATGGTCGCTGCCGCTCTTGTCTGGAAGGGATCGTTCGATGGTCACGCGGACCAACCGACACCAGCTCCAACCTGGTGTTCTCCGTGACAGTGCTCGCTGCAGTTCGATCTGCTCCGGCATCGGCGGCGCCCGCCGCCTGGACCCGCCGACGATCTCGCGTTCTGGGAGTCCTTCGGCATCACGCCCTAGCCCAATGACAGCATTGGAGTCCCGCATCCAGTGAGTCGGAGTCCCGCATCCAATGAGGGGGAGATGGACGAGTTCGAACAGCGACTGGCAGCTGCCCAGGAGGGCGACGAGGCGGCCTTCGTATACCTGTTCCGCAGCGTTCAGCCGACCCTGCTGCGATATCTGACCACGCTTGGCGGACCGTTGGCCGAGGATGCGGCCGCCGAGACGTGGGTACGGGTGGTGCGCGACTTCCGTCGGTTCCGCGGGGACGAGGTCGGCTGGCGGTCCTGGGTCTTCACCATCGGCCACGCCCGGCTGCGGGACGCCCAGCGGCGGGCCGGGCGCGAGCCGGTTACGATCGACGCCGATCTGGAGCCCGCACTCGGGCCGGCTGCGGACGACGTCGAGGCCTCCGTGGAGGAGCTGATATCCACCAAGTCAGCTCTGGCCCTCATCGGGGACCTGCCCCGCGACCAGGCGGAAGCGGTGCTGCTGCGATACGTCGTCGGCCTGGACGCTCCCGCGACCGCGCGCGTGCTCGGCAAGCGTCCCGGTGCGGTGCGAGTGGCTGCACACCGGGGACTTCGCCGGCTCGCCACCCGTCTCGGGTCCGAGCGTGTAACAGATCTGACCGCTCCTTCGGTAGCTGAGATGACATGACTAGGAACGTCTCCCGCAGCAGCGATGACCCGGCGCTCGACCCGCGCGTCCGGGCCATCCTCGCCGCCGCAGCGGAACCGGTCGAGACGGCCGGCCCGCTTCCCGGCGAGAACGAAGCGCTGGCAGCGTTCCGTGCATCCCCTCAAAGCACCAGGAGAAGCTCGATGCTCTCACGGCTCGTGTCCGCGAAAGCTGCGGCCGCCTCCGCCATCGGTACCGGCGTGCTGCTCACCGGCGGTGTAGGAGCCGCGGCTGCCGGCGCATTGCCCGGCGCTGCACAGGACGCCGTCAGCTCGTGGCTGAAGACCGTCGGCATCTCCGTCCCGGAAGGCGAGCGCGCCGACGAGAACGGCGACCTGCACGCCGGCTCCGAGCAGGCCCCGGGCGAGAAGGCCGACGAGAATTCAGACCTGCGCGGCTCTGACGAGACACGCGGCCGCGAAGAGCTGCCTCCGGCTGCCGACCACGGCGAGCGGGTTTCGGACACCGCGAAGAACACCACCGCCGACGGCATGGACAAAGGCAAAGAGATTGCAGGGATCGCCTCCGATGGTCGGGTCGAGTCCGGTGACCGCGACTCAGCCCAGCAGGACCGCGCTAGGCCACCGGTGTCGGACTCGACGTCCGGTGACACAGACTTGCACGCGACCGACGGCCAGGAGCAGTCCGCCGATGCGGCCGAAGAGGGTAAAGCGACCGCGGACGAGTCCAGCGACGCCGCCAGCTCCAGCGGTTCGGGCAACCGGCCCGCCGACGACTGAGGCCGAGACTGACATGACCTCACGCGTACGGCGGAACGGCGAGCCTGGACGCCTTTTGCAGGCCGCGTCTTTCGACCCGTGCTCCGACCGAGCGTCGCTGTATATGGCCCAGGTTCGGCGAGGGTCGGTCGAAGTCTTCCGTGACGACAGTGCCAGGGTCGACGCCTTCCACATGCCACGCGGGGAGAGCCTGCGGCGAGGGCTCGTCCACCGCGGCTGGCGGCCAACCGGACAGCCGGCGACGGGCGCGGATTGGGCCGCGATCGTCGTCGAGCCGGTCCCGCCGGCATCTTGAGCGACTACCTCACGTGGCTCGAATAAGGACGGGCTACTTCACAGTCGCCCTAGATGGCGATGTTGCTTGCTGGCGCGTTGAGGCTCACTGACGCCTGACACGGATGCGACGATCGGCTCGACCTGGTGGAACTCCGCGATCGGCAAACGGCTGGAGTGACCAGAACCGTTCGCGGTAGCTGCCGATCGTAGGCCGGATCGGCACAGTATTGAGCGCCATCTGCTTTGCACCCCCGGGGCGGCAGGTTCGAGCCCGACTTACACGCCTGCGGTGAGCTCGCGGCTGCATCCGCTCGCATTGCGTCACCAGTCGCTGTCGAATGACCCGCGGGTGGACCGGTGCCGCCGTCGTCTGTCGGATCGAGTTCGCGGTGCGGAGTGGCGCGTGATCGCGACCCCGACGGCGGTTGTGAGCGGCACGGCCAACACGAGGCCGATGCTTCCGATCAGGGTGCGCGCGATCTCCTCGCTGATGGCTTCGCTTTGTAGGACGTCGAGCAGCGGCCGGTCGTACACGTAGATCAGCAGGAGTACCGGGAGCGCCGCGCCGGCGGTGGCGAAGGCGATCGTGTAGACGGTGGAAGCGATGTGGTCGCGACCGATCCGCATCGCTCGTGTGAACAGTCGGCCGGCGTCCATGTCGGGTGAGGACTCGTGTAGCTCCCATACCGCGGAGGCTTGGGTGATGGTGACGTCGTTGAGCACACCGAGCCCGGCGACGATGACGCCGGTCATCACGACGGTCGAGAGTTTGAGGTCCGGTGCGGCCGAGGCGAGGATGAAGTCGTCTTCGCTGCCGGCGCCGGTCAGGTTGGCCCAGTCGGTCAGGAGGAGGCCGAGCATTGCGGTCACCAAGAGTCCGAAGAGGGTGCCGGCGAGCGCGGTGGTGGTGCGTGCGGAGAAGCCGTGCGCGGCGTACAACACGACGAACATGATCGCGGACGATCCCACGAGGGCGTAGAGCAGGGGAGACTCGCCGGTGAGCAGGCCGGGGAGCATGAACTTGCCCAGGATTAGGTACGCGAAGCCGAGCCCGATGATGGCCGCCAGCCCGCGAAACCGGGCCACCGCGACGACGGCAATCGCGAACGCCAGGGCGATGACACCGAGCGGCAGCGAGCGTTCGAAGTCGAAGAACTGAAACGCCGCCTTCGAGCCCTGGGTCGGCACTCGTACCAGGACGATGCCGTCGCCGGTGTCAACGCCGGATCGATAGATTGCGCTCGAGATCGGGACCTCTGCCTCGTGTCCGGCGTCTTCTCCCTCGTCGACACGGACCGTCAGAGTCGCACAGGTCTCGCTTGCCCCGGGCGCCGAACCGGGCAACCCCTGGCACGGCATCTCCTTGACGTCGGTCACCGTGCCGGACGGAAACGACACGCCCGGAGCCGCGAACTGCGTGCCGCCGCCCTCGCGGACATGGTCGGAGACTTCGCCCGGCCACAGCCAGACCAAACCGACCGCCGTCAGGATCGCCGCCGGCACCAACACCACGGCAAGAATTCGGACCGCCGTGCGACGATCCGCACGCGCAGCCTCGGTCAGCGGGTGATTCGACCGGTAAGCATGGGCGTGTCCGTCGGGCTCAGCCACGACACGGAGACTAACCTCCGGACCGGTCCGAAGGTCTCGCCAGGGGACGGGTCGTCCACACCAACAACGAGCGGCGCCAGGTCCCAAGACGTTGATGGTGTAGGCAGAAACTCACCACCGAGCGTCGCTCTGCCTTGCCCATCCGGTTGCGAAGGCCTGGGTGGTGCTCACGCTCCAGCCAGTTCAGCGATTGACTCCTGCTTTCTCGGCGGGAGTGGGCGGCTTGAAGGTCATAGGTGGGCCGATGAGTGGCGTCTTCACTGGTCCGGCCGCGCCGACGGCGACCACGATGGCGTTTCCGAACGGGTTTCGGATCGGGTTGGCGTCCCGCTTCCAGTTGTTGGTCAGCCAAATGTTTCCCGACGGGTCGATCTGGCCGCCGGTGATGCGTTCCAGTGCGTCGCTGCGGTAGCCGGTCGACGGTGAGATGGGGTCGCCGACCGCCATGCCCTTCGGGCAGGCGCGGGTCGCGATGCCGCAGAACCGGCTGATGCCGGTCGGGATGGGGGTGGTCTGGCCGACCGGGACGACGCCGAAGTTGAAGACCCAGACGGTGTCGTTGCCGTCGACGGCGATTCCCCAGGGGAGCCGGATTCCGCCACCGGTGAAGGGTGAGCCGGGATACGGCTCGTGGGTGTCCATGTCGAACAGGGTGATCGACGGATTGGCGGCGGTGCCGAGCTGGAACCGGGTCGGGCAAGGGGAGTCGAGCCAATCAGAGTTCGCGACCCAGATGTTTCCGTGCGTGTCGGCGGCATTTCCGACGGGATGGCTGAGCACCGTGCGGCCTCGGTAGCGGCTCGGCAGCGTGTCGATCAGGACGCCGTCTGGGGAGACCACCGAGACGGTGTCGCTGCGGTTGTTGGCGGTCCAGACGTTGCCCCGGAGATCGATGGCGGCGCCGAACGGTTTCAACTGCGGCCGGTTGGGTGTCGGTGGCGTTCCGAGGGGAATGTTGAAGGCTTTGTCGGGGTCTCCGCCTGGGATCTTGGTGACCGAGTCGTTGCCGCAGTTGGCGATCCAGATGTTTCCCTGCCGGTCGGATACGGTCGCCTGCGGCCATGAGATGTCGCCGTTGGTGTACCCCCTGCGGCCCGAGACCGCGGTGCCATCTGGCCGGAAGGCGGAGACGCTGTCGTGCCGAGCCGCGACCGGTCGGAAGGCGCAGGGTGGATCCTGGAACCCGAAGTTGCCGACCCAGACTCGGCCCCGTGGATCGAGTGTGATGCCGTATCCCGCGCCGCTGAGTCCACCCCCGAAGTACGGCGACCCGGGATATCGCTCGCCCCAGGGAGAGAACTTCAGCAGTCGCCGGCCCGCGCACGCGAACGCCTGCGGCCGTCGGGGCACGGCGTTGTCGTTCACCCAGACGAAGCCCCGCTTGTCAATCGCGAAGTTGCCCGGCCCGTTCATGAGGTTGCGGCCGTTCTGTGCGCTGTATTCGCCTCCGGTGAACTTGACGAACAGCAGCCAGTTCGTCGGTCGCTTGGCGAGAGCCGGCTGATAGAGGGGTACGAGCCGCGATAGCCGGAACACCGGATCCCCGCTCAGGTGTCGGTACCTCGGATAGGACGGGTACTTCACGATGTTCGCGACGGCCTGCAACACAGTGGTCGGCGGCGGTCCACCGGGCGGTGCCGTGGCCGCGAACAGTCGGGCACAGTTGTCGGCGTCGGCGACGCAGCTCGCCACGACATTGGTCAGCGAGTTGAAGGTAGCGAGGGTCGAGGTCTTGGTCCCGTTCGGCTTGGACGCGAGCACCGAACCGACTGCCCCGGCCCGCGGGTCGGCCAGGTTGGCCGCCATATGAACGGCGTTGCGCATCCCGTACCTGTTGCCGACGACCTTGCGACCGTCGACGAACTGCGCGAAGGCGTTTCCCGTGGCGACAGTCGTGCGCTCGTTCACCACGACGTGCCCCGGAACCATTCCTGGCGCGATGCCGATCGCACTGGCGAGCATGGCCGGGCCGCGGGTCGCCTCGACGAACAGCAGCGGACGGTGGTCGGCAAGCTGTCGAGGGAGCGAGTACGTGATGTCGAAGTGCCCTGCGTCGTCGGTGGTGTCGGAGCCCAGCCGTACCCAGTGCGGCTTCCGGTCGACGAAGGCCGCGTAGACCGAAACCGAGTAGTCCGCCAATGCGCTATCGCCGCTCCGCACGGTGCCTAGAAGCGTCGACTCGCTCGGGCGTTCCGCCTCGGCCGTGCCAGCCAGAGTCAACCCCGTCGCCACCACGGCGGCCAGCGCGGTGAGTCGCAGGAACGGCGACCGGCCCGAACGGCCAGGAGTTGGCATGACCAAGCCTCCAGATCACACGACCGAATTACCTGGCCTCACGGTAGGTAGCGATGGCCGTGGAGGCCTGGGCCGAACGGCCCGACCTGACCCGGACCCTGACCTCGGAGACGGACAATCGGCTCGACGAGCGGCGATGACCTGAGGACTCGACGACCTACGTCGTGCTGCTGCTCATGGTGCGAGGTGATGGCGAGCAGGGGTGGATGGGCGGTCTTCCCCCACCCGCCAGTCGTACCGGACGTAACTCTGCCGGAGCGTGAGGTTGTTCGACGAAGTTTGTCGAGTCTCAGGGGCGCGTTGTCCAGGTGCGAGCTGCCTCCTTGCTGTGGTGCGCGTCGCCACGCCGAAACTAAACGCGCGCGTTGTAGGCGGTGACCCATCCGGCCGCGGCGGCGGCCTCGATCCGCTGCTGCGGCCCGAACACCTGGCCGGCCGCGTCCTGGTACTCGACGAGAAAGGCGGCCTGCCCAGCCGCGGTCGGCACGTCCCCGAGGCGTGACTCGGGCCGAGCCGGAAAGACAGCCGACGCCATTCCGACGATGACAGATTCACGATCGACCACGAGGCTGTCCCAGTCATAGCTCATGGCCAGGTGATCGTCCTCGAAGCGGAGGTCTTGCGCCTCCCAATCGGCGTGCCCGATGATCGAATCCGACTTACTCGTGGCGCAGAGGGCATCTTTCGAGACGCGGGCCAGCTCGTCGAGGACTTGGGAGCCTCCGCCGGCCGCGGAGAAGCTGGCGTCCGGTCGATGCGGGGTCGGCCATGGATCGCCACTGCGAACCCAACACCCGCAGGCACCACGAGGATACGACCTGCGCAGGTTCGGACGCATCGGGCCCATCGAACAGCTCGTCGGCCAGCGGGTCACGCACAACACCTATGCTGCCGGATCGGCTGCTCATCCTCGTCGGCGTCAGCGGTCACGCCGGCAGAGCCGATTTCGCACCACGACCCGCACCACGGGCTCGCGTGAATGTGCGTTTGACCGGTGCGCCCGGCAGGATTCGAACCTGCGACCGGCGGATTAGAAGT
>JBKOYM010000162.1:0-11116 GCA_046725375.1 Actinomycetota bacterium
GCACCAGACCCACCATCGCACCCCAGCCGAACCCGTCGTCGCGAGCCGTGACCTGCTGCGGCTGCGGCGACAGGGCGGGCATCGAAGAGTTGTCAGACGCTATTCGTGCTGGGGGACCAATGGCGCCTGACAACTCGCTCGTGCCGAGGCCATTCGCGCCGGCGGGCACGGCCACCGCGGCGGCGACGACGGTCAGCGCGGCGACCCTCGCGCCGAGGCGTCGACCGCCTGTCGTCCAAGCGCTCCGAGGACCGGAGCTGTCAGCGGGCTCGGTACGAACAGACGGTGCGGGCATCGCGTGTCCTCCCACGTGGCGGGCGTCGGCGCACGCAGGATCAGACCGAGAGCATCAAGGGCGACACGAGTACGGCAAGTACGGTTGCGCGAATGTGACGCCAATGAGCCAGATCCGAGCGCTTTCGCTCATGTATACCGGGCGGAGCCCGCGTTGTCACGACCTCGTACGAGATCTGTCTCGATCTGGTCCGATCCGGCTCGACTGGGGACGATCACGCCAACTCGGTTTTGGCACGGGGGACCCCTGCGCCAATAGGTTCGTCGCGGGGGACCCCTGCGCCAAACCGGTTATGTGACACCATGACTGTCTCATAACCCGTGTGAGGAAGCCGGCTCGGAGGTAGCGATGGCCCTCGACATCCGATACACGCGCGTGGGGGCGGGGGAGCCGTTGCTGTTGGTCCATGGCATCGGGCATCGCCGAGCCGCATGGGACCCGGTCGTGCCCCTGCTGGCCGAGGCCCGTGAGGTCATCGCCGTCGACTTGCCGGGCTTCGGCGAGTCCCCTGGCCTGCCGGCCGGCATGACCTACGACATGCAGACGACCATCGCCAACTTCGGCGACTTCATCGACGACCTCGGCATCGACCCACCGCACATCGCGGGCAACTCGCTCGGCGGCGCGATCGCGCTCGAGCTCGGCGCAGCCGGTTTGGTCCGCAGCGTCACCGCGCTCGCCCCGGCCGGCTTCTGGACCGCGACCGAGCGCCGGTACGCCGTCGCGCTGCTGAGCTCACTGCGGATGTCGACCCGCATCCCCGAGTCGATGCTGCGCCGGATCGCGGCCAGACCCAGGCTGCGCCGCGAGTCCATACGCACGATCTACTCTCACCCGGAGGCGATCGACGAGGTACGTTTCCTCGGCGACGCCATCGCGATGCGCGACTCGGTCGCGTTCAAGCCGACTGCCGCGGCGGGCAAGACGTACGACTGCCGAGTAGTCCCAACGGTGCCGACGACGATCGCCTGGGGCGACCGCGATCACGTCCTGTTTCCCCGTCAGGCCGACATCGCCCGACGCCGGCTCCCGGAGGCCACCCACATCTGGCTGCCTGGCTGCGGGCACGTGCCCATGGGCGACAATCCCGAGCTGGTCGCCGAGGTCATTCTGCGCGGTAGCGCCGGAGCCGATAGCGACGCCGCCGGACCGGCCGCTCGCTCGGCGACTGCTCGGACCCGAAAGTTGGCGTGAATCAGCAGGCCCCGTGGAGAGTCGGCGCAATTTCGCACCAGCATGAGGACAACCCTGCGGGACCTGCTCAGCGATCGAGCACGGCGCTGACGTCGCCCGCCGGCGGCGCCACCGTCGGATCGAAGCCGTAGGGCAGCTCCAATCGGTGCGCCCCCAGCAACTCCTCGTCGGTGAGCATCTCCTCCGTCGGTCGATCGGCGGCGATGACACCCTCGTCGATCAACACGGACCGAGGGCACAACTGCCATGCGTACGGCAGGTCGTGAGTCACGATGAGCGTCGGCAGCGACAGGCGTTCGAGGATGTCGGCCAACTCGCGACGGCTGGCCGGATCGAGGTTGCTCGTCGGCTCGTCGAGGACCAACAGCTCTGGCCGCATCGCCAACACCGTGGCGACCGCCACGCGGCGGCGCTGGCCGAAGGACAGATGGTGCGGCGCCCGATCGGCATGGTCGGCCATGCCGACTGCCGCCAATGCCTCGGACACGCGTTCGGCCACCGCGTCGCGATCGAGACCCAGGTTGGTCGGGCCGAACGCGACGTCCTCGGCGACGGTCGGCATGAAGAGCTGGTCGTCGGGGTCCTGAAACACGATGCCGACGCGACGTCGAATCTCCCGCAGGTGTTGGCGTTCGACGGGCAAACCCGCGACGGTGACCGACCCGTGGCCGGCGGTCAGGATGCCGTTGAGATGCAGGACGAGGGTGGTTTTGCCCGCTCCGTTGGGGCCGAGCAGCGCGACGCGTTCGCCGGCGTGCATCGTGAGGTTGACGCCGTACAGCACCTGGCGGCCGTCCGGATAGGCGTACGCCAGGTCGCGTACCTCCAACGCCGGTGCCGTCATCGCGCCGCCTCGCATTCGGTTTTGCGCCCTGGTGGTTGGTGCCGGACGCACTCGACCAACCGTACGGGCGCAAAACCGCTCGCCCGCACGCTCACAGCACCCCCACCTGGGACACGACCGCGATCGCGACGCCGCAGGCGGGCAGCAACGCGGCCGTGATCCAGTCGCGGCGGGTCGCCGCCCGGTCGGCCGACAGAACGAGCCGACCGGCGTATCCCCGGCTCAGCATGGCCAAGTGCACCCGCTCACCTCGCTCGTAGGACCGCACGAACAGCGCACCCGCCGACGTCGCGAGCACGCTCCAGTGCCTAGGCCCTCGGGCGCTGAACGCACGGGACTCGCGGGCGATCCGCATCCGCCGCAGGTCGTCGGCGACCACGTCGAGGTAGCGGACCATGAACGACAGCGTCTCGACCAGCAACCGCGGCAATCGGAGCCGTTGCAGGCCCGCCACGAGTTCCTGCGGTCGAGTCGTCGCGGCGAGCAGCATCGACGTCCAGACGCCGAGGGTGGCCTTGGCGAGCAGCGTGCCGGCGTCGACGAGTCCGTCGTGACTCAGCGACAGGCCAAGCACATCGACCTGCTCACCGCCGGCGATCAACGGCAGCAGCGCGGCGAAGACGACGAACGGCGTCTCGACGACAAGCCCGCGAGCCAGGAACCGTACGGCGACGCCGGAGATCGCAGTCATCGCCGCCAGCAGCCCGGCGTACCCGGCGAACGCCACGACCACCTGTCCCGGCGTCGACACCACCGCGATCACGAACACCAGTACCGCAAGCACCTTGACGTGCGCCGGCAGCCGGTGGATCGGGCTGTCGCCGGGTCGATAGAGGCCGTCCGAGCCGCTCCCGCTCACGCGCTCTCCTTGCTGCGCTCGCTCACGGACGTGACGCCCCTACGTCGGCCGGGGCGTCGGTCGCGTCCGGATCAGGGACGGCGTCGGACCGAACTCGGCGCCGGACGAGCAGCGTGAGCCCGCCGGCGATGACGAACGTGACCCCGACTCCGATGACGCCTGCCATGCCCCCGGACAGCCGGTCGTTGTCGACGTCCTTGGTGCCGTACCCGGCCAAGGGCGAGTCGCTGAGCCGGTGCTCCTTCTCCGACTGCGCGAAGCCCTCGTCCTCCGACACCTTGCTGAGCCCGTCGGGATCGGAGCTGGCGTAGAAGCTGACGACGCCGGCCAGAACAAGCGCCACCAACAGGCCGGCGAGCACGAACAGCTTGGTACGGCGGGACCGGCCGTCCGTGGTGGGCTCGGCCGTGGCGCTCATCGACGCGCCTCCGCCTCCGTCGATGACCGACTCAGTACCTCGGTCGAGGACGGCCGCAACTCGAGTTGCTGCTTGGGTAGCAGGTCACGTGCTCCGTAAACCAGGTCCGGCCGGACCGCGAGCACGCTGCCCACGGTCAACGCCGTAATGACGCCCTCGCCGACGCCGATCAGCAGATGGACCCCGATCATCGCCGACGCGACCGCGCCGATGCTGACGTCGCTGGTGCCGCCGATCGCGTAGATGCCGACGAAGGCCGTGGCCGCGACCGGCACCGAGACGAACGCCGCGACGCCAGCCGCCAGCGGTACCGACGTCAGCCGATTCGGCAGGACCCGAATCAGCAAGCGGAAGCCCGCGTAGCCCAGCAGCGCGGTGATCAGCGACATGAGGATGATGTTGACGCCGAGCGCGCTGAGTCCGCCGTCGGCGAACAGCAGTGCTTGGACACCGAGGACGACAGCCACCGCCATCGCCCCCGTCCACGGACCGATGAGTACGGCGGCCAGCGCTCCGCCCATCAGGTGGCCACTCGTGCCGGCGCCGACCGGGAAGTTGAGCATCTGGACGGAGAAGACGAACGCCGCCACTAGCCCCGCGAGTGGCGCCGTCCGCTCGTCGAGCTCGCGGCGTGCTCCGTGCAGGCTCGCGGCGACCCCGACCAGCGCCACGCCCCCGGCTGCCACCGACGTCTGAGCGTCGATGAACCCATCAGGTACGTGCACCCGCCACCTCCCGGTCGGCCCGACGGCGCCACCGCATCGGCGCCGGTCCCGTACCTCTATTTTTAATCCTTCTTGCAAATGATTCGCAAGAGCAATCTCATCGCAGCTCAGTGGATCGTGACAAAACTCGCGTACTGCACTTGACGGCCTGCTGCGACAGCACGTTGACGTGGTAACGGCGGGGGTAGTGACGACGGCGCGCCGCTAGGCCTCGATGACGTCGCGGCGGCGGAAGCCGACGAGGCCGACCGCCACCAGCCCGGCCGCGATGACCGTGAGCACGATGAGCGGCGTCGCGGTGAAGTCGGCGACCGGCAGGTCCGGGATGTGCTCGACCGGCGAGAGGTCGTAGACCCAATCCGGCAGCTGGAGCAAGGGGCCGAGGAACCCAACGAACGCCGCAAGGCCGAGCAATACCCAGGTCGCGCCGACCGCCCGTGGCAGCAACCCGACCAGGGCGGCCGCGATCCCGACGAAGACCCAGAGCGCCGGTGTGTACGCCAGCGACGCCCCGATGAGTCGCGGCAGCTCGCCGACGTCCGCCGCGCTGATCGCCCGGGTGATCCCGAGCCCCAGGCCGTACGAGAACAGCAAGACGACACTGCCACCAAGCGCCATCACCAGGTGGCTCCCGATCCATCGCCAGCGACTGACCGCCGCCGCGAGGATCGGCTCGAGTCGCCGCGCCGCCTCCTCGCCACGCGCCCGAGACGCCGACTGCACGGCGTAACCCATCGCGATCAGGGCCGAGATCGACAGCGTGATCGCCAGGTACTGGTCGGCTGCGTCGGCGGCGCCGATCCGCGCCAGGTAGTCGTCGAGGGCGTCGACGTCCTCGTAGAGCTCGGCCGCCTGGTCGGCGATGCCGCCGTAAACCAAGCCGAGAGCGAACAACGACACGCTCCACCACAGCAGGCTGGCCCGCTGCAACCGGAACGCCAGACCCAATGGGCTGGACAGCAGCCGCGACCCGACCGGCGAACCCGGCCGATCCGCGATCAACGCCCCGCCGACGTCGCGTCGGGCGCTGACCCGTACCGCCGCCGCGACCAGCACGATGGTGAGGATTCCGGACAGCAGCAGCGGCCACCAACGCTCGTCGACGTACGCCCGCATCTCGGTCGCCCAGCCGAACGGCGAGAGCCAGGCCAGACCGGTGTCCGTGATGTCGCCGATCGCTCGCACCAGGTACGTCGCGGCGAGCACGACCGACGAGATGCCGACCGCGGTCCGTGCGTTGACCGTCAGCTGCGCCACGAAAACGGCGACGCCCATGAAGACGAGGCCGACACCGGCGAGCGCGGCGGCGAACGCGAACGAACCGGAGGTCGACAGGTCGGGCAGGCTCGCCGGCAGACCGAACGTCAACAGCAGAGCCAACAGCAGTTGCGCTCCGCCCACCACGATCAACGTCGCGGCCGTCGACGCATGCCGGCCGACGGCACCGGCCCGAATGAGCTCGGCGCGGCCGTCCTCTTCCTCGGCACGGGTGTGACGCACGACAAGGAAGATGCTCATCAGGGCCACGACGATGGCGCTGAACGGCAACAGCTCGTTGGCCGTCATCGCGCCGTAAGTGTAGTGATCCGAGCCGAAACCCGGCCCGGTGAACAGCTGCGCCATCGCGGTGTCGATTACGTCGGCGCGCTTCTGGCGATCGGCGGGCGTCGGGTAGGTGTCGGCGAAGCTCGCGACCGATCCCATCAGCGACAGCGTGATCGCGACGATCCAGACCGCCAGCCGGACCCGGTCGCGGCGCAGGACGAACCGGATCAGCGTCCTGGTCCCCGTCAGCGTGCCGCTCATAAGGCCGCCGTCCGCGCCCGATCGGATTTGCGCAGTAGCTGCCGGTCGGGAGGCCCTGACACCGACAACAACCGCGCAAAACCGTGGCGGGGAGCGGCGCTCACGACCGGTCTCCCACGGGTGTTTCGTCGCCGTAGTGGCGCAAGAACAGCTCCTCGAGCGTCGGCGGCTGACTGGTGAGGCTGCGTACCCCAGACTCGGTGAGCCGCCGCAGCACGCCGTCGAGCTGCGGCGTGTCCACGTCGAAGCGAGCGCGATCGCCCTCGACATGCAGGTCGTGTACGCCGGGGAGGCCGTCGAGACTGGTGACGGGACGCTCGGTCTCCGCCGCGATCGACGTCCGGGTCAGGTGCCGCAGGTCGGCGAGCGTGCCGGTCTCGACGGTCTTGCCGAGCCGGATGATGCTGACCCGGTCGCACAGCGCCTCGACCTCGGCCAGGATGTGGCTCGAGAGCAGGACGGTGCGCCCCTCGTCCTTCCACTCGTCGATGCAGTCTTGGAAGACCGCCTCCATCAGGGGGTCGAGACCGGACGTCGGCTCGTCGAGGATCAGCAGCTCGACCTCGGAGGCGAGCGCCGCGACGAGGGCGACCTTTTGCCGGTTGCCCTTGGAGTACGTGCGGGCCTTCTTGGCCGGGTCGAGGTCGAACCGATCGAGCAGATCCTGACGGCGCTTCGGGTCGATATCGCCACGGAGCCGGCCGAGCAGGTCGATGGCCTCGCCGCCGGTGAGGTTGGGCCAGAGGTTGACGTCACCCGGTACGTAGGCGAGCCGATGGTGCAACGAGACGGCGTCTGCCCACGGGTCGCCGCCGAGCAGTGATACCTCGCCGGCGTCGGCGCGCAGCAGCCCCAGCAGCACGCGGATCGTCGTCGTCTTGCCCGAACCGTTGGGCCCGAGGAAGCCGTGCACCTCGCCGGTCGCCACGGACAGGTCGAGGCCATCGAGAGCTCGGGTCTGGCCGAAGGTCTTCACCAGGCCCGTGACCGAGATCGCAGAAGAGGTCATGTCCCAGGAGCGTACACACCCTTCACAAATTTGTGAATCGACTAAAGACTGGCCCGCGACGGACCGCCAAACGAGGCTAGCTCTGCGCCATCCTGGCCACCGGTTCCAGGATCACGAACGAATCCCCCGGCTCCTCCTCCGGCCGACCGTGCGTCGTCACGGGATCGAGCCGGCCGTCCTGACGTACGACAAAGAGCACGAACGCGCCGTCGGGGAGCGACCACTCGCCCGACACGGTCAGGATCCGCGCCCCCTCGGCGTAGCTGCGGCTCAGGGCGGACCGGGTGAGCTCCTCGTCGAAGAGCATCTCGCCACCGGTGTACGGCGCCACGACCCCATGACTGTGATGCGGTGCCGCGACCCGATAGACCGGACCGTCCACGCTGCCCCGAAGCATGGTCGAGGCCAAGGCATTGAAGTCGTCCTCGGAGGTTAGGAGAAGCACCTGGTTGATGCCCTCGAGCTCGGCGCGTCGTCCGGTGGCGGCGGCCAGCAGCTCGCCAGGCGCCAGTTCGAGGCCGGCTTGTCGGATGGCGTCTCGCTCTTCGTCCAGACCGGCCCACATGAGGACGTCCATTCCGGCACCCCGCAAGGCACAGCCGATACCGATCGCCCAAGGGTCGCCTCCCACGATGAGTGGCCGGGCCCCGGTCGGACGCAGGACGTCGAGCACCCTGGCAACGGGCGCGGCGGTGAGACCGTACAGCGTCACCGTCATCACGATGGTCAGGAACGTGGCCGGCAGGATGCGCTCGGCGCCGGGGATGTCGTCGCTGACGAGCGAGGCACCGAAGGCCGACGCGGTAGAAGCGGCGACGATGCCCTTGGGCGCCATCCAGCCGATGAACGTTCGCTCACCGCGCGCCAGGCCGACATTCCAGGTCGACAGGAAGGCCACCAGCGGCCGCGCGACCAGGACCAGGACGGCAACCAACCCGACCGTCGGAAGCAGGACGTCGGCTACCGAGTGCGGTGTCACGGAGGCCGAGATCGCGACGAACAGGACGCCGAGGATCAGCTGAACGATCGTCTCGAAGAAGGGTCGCTGCGCCGCGACGTCGAACCCGTGGACGTTGGACACGACAAGTCCCATGACGACCGCGGCGATCAGGCCGGTGTCGTCGCGCACCGCGTCGCTCATCGCCGCCACGGCGACCACGGTCGCGATCATCGCATTGGTGCCCAGGATCTCGGGTAGGTCCAGAACGCGAAGCAGGAACCAGAGAACCGCGGCGCCGACCGCACCGGCGCCGAGCCCGATCGCAATGCTCTCGAGGAACCGCGCCACGTGGAAGTCGTCATCGGACAGCCCACCGGCCACGATCCCGTGGAAGACGAGCGCGCCGATGATCCCACCGATCGGGTCGATCAGGGTCCCCTCCCAGATCAGCGGATGGCGGACCGTGTCTTTGGGGCGTACGTGTTCTAGCAGCGGCCCGACGACGGTCGGACCGGAGACGATCAAGATCGCGCCAATCATGATCGCCGCATCCTTCGACATGTCGAGGAACACCGCCGATGCGATGGCGGCCAGCGTCCAGGTGACCGGCACACCGATGGCCAGCAACCGGATCACGACGCCACGCGTGGCGCCCCTGAGCTTTCGGAGGTCAAGTCCGAGACCGCTGTCGAAGAGGATGATCGCGACCGACAGCGAGACCATGGGCTCGAACAGCGATCCCAGCAGCTTGTCGGGATGGATGACGTCGGTGAGCGCTCCGGCGCAGAAACCCACCGGCAGCAAAACGACAAGCGCCGGAGCGCGAAGCCGGCGGGCCACGATCTGGCAACCGATGGCAAGGGCCAACGTGAGTGCCAGGCCGTAGAGGATTTCCTCGGAAGTCATGCGTCCTCCTCGGCGTCCGACATCCGTCAGTGACAGCGTGACGGGGCGGTCGCCGGCCCGTCACCACCCGCCCGGGGTGGTAGCTCGGTACTTTCACGATTTTGTGAAACATCTAAACTATGGTGGGCGGGGTTCGGGCAGCGGCGGGAGGTCGCGGTGACAGCAGCCGACAGCGGCAACCACGAGGACGCCGTGCTGCGCTTCGTCGAGAAGTTCGCCATGATCCTGGTCGAGTCCGGCATGCCGAGGATGCCGGCGCGGGTCTTCGCGTACGTCCTCGCCGATGATGCCGAGAGGTACACCGCGCGCGAACTGGCGACCGGCCTGCGGGTCAGCCCGGCCGCGATCTCCGGAGCCGTTCGCTATCTCCTCCAGACCGGGCTGCTGATCAAGGAGCGCGAGCCGGGGGCACGCAGCGACCACTACCGGGTCTACGACGACGACATCTGGTACGCCATCGCGCAGCAGCGGCTTCCGCTGCTCAAGCGGTACGAGGACATCCTCACCGAAGGGGTCGAGATGCTCGGCCAGGCCAGGCCCGGAGGCCGTCGGGTCCGCGAGACGCTCGAGTACATGAGGTTCACCCGGGCCGAGATGGCCGAGTCGGCCGAACGCTGGCGCGAACACAAGCGGAAGGTGCTCGACGAAGACTAACGCCGGTCCGCAGGGGAGCGGGACGATGCCGGCGAACCACCGCGGTTTTCAGCAAACTCCCAGGGTTTGTCGAGGGGATTTTCGGTTTCACCTGGTCGGCTAGTGACCGACACCCAGCGAGCGAGTGTGCCTCGCACAATCCTTCCCGGGAGTGTGCCACCCCCGACTGGCAGTCCTCGGAGCCGGTCGTTCGACTTGTCGAGCTCGCTGGGTGTCGTACTTTTTTCGTCGGAAACTGATCAATCGCGCGTGTCTGCCGTAAGTTGGCCGCCATGGAGTACCGCAGGCTAGGTCGGCTAGACCATCAGAGTTCGGTATTGATCTACGGAGCAGCGGCCGTGGCCGACGTGACACAGGACGTCGCGGACGCGTCGTTCGACGAGGCACTCGCGGCCGGCATCAACCACTTCGATGTCGCGGCCAGCTACGGCGATGCGGAGCTACGGTTGGGCGCCGCGATGCATCGCTTCCGCGACCGGATCTTCCTTGCCACCAAGACCGGCCTCCGAGCTCGCGAGGACGCCTGGCGCCAGATCAACGAGTCCCTAGAACGGCTGCAAACCGATCGGGTCGATCTGCTGCAGCTTCACGCGGTCTGTGACCTGGCTGATTTGGACCGCGCGACCGGACCGGACGGCTCCCTGCAGGCGGCGATCCGGGCCGAGGACGAGGGCTTGATCGGCGCGATCGGGATCACCGGCCACGGACACGAGGCGCCGGCGACCCACCTCGAGGGGCTGCGCCGGCATCCGTTCGCCACGGTGCTGACCCCGCTCAATCCGGTGCTGGCCCGCGATGCCACGTACCTCGCAGCGTACGAAGCGCTGGTGGCCGAAGTACAACGCCAGGACGCGGGTCTCATGATCATCAAGTCGGCGTCCATGCGGAACTGGCCGGAGGGCGCCGAGCAGAAGTACACGACCTGGTACGAGCCGTTCGACGCCCAGGCCCCGATTACGGCCGCGGTCACCTGGGTGCTCTCGCACGACGAGGTGACCGGCATCGCGACGCCGAGCGACGTACGGCTGCTGCCGCTGATGATTCGTGCCGAGCAAGCTCGTCACGAGTTCGATCGGGCGGCCGCCGAGAGGGCGCTTCGCGACGAGCCGGAGTACTCGTCACCGTTCATCGACATGCCCATCTGATGCGGGCGGTCGTGGGACAACGGCGGCGGGCTGCCGCCGTGGGCACCGCCGGCCATCGTCGCCGCGATCGTGGCAGTCGTTACCGCGGGCTACCTCGTCACTCGCGGTCGCAGCCGTAGCCGCAGGTGAGGTGCTGGGGCGAATCGGCATCGGCTGCCCGACCAGGGACGGCGATGCGCAAACGCAGCAGGAGGCCCGATCTCGTGTCACCGTTCGCAGTGGACTTCTTCGCTTACCCGCTCAGATCGGTCAACGGCGAGCCCGCAAGCGCCGGTGAAGCACCCGGTTGCGCTGAAGCACAACGTCCCGATCCTCCTACTG
>JBKOYM010000188.1:0-19703 GCA_046725375.1 Actinomycetota bacterium
GGAAGAGACCGTCGTCCGGGTCGATATCGACGTACCGGATCCCGAAGCGGGTGTCGTAGGTGTCCACCACCTCCTCGTCGACGATCAGCCTGGTCTCGAGCGTGTAGCGGTACGGGTCGTCGATCGACCACAGCCGCGGGTGGTCGACCCGGATGTCTACGACGTCGCGTTGCGGATCGGCGCCTACGGTCGTGCTCGACTTCGTCTGTGCGACAACGCGACCAGCGGCGTCCTTGACCCGCGACACGATGTCGACCGGCACGTCGCCCCCGCCCTCGTTGACGACATCGGTCTGGACGTGGACGTTCGCATAGCCGGACTGGAGGCTCGTCGCCAAGTGCGGCGTCGTCACGAACGTTCCCCAGCGCTGGACGTGGACCGGGTCGGTCACGACGAGGCGTACGTGCCGATAGATCCCGCTCCCCGAATACCACCGGCTGCTCGGGAGCTTGTTTTGGACCTTGACGGCGAGGACGTTCGGGGTCTTGCCGTCGGTGTGTGCCAAGTCGGTGAGGTCGTAGCTGAATCCGGTGTAGCCGTACGGGTGATTGCCCAACAGCTCGCCGTTGAAGTACACGTTCGAGTCCATGTAGACGCCGTCGAACTCGATGGAGATCCGCTCGCCCTTCATCGTCGGCGGCAGTGTGAAGGTCTTGCGATACCAACCGAGCCCGCCTTGGAAGAATCCGGTTCCGGAGCTCGTGCCGGTGCCTGGCCCCGTGACGGGAAGCCGCTCGATGCTCCAGTCGTGCGGGACGTCGAGCTGCCGCCAGCCGGAGTCGTCGTACCCGGGATCGTCGGCGTTCTCGTACTCCCCGGTGGGATCGGTGATGTCGGCCGGGTTGACCAGAGCGAACCGCCAGTCCCGGTCGAAGTCGACGGTCCGGCTGCCGTTCCAACTCACGCTCTGGACGTCGTGCGGCGCGGCCGTGCCGGCCAATGCCGACCCGGCGTCTCGGAGCCCCGGTGACAACGCCGCGACCACCGCGGTTGCCGCTGCCATGGACATGAGCGTCCGGGTCGGATGGAGCGATCGGCGGGTGGTCATGCTTGGCTCCTTGAGTCGGCCCCGGTCGGTCAGAACGTGCAGGGAACCTGGCCCGTGGCGTACTGGTCGCACGCCTCGAGCGGGTTCATGTACTGCACCGACGGCAACGCGTGACCCCAGAAGTCGAACAGCGTCATGTTGTCGTTGGGAGTGCCGGCGCCCGGCTCCCAGCCGACGCCGGGGATCCATTCGGGCTGCCAGTAGAAGATGCCCGTCCCCAGTCCGTCCGGCACCGCAGCGACGGCGGACTGCAGGTCGAACAAGAACGCGAGCTGGCCGTTCGGCGTCGCCGGGTAGCCCGGCACGAGCTGGCTTTCCTGCCACAAGAAGTTGCCGAGGTCGTCGCCGTTCTGGAGTGTCCACCCGTACTGTGTCTCGACGATCTGGACCTGCTTGCCGTACCGGCGCGCGAGGTCGTTCATGTTGTGGCGCAGCTGCGCGATGGTGCCGTGCCAGAACGGGTAGTACGACAGGCCGATCACATCGAACGGGACGTGCTGGTCGACGACGTGGTCGTAGAACCACCGGCTTGCCGCATTGTCGCCACCCTGATCGAAGTGGATCACGATCTTGGGCGTCGGGCCGTCGGCCTCTCGCGCTCCCCGGGCTCCGGCCCGCAGCAGGGTGCCCAGGTTGTCCCATCCGTCGCCGGTCGACCAGTCGATGAAGCCGGTCGGCCAGAGCATGCCGTTGCGGATCTCATTGCCGATCTGGACCATGTCGGCGGGCGTACCCTGCGCGGCCAGGGCGTTGAGCACGTCGCGGGTGTACGTGCGGACCGTGCCGGCGAGGGTTGTCAGGTCCTGGCCGGCCCAGGCCGCGGGAGTGGGCTGTTTCTGTGGATCGGCCCAGAAGTCGGAGTAGTGGAAGTCGAGCAGGATCCGCATGCCGGCCGCGTCGGCGCGCCGGGCCATCTCGAGCACCGAGTCGAGGTCGCTGTAGCCGCCGGGCGGGTCGGTCCAGATCCGCAGCCGGACGTAGTTAGCACCATGGTCGGCGAGAATTGCCTCGGGCAGTCCCTCGGTGCCGCGGTCGGTGTACGTGTTGCCGATCGCCGCCTCCTGGACCGCGAACGACATGTCGTGACCCACCGCCGACGATGTGAAGTCGGGGTCGTGCCCGAGGACGCGGAACTCACCGACGCACACCGAGCCGGGCGTCGAGCCGGCGACCGTCATCCGCACGAGGCGTGCCGTCTCGGATCCGGAGTTCCGCAGCCAGGTGGGGACGCCGGTGCTCACCGTGAGCGGATCTTGCACCGTCCGGAGGTCGCCGGTCTGCGTGCCGACCTCGATCGAGACCGTGCCTGTCGGGTCGGATCCGGACAGACTGATGCCGAAGCCGAGGATCGGCTGCGCGCCGCGGAGCGCCACCGTCACGGTCCCGGTCCGCTCGGTCGGACACCACGACGTGGCGGCATTGCCGTCGGTCGCGAGCGACGCGGGATGGTCGTCGGCCGTGGTGGATGCGGCCGCCGGCGCGTCGACCGCGATGTTGACGACCGGTCGGGTCTCTCGTGCCGACTGGGATTGGGCTGCGGGCGAACTGACCCCGGGCGCCGGTGGCGCGACCAACACGCCGAGAGCGATGAGAGCGATCGTTCCTGCCAGGCTGCGTGACCGGGTCATCCTGCCCACCTCGTACGACTGTGGTCATGGCCGATGCGTCCGAGATGACTGGGAGGCTAGAGATTGCGATCGGATGTGGCAATGCTTTGATCGATACTGATCAAGTTGACCAGCCGAGGCCGATCGCTAGGGAGCGATCGGTCAGTGGTTGGCGCGTTCTGTTTTGTACCTGGGCCACCCCGAGGCAGAATGCCGAGCCTCAGCCAGTCGCGAGCGCGGCACGACGAGCGCGGAGCACGGTACGACCGAGCGCCACCCCACCGATCGTGCCGGCCGCGAGGACGGCGATCAGCAGGCCAAGCGTCACGCTGACCGCGTGCGCCGATGCGTCGTCGGTCGAACGGTCCGACAGCGAGAGGAAGACGCTGCCGAAGACCGCGACGCCGACCACCTGCGACAGCTGAACCGTCGTCGTCAGCAGTCCGCTGGCGTCTGCCGCCGACCGTGGCGGGACGTTGATCAGCGCGTGAGTCACCATGGCGCCGAACGCACCGCCAAGACCCAGTCCGACGAGTCCGAGCGCGACGTAGAGGCCGACTCCACCACGACCGCCGCCATGCAGATCGACGATCAGGACCAGGAGCGCGATCGCGGCGAGCACGAGTCCGATTGTCGTGATCGCGTGGTGCACCCGCTCCGGCAGCCGAGCCCAGGTCAGGCTCACGAAGCCGAACGCGACTCCGCTCGGCGCAAAGGTGAGACCAGTACGCAACGCGCTGTCGCCGAGCCCGGCCTGCAGGTGGATCGACATGGTGAAGATGAACGCGCCGAACACCATCATGCCGGCCACGATCGTCAGCAACCCGATCGGCAAGCCCGGCGAGCGCAGCACCCGCAGGTCCAGCAGCGGGTCACCCCCACGCGCGACCACGCGACGCTCGACGACGACAAAGCCGACGGCCAGGAGGACACCAGACGCGATCGCGGGGAACGCCCACGCGGGCCAGTCCATCTCGTGGCCGAGCACAAGCGGTACGACCAGCAGCAGGACCGCCGGCGCGACGAGGGCGAGACCAGCGACGTCGATCCGCCGCTGGCCTCCATCGGGTCGATCAGCCGGCACCAAACGGAGCGCGGCAATCGCGATCGCGAGACCCACCGGCACGTTGACGAGGAAGACCAGGCGCCAATCCAAGCCGAACAGGTTCGCCGAAACGAGCACACCGCCGAGCACCTGGCCCGCGAGCGCGCCCAGCGCGAGGACGGCCGTGTAGCCACTGAGCGCCCGGACGCGGGCGGTTCCTTCGAACCGGGCGTTGATGACGCTGATCACTTGCGGCACCATCAGCGCCGCGCCAGCGCCCTGAACGAACCGGGCAAGGATCAGCGCGAGCGTCGTGGGCGCCAAGCCGCAGGCCAGCGAGGCGACGGTGAATCCGGCCACGCCACCGAGGAAGAGCCGGCGCCGGCCGTACATCGTCCCGAGCCGGGCACCGGTGATCAGCAGGACGGCATAACTGATCGTGTAGCCCGAGACAATGAGCTGCAGCGAGGCACCGGAGGCGTCGAGGTCGCTCCCCATCGTCGGCATCGCGACGTTGACGATCGTCACGTCGAGGATTGCCATGAACTGGCCACCCAGCAGGATCGCGAGCATCAGCCAACGGGATCGCTCGCCGGACTGGAATGTCGGGACCGTGGGAGATGCTGAGTCGTACGTGGCGCTCATGCGCTCCAGCCTTGCCACTCGACGACGCTCACCGTGAGAGTCCGCCGATGCTGGTAGCGACAGCACCACCTGACTTCGAGAGGACGGGCACGTGGTCAAGACGGCTGACGCAGCGGTCCGACGGGGGATCCGCCGCACGGAGCTCGGCGAGTTCCTCAAGGCCCGACGGGCTCGCGTGTCGCCGGGCGAGGTCGGTCTTCCCTCGGGTGATCGTCGGCGTACGCCCGGCCTCCGGCGTGAGGAGGTCGCGCTGCTCGCCGGAGTCGGGGTGACGTGGTACACCTGGCTCGAGCAGGGCCGCCCGATCAACGCGAGCTACCAGGTGCTCGATGCCGTCGCTCGCACCCTGCAGCTCGGCGAGACTGAGCGGCATCACCTCTATCGCCTGGCCGAAGCGACACCGATGCGCGAGTCGGTCGAGGCGACGGTCGTGCCCGACGCGATTCTCGACGTCATCCGCGCCCTCGACCCGCTGCCGGCGCTGCTGCTCAACGACCGGTGGGACTGGCTCGCCGCCAACGACGCGAGCCGCTACCTCTACGCCGACTGGCACACGCTGCCGTGCGTACACAAAAACACGCTGTGGTGCTGCCTCACCGAGCCCAACGCCCGCAACATGCTCCTCAACTACGACGAGGAGGTCCCCTATCTCGTCGCCCGGCTCCGCTCGGCCTTCAGCCACCACCTCGACGACCCGGAGTGGATCGAAGACATCCGTCGTCTCGAGGACGTGTCACCCGAGTTCGCCGAACTCTGGGCCCGCCACGATGTGGCCGAGCCGGAGCTGCGAGTACGCCGGCTGCGGCACCCGACCGCGGGCGACCTCACCTTCACGGTCGCGGAGCTGAGCGTCGCGGCGCTCCCGGACCATCGGCTGATCACCTACACGCCGGCCGACGAGGCCACCCAGGCCCGGCTGCCGATGATCCGAGACGCGGTCGGGAGTTAGACCGCAACGTCGAATGTGCGTGGCGACCAGACCTCGACTCCGACTCCGCGGATTCGCGCAGCTGCGTCGCCCGACGTCGCTCGGATGACGCCGATGTGCGTAAACCGAGCTGCGTCAAGGCAAGAAGAGCGTCGCGTCGCCGAACTCATGCCAGAGGTAGCCCTGGTCGAGCGCGGCGGAGTACGCGGCCCGAACCGACTCGCGGCCGGCGACCGCCTCCAGCAGCTGGAGATGGCTCGCGCCAGGTGCGTGTAGCCCGGTGATCAGGCCGTCGACGACGCGAGCCGGACGGTCCGGGCCGAGAACCAGGCCGGTCCAGCCGGCAGTCGGCCGAATGGCGGCGGCGGTGGCGGTGGCGACGCGGGGCGCTGGAGTATCGTCGGCGGCCGCTGCGGCGGGCGCTGCTGCTGCGGTGACGGCGCCGGGCGCTGCTGCGGACTTCGGCGCAACTGTTGCCGGGAAGTTGCAGTCCTCGGCCCGAGAGCCTGCAGCTTCCCGGCAATAGTCGGCGGCGGAGGTAGCGGCGGCGTAAGTGGTGGTGGCGTCGACCGCCGACTCCAACGCCCGCACCACGGTCGTCCCGACTGCCACGACGCGACCCCCGGATGCCCTCGTAACATCGACTAACCGCGCCGTGGCCGCCGGCACATCGAACCGCTCCGGGGCCGGCGGCTCGTGTACCTCGGGGCTCGACACGCCGCAATGCAGCGTGACCGGCGCGATCGCCACGCCGGCCGCCAGCAGTCGGACAACGAGTCGATCGGTAAACGGGCGGCCGGCGCTCGGCATCTCGGCCGATCCCGGATGGGTCGCGAAGACCGTCTGATAGTCGGCCAGCGGCCACGGCTCGGCGACGTAGCCGTATCGAATGGGCCGCCCGTGCCGCAGGACATGCGTCGCCGAGCCGATGGCGGGTTCGGGTCGGGCCGTCCAGAGTCGGGAGCCTGCCGCATCCGGATCCGGGTAGGCCGCCGCGATGGTGAGTCGGACCCCGCCGGGCAGCGACAGTCGGTCGCCCGGCGCGAGGTCAGTGGCCGGTCCCGTGTTGTCGGGGCGTCGCACCTCGACGATCCAGCGACCGTCGTCGAGGTCGCTCGCGACGTGGACCGGCTGGATCCGGCCGTCGTCGCGAGCCGCGTCCAGCGCTGCCGGCAGCGTGGCCGAGGTGTTGACGACGAGGAGATCGCCCGGCGCGAGTACGTTCGGCAGATCGGCGAACAGGTGATGGGCCGTCGCCGTCCCGCGGGCCACGAGCAACCGGACGCCGTCGCGAGACAGCCCGCGTCGCTCGGCGGGTGCGGTCGCTTCCGACCCGGCGGGCAGGTCGAAGTCCAGGGGCGCATCCGACATCAGCGGGCTCATGTGACCACCTCGCTGGCGCTCGGCGGCCGCCGCATGATCCCGCGGCCGCGTTGCCTTGTTCGCTCGCTCCGTTCGCTCATGCGACCACCGGAGTCAGCTCGCTCGCCCGATAGCGGCCGCTCGGCAGGTCGCCGTCGATGAGTTGCAGCAGCGCCGGCACGACCGACTGGGGCTCGGCCCGATCCGAGATGTCCTCGCCGGGAAACGCATCCTGCTGCATCCGCGTCCGCATGTCGCCTGGGTCGAACGCGTACACCCGGAGTGCCGGCTCTTCGACAGCGAGGATCGCCGATGCGTGGTCGAGTGCGGCCTTGGACGATCCATAGGCGCCCCAGCCCTCGTACGGTTCGACGGCCGCGTCCGAGCTGATGTTGACGACCCGGCCACGGCGCGTTCGCAGGCCGGGCAGAAGCAACCGGACCAGGGCCAGCGGCGCGAAGACATTGACGGCGAAGACGCCAGCGAAGGCGACCGGCTCCCAGTCGGCAAGATGTGGCTGGGGGCTTGCCCCGAGTGTGCTGGCGTTGTTGACGATGACATCGACGCCGCCGAGGTCCTCGGCGACGGTCGCGAGTACGGCGCGGTGACCCGCGTCCGCGACGTCACCGGTGACCGGGCGTACTGCTGCGGCGCCGGCGTCGGTCAGTCGGTCCGTGGCGTCGGCCAACGGGTTCTCGCGACGGCCGTCGATGACAAGCGACCAACCGCGTTCAGCGAGCGCCTGCGCCAGCGCGCGCCCGAGTCCTTCCGATGCGCCGGTGACGAGTGCGGTCGGCATGAGGGCCTCCGTGATGCTCGAGTGCGTGAACGCCTTCAGCGTGCAACTTAAAGTGCACTTGAGATCAAGCGACCGACATCAGTGACGCAGGACTGAAACCGTTATGAAACCGCCGGTCGGCTTCATTGGGTCAGCACAGCATCCAGATTGGAGCCCGCCCATGATGCTTACCCGCGACGCTCTGATCGAGGCCGTACCCCAGCTGAGGTTTTGCGCCCTTGTTGTTGGCCCAAGGCCCGATCAACCAACAGCAAGGGCGCAAAACCGAGTCAGTCGTCCGACAGGCCGGCCTCGTAGACCAGCAGCTCGGTCCCGGCGACCTCCTCGCCATCGTCGGGCGCCGCGAGCAGCCGGACAGTGTTACCGTCGAGCTCGACCGCGACCGGGTTGCGGGTGACCGAGTGTCCGGCGCTCGAGAATCCGGGCACCGGCGTCTCGTGCAGGATCTCGTTGTCACACAGATCGATCAGCGCCACCCCGCCGAGCTCGAAGCTGCCGCCGCCGGCCGTCGTGAATCCGGTGACGCCGCTGCACAGCTGCTTGCGGGAGGCGACGTACGCGCAGTCCTGGTAGTCGACGAAGTGACTCTGGTTGAGCGCGACGTCGCGTACTCGGCCGTCCGGACTCCATCGGATCATCCGCCGCGATCCCCATGTCACGCCGTGCACGTCGTGGGTGACCCGGTCGACGACGACCCCACCGACATGGTCGCGATAGCCGAATTCCTTGGTGACCTCGTACGTGTCGGGGTCGATCCGATAGACGATCGCGGCGCTGTCCGGGCGGTATTCGGCGACCGGGACCCACACGTCATGCCCGTCGTAGTCGAGTCCTCCGGGGTGATAGATCGTGCCGTCCGGCCCCTCGCCGACGACGATGTCGCGGATCAGCTCGCCGTCACGGGTCATCACGAACACATGTCCGATGCCCTTGCCCGGCGTTCGGTCGTAGCCGTCGACCGGTTCGGGGAACCGCACCGGCGGCTCGATCACCTCGACGCTCGACATGAAGATCTTGTCGCCGACGATCGCGAAGCCCTGCGGGTGATAGGTCTCGAAGTCGAGCGGGATCCGGTCCACGAGCCGCCACTGCGTGGTCCGGTCGAGCTGCCGGACGGCCGAGACCAGCGGCTCGTCGCCGTCTCCGGGGGTTGGTGCACCGCTCGTCATCGCGATACCTCCGCCGCCCAGTGTGGCGACCGCGACCGGCACGGAGATCAGGGCCAAGTACCTACACACGCGCATCATGCGCCTCCTCGGGGAGTTGGACGAATCACCCGATGCCTAGCCGATTCGGGTAACCGAGCGCCATACGGGCGGCCAACTGGGGTCGGCGAAGTCATGAGAGGCTGGGTCGATGGGACGTAAGAACGACGCGTCTCCGACCGCCGGCGACGTGGTCGGGAGCTACCTCCGAATCCATGCCGAACGCCTGCGAATCCGCGAGGGCGAGATGCGCGACGGCGACTCGGACGGGATCCACCAGGTACGAGTCGAGTCGCGGCGACTGCGAACCGCTCTCGCGGTCTATCGACCCCTTTTCGACGCGGAGCGTGCGCTGGCGGTGCAAGGGGAGCTGCGATGGCTCGGCACCACGCTCAGCCCGGCCCGAGATCTGGAGGTCGTCGAGAGCCACCTCAACGAGGCGATCAGTGCCGAGCCGCGTTCGCTGATGGCCGGTCCGGTCCGGATGTTGCCCCGGCGACGGCTCCGCGAGGCGGCCGATCCGGCGCGGGAGGCGGCGTTCGCCGCGATCGGCAGCCCGCGCTATGCCGAGCTCCAGACCATGCTCGAGTCGTTCATCGCCGAGCCGCCATGGACCCCACGGGCGGAGCAACCGGCGACCAAGCAACTCCCCCGGCGGCTCGCGAAGCCCTGGCGTCGGATCCAGCGCCGAATCGAGACCGCGACGACGGCCGAGCCTCGCGACCGCGACGCGGCATTGCACGAGGTACGCAAAGCGGCGAAACGGCTGCGCTACGCCTGCGACGTCGCGGCGCCTGCGCTCGGGCCATCCGTCGAACTGATCTCGCGCAAGGCCGAGCAGATCCAGGACGTGCTCGGCCATCACCACGACATGGTCGTGTTGCGCCAGTGGCTGCGGCGGCTCGCCCGCGACCCGGACGCCGGCGCCGCCGTCTTCACCTTCGGCCGCCTCCATCGGTGTGCGGAGGCGTCGGCGTCGACCGACCTGACCGAGTACGCGCCGGCCTGGGAGCAACTGCGCAAGCGGGCGGCCGCCGTACTCGCCTGACGCCTACTCCCGACGGCGTAGCCACGACTGCCGCACTCGGTCGATGACACCGGTGTCCGGCTCGCCTACGGTGCATGCGTGACGACACAGACCGCGCGTTGGGCGCCGGGCCTCGGGCCACCGCCCTGGTTCCGCCACTTCGCCATCATCGGGCCGGTGCTGCTCACCGCGTTTACGGTCGTCGGCACCTTCGGCGCGGCCCGGGGCGAAGCCGACCGACACGAGCTCGACGCGCTGGGGGTCGCGCTCGCGATCGTCGTCCCGTTATCGCTGGTCGCGTTTCGGCGCTATCCGGTCCCGGTGCTGTGGTTCGTCTCGCTCGCGACGCTCGGCTACCTCGAGCGCGACTATCCGTACGGCCCGATCATGTTCAGCCTCGTCATCGCGATCGTAGGCTCGGTGATCCGGGGGCATCGGGCGGCGGCATGGGCCGCGACCGGCGTCTTCTACGTCGGGCACATGGCGCTGCGCGGCGAGTTTCGAGACGAGCACTGGTCGTGGGGCGCGGTCGCCGGCTTCGGTGCGTGGGCTCTGGTCGTCCTGATCGCTGGGGAGTTCGCCCGCGTACGCCGCGAACGCGTGCTCGCAGCCCGGCAGGCCCAGGCCGAGACCAAACGCCGGCAGGCCAACGAGGAGCGGCTCCGGATCGCGCGCGAGCTGCACGACGTCGTCGCCCATCACATGTCGCTGATCAGCGTGCAGGCCGGAGTCGCGTTGCACCTGGTCGACCGCAATCCGGAGCAGGTGCAGACCGCGCTCGCGACGATCAAGGACGCCAGCAAGGAGGCCCTCGCCGAGCTCCGGTCACTGGTCGGGGTGCTCCGCGACGAGGCCGACACCGCGCCGCGCGCGCCGACGACTACGCTCTCGTCGCTCGACGAGCTGGTCGAACGCGTCCGCCACGCCGGGCTCACGCTGCGCAAGACGACCAGCGGCGAGGTGCGTACGCTGCCTACTGCCGTCGAGCTGGCGGCCGTCCGCATCGTCCAGGAAGCGATCACCAACGTGGTCCGACACGCCGACGCCGACGAGGCCGAGCTGCGGTTGGACTACGGTTCCGACATGCTCACGGTCCAGGTTGACGACGACGGCTCGGGCGGCCGGCGACTCGAGACGCTCGCCGAAGGAAGCGGCCTGCGCGGCATGCGCGAGCGCGCCACCGCTCTCGGCGGCACGCTGAGCGTCGAGGCGGCACCGGCCGGTGGCCTGCGGATCACCGCGCGGCTGCCCGTCGAGGGAGCGTCGACATGATCCGGATCGTGCTGGCCGACGACCAGGCTTTGGTGCGGGCCGGTCTCCGGGCCCTGCTCGACGACCAGGCCGACATCGAGGTCGTCGGCGAGGCGGCCAACGGCAACGAGGCGATCAGCGTCGTGAAGACACAGCGGCCGGACGTCGTGCTCATGGACATCCGGATGCCCGAGCTCGACGGGCTCGGCGCGACCAAGGTCATCGCGGCCGACGCGGCCCTGACCGACACGAAGGTCGTCATCCTCACCACCTTCGATCTCGACGAGTACGTGTTCGAGGCCGTCCGGATCGGGGCCAGCGGCTTCCTCGTCAAGGACACCGAGCCGACCGAGCTGCTGCAGGGCGTCCGCGCGGTCGCTCGCGGCGATGCGCTGCTGTCGCCGGGCGTCACCAGGCGGCTGATCGCGGAGTTCGCCACGCGCAGCCGCGAGACGGCGCCGTCGCGCAAGCTCGACCCCCTGACCGAACGCGAGCGGGAGGTCGTGGCGCTCGTCGGCGAGGGCCTGTCCAACGACGAGATCGCCGAGCGGCTCGTGATGAGCCCGGCGACCGCGAAGACCCATGTCAGTCGGGCGATGATCAAGCTGCACGCCCGCGACCGTGCACAGCTCGTCGTGCTCGCGTACGAGACCGGCCTGGTCCGCCCCGGGTGGTCTGCCTGACCCGTACGCCCTCCCCGCTCACCACCCGTCCCCGCTCAGGCGCCGGATTTGCCGCTTTTGCGTTCGCCTCCCTCCATCCAGCGTGGTTTCGTGGGCGACATGTCGGGTATGCGGCGCAGCAACGGGAGGGAGGCAGGCGTGAACCCGACAGATCGGACGCGCCTGCCCTGACCCGCTCGCGTGCACGGACCCGCCGGCGTTGCCCCGGCCCGCCAGCGCCAGCGCCCCTGCTCCGGCACTTGCCCGCCAGCCTCCCCCGACCCGCTCGCGTGCCCCCTCCGCCGGACCGACTGCCAACATGCCCCGCTCCGCCTGATGCCAGGGCACTCGCGTTGCCGGCGTACCGCACGCGGCACCAACCGACCGTCGAGGGTCCTCCCCACGCTCGGTTTGTGCCGCAGGTGGGCGGGAGGAACCCGAGGGCCCCTCCCGCTCTGCCGAGTGGCGCAATGTCGCCAGGGTGGGCTCGAGATTGCCCCGTGTCAGGACGCGGCCGGGCGCCCCTCCACCCGCAGGACGAACTCGATCGTCGTTTCGCCCACCGTGCCGGTGACCAGCCAGCAGCCGGGGTCGGAGAAGTCGATCCCCGTCGGCCAAAACCGGAACGGATCATCGTATTCGCCGGTCGTCGCATAGCCCCCGAACCCCGCCTGGGCTGTGCCACGTCCGTCGAGTCGCCGAACCCGCAGCTCCGGCGGCCCGAACTCGGACGTGAGCTGTCCGTCTCGAAGCGTGACCGTCACGAACTTGATGCTGTAGCGACCCCTCACCGGCGCGATCGCCTGCACCCGTGGCAGCGACACCCACAGGTCGTCCTGGCCGTACCATCGCTCGTTCGAGCCGTACCCCTCGGCGAGAACGGGTGGGAGCTTGTCGGCCTCCGTCGGGGCCGTGATCGGACACGGCTCCCCCGGACGCAGCTGTCGGCTCGGCGTACTCGCGACGCATGCCGCACCGGGCTCCCGCATTGGTTCCCCATCGCCGGCGGGTGTTTGATCGGCGTCCGAGCAGGCGGCGGCCGAGAGGGCGAGGGCAGCGGCCAGCACCACAACACCTCGCCGGGATCGACGCTTTCGTCGTGCCATCGGCGCCCCCATAGAGGAAGCGTACGACGGATCCCGCCGCCGCGTGCGTACGCCGCCGGGCGTACTTCAAGTGCATCCGCCAGGCCGATGTGTTCCCGCCGCTCCGAGACGACGATCGACGTGTCAGGCCAAACCCTCGTCAGGAGCACACCATGTCAATCGAAACGCTCTCCACATCAACCGTCGTCGCGCACGACGACTGGGACGGCCCCGGCGCGTGGTGGCCGATCTTCCCCCTCACCTGGCTGCTGATCGTCGGCGCCATCATCACGACCGTCGTGATCCTGCGTCGGCGGCACTGGGCTCGTCACGGCGTCCGGTCCGGTGAGGCCCGCCTCGCCGAGCGCTACGCCAACGGCGAAATCGACGAGCAGGAGTACCGCGAGAAGCTGGCCGTGCTCAAGGAGCAAGGTCGATGAACCCCTCCGACACCGTTGTCGAGGTACGCGAGCTGACCAAGCGGTACGGCGAGCACATCGTCGCCGTCGACCGGATCAGCATGACCGTGCGGCGCGGCGAGGTGTACGGGTTCCTCGGGCCCAACGGCGCCGGCAAGACCACGACCCTGCGCATGCTGCTGGGTCTGATCGCCCCGACGTCCGGCGACGTCGGCGTGCTGGGCCAGCGGCCCGGTACGCCGGCGGCGCTGGCGCGAGTCGGCGCCCTGATCGAGGGACCGGCGTTTTACCCGTACCTGTCGGGGCGGCACAACCTGCGGGTCGTCGCGAGGTACGGCGGGGTGCCGTCGGCGCTGATCGACGAGCGGGTCGGTGCCGTGCTGCGTACGGTCGACCTCTCCGAACGCGCCGACGACAAGTTCGCGACGTACTCCCTCGGCATGAAGCAGCGCCTCGGCGTCGCGGCCGCCCTGCTCAAGGACCCCGAGCTGATCGTGCTCGACGAGCCGACCAACGGACTCGACCCGGCGGGCATGCGCGACATGCGCCGGCTAATCCGTGAGCTCGGCACCGAAGGACGCACCGTCCTGCTGTCGAGCCACCTGCTCGGCGAGGTGCAGCAGATCTGCGATCGGGTCGCGGTGATCAACAACGGCCGGATCGTGACCGAGGGCACCGTCGACGAGCTGCGCGGCGAGGCCGAGCTGATCGTCGTGGCCACACCGTCCGACGTCGCCCGCGACCGGCTCGCCGCGATGCCGCAGGTACGCGAGGTACACCGGCGCGACGGGTTGCTACAGGTCCACGTGGATGAGCAACACACCGCGTTGGTCAACCGGGCCCTGGTCGAGGCCGGGGTCGCCGTCACCGAGCTCCGGCGCGCCGAACGCGAGCTGGAGGACGTCTTCTTCGAGATCACTCAGTCCCCGGAGCTGAATCATGTCTAGTCCCGTGATCGACACAACCGCCGCCGAGCTGCTCAAGCTGGTCCGCCGACCGGCCGCGTGGGTGTTGCTCGCCGTCGCCGCGGTACTCAACCTCGTGTTCGCCTACGTCGTGCCGTACCTGTCGTACACCAGCGGCGACAGCGGCGGCATGGCCGACGGCGCGACGCCGCAGCAGTCGCTCGCGGCCACGCTGCCCGATCAGCTGGTCGCCAATACCATCAGCGGCTTCGCCGTCTTCGCGGGCGCATTGGCGCTCGTCCTCGGAGCGCTGATGTTCGGCGGCGAGTACGGCTGGGGCACGGTCAAGACGATGCTGACCCAGCGGGCCGGACGCGGCTCGGTGCTGGTCGGCCAGCTGACAGCGCTGGCGGTCGCGATCGCGGTCGGGCTGGTGGCGATGTTCGGACTCGGCGCAATCGCGTCCATGGGCATCGCGCTCGCCGAAGACCAGGCGATGGACTGGCCCGGACCGATGAATCTGGTGCAGGGCTACGGGTACGGCTGGCTGATCCTCATGACGTGGGCCGTCCTCGGCGCCGCGCTCGGTGTACTGCTGCGCGGCGTCGCCCTGCCGATCGGCCTGGGCGTCGTGTGGGTGCTCGGCGTCGAAAACCTGGTGTCGGCCATGGCCACGTCGGTCCTCGACGCATTGGAGCCGCTGCGTGACGTGCTGCCCGGGGTCAATGCGGGGTCGCTGATCAACTCGGTCCTGGTCGACCGACCGATCGAACCGGCGCCAGGAGTCACCGACGCGGTCGGCGAAGGACGGGCACTCGTAACGCTGGCGTGCTACCTCGTCGTCGCTGCCGTGGTCGCCGCGTGGACGATGCGCCGGCGCGACGTCGCGTGACGGCGGGCGTGCTCACGTCGCGCTGCATGGCGCGTCGGCACGCTGCATGGGGTCGACGCATGGGGTCGGCGCCATGCAGCGTGCCCCACGTACGCGTGCTATGGCGACGCGGGCTAGAAGAGGCCGACGTACTCGCGGGAGACGGTGAATCCGTGCCGCGTACGGAGGTTGTAGCAGGTCATGCCGGTTTCACGACTCGTACAGCCGAAGTCGCCCACCTCCGTCGATGTGTGATAGCTCAGCACCTTCTTGGCACCCAGGACGGTGTCGCCGGCGCATATGAAGCTTGCCTCGCTGTCGTCGCGAGTGACCACGATCGCCTGGCCATAGTCGAGCTGACACGACGCCGGACGCCGCGGCTCCTTGTAGGACTTCTGCTCGATGTCGCAGCGCACCGACGACTCCGTGATCAGGCAGCCGATATTGCGTGACGGGCTGGAGAAGTAGGTGACCGGACCGACGTCGTGCGGCAACTGCTTGGCGGGTCGCTCGCCTGGCTCCTCGGTCGGCGCCGTCGTCGGCGGGGTCTCGGTCGGCGCCGTCGGCTCGGACTCGGTGGGCGACGACCCCGCTTGATCGCGGTGGTCGGAAGCCGCTCGTGTCCTGGCCAGGTCGGCAGCGGTGCCACACCCAGCCAACGATGCGACAACGACCAGACACAGCGCCAACCGGCGCATGCTCATGCCGACCCTCTCCTCATGGTTCCGGCGACCGGCTCACGATACTGGCGAACGGTTTCACCATTCGACGGCCGCCCTCCGCCAACCGGCCAGGGTGCGACTTGCGCAAACAAGCGGTAAAAACCGGCTACATTGCGTGATGCCGATCTTGACGGTTCAGTCCAAATCGGGCGAGCCTGCTGCTGGGTCTCGGGTTGGCCTGTCACCGAGAACATAGGGAGTCCAGCATGGCCATCTTTGCCGTACGCGGCTGTCCCCCGTACCGACACATCCGGTTGGACGGTCGTATGTGAGGCGGGCTGATGGTGACACTTCTGGCAGATCTCACTCCTCTCGTTCTCGGCGCGGTCTTTGTCTGGTGGGGCGGCGGCGGCCTCCTCATCCGCCTCGACGAGCGCCGCGTGGCCGGTTCCGCGCTCAACCACATCATCCGCGACGTCCGCCTGACGTCGATGGCGTTGCGCACCGCCGCCATCGGGACGTGGGCCGTCGGAGTCGCACTGCTGGCCGCTCCGACCGCACAACAGCCGGCGCTCGGGAGCGTGTTCATCAGCATCGGGCTGGCCATCTATGTCGGGTACGCGATGGTGACCGATCTCGAGCCGACTCCATGGCGGACGTACCTGAGCGCCGGCCTGGTCGGCATCGGCGGATTGCTCGCGACCGAGGCCGCCGACCCCTGGTGGAAAACGATGGGCGACCATCCCTTCGCGTCGACCGCGGTCCTGGTAGCCGCGGTGGCCGTGCTGCTGACGCCGTCGGTCTACCGTCGGTCGCGGCCGATGCGCCGGCTGGCGTCGACGTCGACGGCTGAGAGCAACGATCGGCTGCACCGCATCGCGGGTTAGGCGCACCGCGTACTCGTGTTTCGAGCATCCGATCGGGCCTGTGGACAACCCGTTTCGGCGCCCTCGGCGGACCTACGGTCCTTGGCATGGACGACGAAATACCGCCCTTGCTCCCACCGGACCAGATGCCGCCGATCCACAGTCCGCAAGACATGCATCGTCACTGGCGGGCTCTCATGGGCGAGCTCGGCTTCTCCCAACGCCTGCTGTGGTTCGGCTTCCTCACCGCTGACGGTTGGATGGCGCCGCACCTGCATCAGGTCGACGACCTCCCGCCCCAACCAATCGCGCCGCTGGCCGCCAACCTGATCGCGATCTGTCGCCGCGTACTCGACGAGGTGTTCGATCCGGCGGGGTCGGTGGCGTTCCTGCTCTCGCGCCCGGGCTCCGCCACCATGACCGACGACGACCGCGCCTGGGCGCGAGCACTGGCGGCCGAGGCGACCCGGGGCGAGGTGCGGCTGCAACCGATCCATCTCGCGACCGACGAGGCGGTGCGGGTCTTCGCCGCCGACGACCTCATCTTGCCCCGGAGCGCCTGATCACAGCCGTGCCGTGATCCATCGCATGCAGGGCTGCGTCGACCCCTTGCGGACGCCGACGCATCCCGGTGGCTCGGCATCGGCGTCAGCGTCGGGGTTGTCACCGACCCACTCGGTCCGGGCGTAGACGTTCATCAGGACCTCGCAGTCGCAGAAGCCGCCCCGGGACTCGAGACGCCGCTCCAAGGCGGTGGCTCGCGGCGCCTGCTGGTCGCGCCACAGCGACGCCCAGGTCAGTCGGTTGGAGCAGCCGTGCGCCCGGGTCATGCGGTCGATGAAACATGCCAGGCACTCCGACGGGTACGGCATCGCCGGCGGCCCGGGGATGTCGTCGTCGGTCACCAATCGCAGCTTGACCATGGGATTCCTCGCTCTCTCGGGCCGCCGCGCCGCGGTGGCGCACGGGATACGGCACACTCTCGACACGCAAGACTGGCGAGCCGCGCCCCAACACATTGGTCACACGCCGCGATCTGTGGATAAGCCGCGGCCCGTGAGAGGCTGTGGATCCGTGGCCCGATTCACCCGCGCCGAGCTCGAGTCGTTTCGCGGCGCCGCGGTCCCCGACCTGCTCGGCCCCGACGTACGACTGCTCTTCGTCGGCATCAATCCGGGACTGTGGACGGCCGCGACGCAGACGCACTTCGCGCACCCGGTCAATCGGTTCTACCCAGCGCTGCACAGGGCCGGCGTCATCGACCGACGCATCGACCCGTCAGCCGGCATGACCGACGACGACCGGGCGTACCTCGTCGCCCGCGGCATCGGGATCACCAACCTCGTCAAGCATGCGACGGCGCGAGCCTCCGAGCTGTCCAACGCCGACATTCGCGCCGGCGCGGTGCGGCTCGAGTCGCTGGTGGCGCGAGTACGGCCGCTGGTCGTCGCCGTCGCGGGTGTGACCGCGTACCGCGTGGCCTTCACCCGCCCGAAGGCCACGCTCGGCCGCCAACCCGAGTCGCTCGCCGGCGCCGAGGTGTGGGCGGTGCCCAATCCGAGCGGGCTCAACGCCCACGAGACGATCGACTCCCTCGCGCTCGCGTACGCCGAACCGGCCCGCGCCGCCGGCATCGTCTGACTCTCCCGCGAAGTTGTCAGACGCATGTCGCGTCCTGGCGCCATGTGCCCCTGACAAGTGGGATCGCTGCGTACGATCACCGCCATGACCGTGTCGACCACCGAGACCCGCCTGATCGAGCCCGACGACGCCGACGCGCTCGCCGTACACCGAATCCGGGACGCCGCGGCGTTCGCGCCATGGGAGCCGGCCCAGCCGGACGACTTCTACTCCGTCGAGGGTCAGCGCCGCAGGGTCGACGAGCTGCTGTCCGACCATCGTCGCGGCGACCGGTGGCCAGGCGTCGTGCTCGCAGATGGCGAGGTCATCGGGCAGGTGACCGTGAGCACGATCGTTCGGGGCCCGTTTCGCAAAGGGGTTCCTCGGCTACTGGATCGCGACGACACATCATGGGAAGGGACATGCGACCCGCGCGGTCGGCCTGGCGCTGCGCGTGATGGCCGACGACCTCGAGCTGCATCGGGCCGAGGCGCACACGCAGGTCGACAATCTGGCGTCACAGGCTGTCCTGCGCAACAACGGCTTTCGCTCCTGGGGGATCGCCCACGACCACATCTCCATGCGGGGCGAGTGGCGCGACGAGATCTTCTGGGAGCGCACCCTGGAGGGCTGAGCGCTCGGCTGAGGCCGTCACCAGCGCAGGACGCGGTCCGGCCGGATCGGGAGGTGGCGCTGCCGGATGCCGGTGGCGTGCCAGACCGCGTTGGCGATCGCCGCGGCGGTGCCGACGGTACCGATCTCACCCACGCCCTTGACGCCGAGCGGACCGAGCTCTTCGTCGCTCTCGTCGACCCAGGATGCCTCGATCGCCGGCACGTCCGCATGCGTCGCGATGTGGTAGCCCGCGAAGTCGTGATTGGCGTAGTCGCCGAAACGGGGCTCCATGTACGCCTCCTCGTGCAACGCCATCGACAGCCCCATCGTCATGCCGCCGATCAGCTGCGACTGGACCGTACGCGGGTTGATCACGCGCCCGATGCCGAAGACGCCGAGCAGCCGGCGTACTCGCACCTCCCCCGTATCGAGGTCGGCGCCCACCTCGGCGAACTGGGCGCCGAAGGCATACCGCGGCAACCGACGTCGCTCCGAGATGATGTCGCGGGTGCTCGCCGTGACCGACTCACCGGGCGCCGGTGACGGCCCGAGCTTGCGGCAGACGTTGACGATCGCCCACGTCCACGAGGCGAGCCCCATCGATCCACCGGCGACCATCGCCGGGCCGAAGTCACTGTCGCCGATGCGCACGTCGACCCGGTCCATGGGCACGCCGAGCTCGTCGGCCGCTACCTGGGTCAACGCGGTGCGCGCGCCCGTGCCGATGTCGGATGCAGCGATCCGGACGGTGAACCGCCCGTCAACCTCCACGGTCACCGACGCCGTCGACGGCGCGGCGCTGGCCGGATGGATCGACGACGCCACCCCGCTGCCAACCAGCCATCGCCCGTCGCGCCCCGCTCCCGGACGCGGATCGCGGCCCGCCCAGCCGAACCGCTCGGCCCCTTCGCGGAGGCACTCGACAAGGCTGCGGCTGCTAAAGCGCCGGCCATCAGCCGGGTGGACCGGCGCGTCGTTGCGGATGCGCAGCTCGACCGGGTCGACGTCGCACGCCTCGGCGAGCTCGTCCATCGCCGACTCCGCCGCGAACGATCCCGGAGTCCAGCCGGGTCCCCGCATC
>JBKOYM010000150.1:0-18132 GCA_046725375.1 Actinomycetota bacterium
CAGCGGCACAGCACCATCGGGCTGCGCCACCGAGCTCAGCCAGTCGCAGGCGTCCTGGACCAGCTCGCTGTCACCGAGGTCGCCACACCTCTCCGCGTCCCGCTCGCTCTCGCTGGCCGAGAGCAGAACGTCGAAGGCCCGCTCCACGTCGATGGGAAGGCTGTCCGGACAGCGCTTGTCAGGTTCGAGTCCGTGACCGAACCCCCCATCGGCGTTTTGGTAACCGCGGACGGCGGCGACGGCGCCCCTGGGATCGGCGCCGTCGAACAACACGTCGGCCAGGCGACGCTCGATCAAGCGTCCCTCACGGTTGAGGAATGCTCGACCGGCGCTGAACGCATCATTCGTCACCCACGAAGTGTGGCATCGACCACCGACAGCCTCGACTCAGCGCGACCGGGTATCTAGATCCGGAAGCAGAGGTTCAGGAAGCGCTCGGCCAGGGCGGTGTCTCCACGTACGGTGCCGGCGTTGGTCCGGCCGTACGCGGTCAGGATGAAGCTGGCCGGATCGAACTCGATCACCGCCGGTACGTCGTCGAGGCTCGCCGACTCGTAGGCCACACCGTCGGGCGAGACATCGAGCCGGGTCTCACCGGCGTTGTGGCCGGTGCTGATCCGAACGCCGACGGAGTAGGCCTCGTCGTCGGGCTGGCACTGCGCGGTGGCCTGCCAGAGGATGAAGCCGAGCGGCACCAGCAGGTCGGCGGCCTCCGCGGACATGGCATGCGCCCGTCCCGATCCCTCGCGGATGTCCCAACCGTGCATGGCGTAGTCGACCAGCTGGAATATCGCGTAGAACGGCACGGGCAGCGGGCCCATGTACTTGTGCGGCACCTGGAAGTTGCTCCACTCGTCCTCGCTGAGGTCGTCGAGCATGCCGAGCATCCGGTCGAAGTCGCCGCGCAGCCGGAACAGAAGCTCGGCCTGCGGGGTGCCGCGAAACGCTTGCGCGCCGTCGTCGACGTGCTTGGCCATCCCGACCAGTCCCAGCGGCTCCGCGGCCTCGCTGCGTCCGCGCGCGGCGTCGAAGGCGACGAAGTACGACTCGGTCGTGTCGACCAGATGGCCGACGACGTCTCGTACCTGCCAGTGGCCGGCGCCAGTCGGTGCTTCCCACCCCTCCGACGGCTCGGCCAGGGCGAACATCTTGTTGGCCTCGTGCTTGACGGTCCGGAGCAAATTGTTCTTGCTACGCGGATCAAAGAAGTTCCACTCGCTCATCGCAGGCTCCTTCGTTGCCCGATGGTTGGGGCGCCTCCTCGTGGAGCCTGCTCAGTTCGCCGCGTCGGGGACGAGCACGTCTCCCTCGAAGACGCCGATGCGTTCGCAGTAAAGCTCGATACCGGTGCCGTTGGGGTCCCTGAAGTAGAGGCTGTTGTCGACTCCGCGGTCCGGGCCGAGGTATTCGAGTCCGATCTCCTCGAACTTCTGTTTCGCGGCGTTGAACTGCTCCTCGCCGACGGAGATCGCGATGTGTTGGACGTTGCCGATGGTCTCTTCGAACGCCGGGTGGTCGTGCCCCGGGAAGTCGAAGAATCCGAGGAGGTTGTGGTTGCCGATATCGAAGAAGAAGTGCGACGACCCCCGATAGTCACGGTTTTCGACCAGTTCGACCAGGGGGAACCCCAAGACATCCTGGTAGAAGCGAATCGTCTCTTCGACGTCGCGGCAGATCAGGGCCAGGTGATGCAGTCCCCGAGCCGTCGAGGCAGGGCGATCGCCCAGATCGCGCAGGTACGTCTTGCGTAGCTCCTCGCGTCGGGCACGGATAGCCTCGAGCTCGGCTCCCTCTGGCTGGGCCATGACTGGACCTCCTCAGAGTCGTTCCGATTGTCGCACTGGGTCGTTGAACAGACAACAATTGCACCATGACCGAAGCGATCGGAATCATCGGCGTCGGCGAGATCGCCCGCGCCATCGTTGAGGGGCTGTGCGCCGACGGTAATGCCGCGCCGGCGGTCGTCCTGTCGCCACGCGGCGCGGCTGTGTCGGCTGACCTTGCCGGCCGCTATCCGAGCGTGCGGGTGGGCGCGAGCAATCAGGAGGTCGCCGACAGCGCATCGACGGTCATCCTCTCGGTGCGTCCGGGTTCTCTGCACGACGCGCTCGACGACGTACGGCTCGCGCCCGGCACGATCGTCGTCAGCGCCTTGGCCGGGGTGGACCACGACGAACTGCATGCCGTGCTGGGCCGCGACGTCACTGTCGTGCGCGCGATCCCGCTGCCCGCGGTGCGCCGCCGCGACTCCGTGACCGTCATCTACCCGTCGCATCCCGAGGTGGCGGCGCTGTTCGACCGGCTCGGCGGCGCCCTCGAGGTGAACGACAGCGCCGCGTTCGCCGCCCTGTCCGCCATCACCGGCACACTCGCCACCCAGGTGCACTATCTCGCGACGATCGCCGACTGGGCCGGACGCCACGGGGTGGATCCCGCAGTAGCGGACCGCTACGTCCGGGGTATGTTCATGGGTCTCAGCGATGCGCTCGCCGATCACTCACGATCGCTCGCGGAGCTCGCCGCCCACCACGAGACCCCGGGCGGCCTCAACGAGCAGATACGCCGAACCTGGTTCGACGAGTCCAACGCCTCGGCACTCCGCGAATCCCTCGACGCGCTCCTGCAACGGGTCACGCCGGATTGAGCTCGTCGGCTAGCAGGTCCATCAGCAGGCCATCGCGCCAGGTGCCGTCGGCGTCTCGCTCGTACTGTCGCATGATGCCGACCGGTCGGAAGCCCACCTTCTCGTAGCAGCGGATCGCGGCGACGTTGTCGGCGGCCGGGTCGATCGTGATCCGGTGATGGCCGTAGTCGTCGATCAGATGCCGGGCCAGGGTACGAACGGCATCGGTGCAGACGCCTTGGCCATGGACCGCTGGGTCGATGTAGATGTCGATCTGCGCGTGCCGATAGTCCGGGTCCTCCTCCGCGCTCCACTGGATCGCGCCCACGACGCGATCGTCGAGCAGGATCGCGTACGTCTGGAGCTCCGGGTCGTCGAGGTCCCGTCGGATCTCGGCGGCCATGTCGTTGTCGCCACGCCATCGGCGCCGTACCTCGGGTGTCGACCGGATACGGGCAAGCGCCGCGACGTCGGATGCGGTCGCGGTGCGAAGGATTACCGAATCACCGGGGAGCTGCACGTTTGGCGAGCCTACAAGCCGATCGGTAGGGGCCCGGGAGCGATGCGTAAAGAACCCCGGAGGCGACCGCCGCCGCCAGCGCGCCGAGGGCCCAACCGCCGGGGATGTCGCTGAGCCAGTGGTAGTCCAGGGCCACCATCAGGGCGCTGGCGACCAGCATCCACACGACGGCGATCGGGAGCCACAGCCGGAAACGGGCGCGGTCGGGTTTGAGCCCCCGCGAGCCGAACAGCACCACGACCAAGAAGAACCAGGTGAACGCGGCGTTGGCGGTGTGGCCGGAGGGGAACGCCTGTCCGTCGCCGTGCAGCATGTCGATGCCGTCGGCGGGAGGCGTCCGAGCCAGGCCGAGCTTGATGCCGTAGCCGACGAAGAAGATCGTGGCGAGCCCCGCGACGATGGCGGCGAGTGGGCGAAATCGGCGTTGCCGGTACGCGATCCACACGCCGACGCCGACGAGGATGGGCACGGTGAACTGCCGCTGCCCACCGATGTTCGAGACCTCGTCGAGCGCGATCAGCGCCCATCCGTCGGGCACGCGTGGATCGACGTACTCGTGAACCGGCCAGTCCCACGCGATGAACGGACCCCGCGTGATCACCTGCCACGTCATGAGGGCGATCGTGCCCGCTGAGACAAAGGCACCCGCGATCGCGATGTCTCGCGGCTTGTGCACGGTGGCTACCGGGCCGGTCGCCTCACCGCGGCGGTGACCTCGTGATGCAGTCGCAGCATCGACGAGGCGGTCACAGCCCAGTCGAAGTGCTCGGCCCGTTGTCGAGCGGCGATCCGGGTGGCCAGTCTGTCGCGCCGCGCGAGGTCGAGGACAGCGTCGGCCAGGGCATGAGGCTCTGGTGGAGCCCACGCGCCGGACGCCTCGGTCATCAGTTCGCGGCCGCCGCCCCGATCGGCCGTGACCACCGGCGTCCCGGAGGCGAGTGCCTCCAGGATCGCGAGGCCGAACGTCTCGCCCGGACAGACCGAGAGCGCGACGTCGGCGGTCGCCAAGTGGTGCGCGAGCACCTGCCGGTCCCCGACGTACCCGTGGAAGGTCACCGGTGCGTTCGCCGCCAGCGTCTGGAGCTTGCCGAACATCGGCCCTTGCCCGTAGACGTCCATCTGAACCGGGACGCCGCGCCGGTGCAACTCGACCGCCGTGGCCACCGCGAGGTCGGGGCTCTTCTCCCGCGAGAGTCGGCCCGCGTGCACGAGGCGGAGTACGCCGTCGCTGGCCGGCGGTTCGAAGCGAGGCTGGAAGACCGTGAGATCGACGCCCAACGGGATGTACCGCAGCCGCCGAGCGGCCACGTCGGGGAACTCCCCGGCTGCGTAGCGAGACGTGACCACGATGGCGTCGAACATCCGCGACGCGATGCGGTGCAATGCGCTGACACCCGCGCTGATGCCGGTGCTCGTACCGCCGCTGATGCCCATCCGCAGCGCCAGCATGGCGTCGAGGCGTTCGTGCGAGAACTGGACGCAGCCCAGGCCCGAGCGCTTCGCCCAGCGAGCGACCGGCAGCAGCGTGCTCTTGTCCGAGATCTCGACCGACGTGGGCCGAAAGTGCTCGAGGACCTTCAGCACCCGCCACGGCTCCAGGATCATGCGGTAGCCGCCCGCTGACACCTGCGGTGCGCGCAGCCGGACGTTGATGCCGGACGGCGTACGCTCGACCGCGTCCTTCGGGCCGGGCGAGATCAGCAGCCGCTGTACGCCGGACGCCGCGTAGCGGGCTCCGAGCGCGTTCACCGCGGTCCGCATGCCGCCAGAACACGGGCCGATGAAGTTCGCGACCTGGGCGATCCGAAGCATCGGGTCAGGCTGCCTGTCTCTGGGCCGGCAACACCGCGGCGTAGTGGCGACTGACCAGTTCCTCCGCCACGTTGGCCCACGTGCGTTGCGCGACGTTGGCGCGAGCCGCCGACGAGAGCCGGCCTCGCAGCTCGGCGTCGCGGACGGCGGCCAGCACCGTGCAACGCAACGCCTCCGGCTCGTCCGGCCGGTAGAGCATCCCGGTCTCGCGATGCGCGATGAGATCGAGTGGCCCACCCACCGCCGGCGCGATCGGCGTCACGCCGCTGGCCTGCGCCTCCTGCACGGTCTGACAGAAGGTCTCATGGACGCCGGTGTGCACGAACACGTCCAGCGACGCAAATGTCCGGGCGAGCTCGTCGCCGTGCAGCATGCCAGTGAAATGGGCGTCGGGCAGTCGGCGTCGCAGCGCCGGCAGCTCCGGTCCGTCGCCGACGACGACTAGTCGGCTACCCGGCAAGTCCGTCAGGTCCGTGAGCCGGTGCACCCCCTTCTCAGAGGCGACCCGACCGACGTAGCCCACGATGACCTCGCCGCGGGGCGCCAACTCGCGTCGGAGCGTCTCGTCCCGCCGGCCGGGGTCGAACAGATCCAGATTCACGCCTCGGCCCCAGCGGTGCACGCGGGGAATGCCGAAGGTGCGGAGGCGTTCGACGGCGGCGGTGGACGGCGCCAGAGTACGGCCGGCTCGACCGTGCAGGTGCCGGAGCCAGGCCCACAGCACCGGCTCGGCGCGCACGCCGTACTGTCGGGCGAAGGCCACCAGGTCAGTCTGAAACACGGCCACGGTCGCCAGTCCGAGGCGCTTCGCCGCCCGCAGCCCGGCCGCTCCGAGGACGGCCGGCGCCGCCAGGTGCACGATGTCCGGCGCGAATCCCTCGAGTGTGTGGGCGATCGCGGGTGTGGGAAGGCCGATGGGGAGGTCCCGATACCAGGGGAGCGGGACGCTGCGTACGCGCACCACCGGGCTGCCCGCATGCCGGAGGCTGCCGTGGCCGGGCGCGATCACCATCAGCTTGTGGCCAGCGCCGGACAGCTGTTCGGTCAGATGCCGCACGGTGTTCGACACGCCGTTCACCTGCGGGAGGAACGACTCGGCGACGATCGCGATGCGCACGCGTTCACCATGACGATGCCGAGTTAACCCACGGTGATGCCCCGATGGCCTGCTGGGGCGTGTCGCATGTCCGCTATGCGAGCGGGAGCGCGCCGGGTCTGAGCGATTGCCTCGGCGGCGGTCATGCGGAGCGCCCAGGGCACCAGATCGTTCGAGCGTCGGCACAACCAGGGCACGCCTTCGGAGACGAGCCACCAGTATTCGCGCCAGCGCGCAGGGGCCTCGTACGCTTCGGCCGGGGGACAGCCCAGCGTGTAGCCCTCGGACTGCAGAGCCAGCGCGAACTGACGGGCCAGCCAGCGGTGCCCCAGCTGGCTGGGATGCAGCCGATCGATGCTCCAGAACGAAGGCTCTCTGACCGCGGGTTCGCCGCGCAGGTCGAGTCGAATGCCACCGTAGTCGGCTTGCGCCGCATCGTAGGCGGCGTTGACCGTCTCGATCCGCCGGAGCAGGGGACGGCGGATCAGGCCCGGCAGCCGCAGCAGGCTTCCGTGGTCGTGAAACCGCAGCGTCATCACCAAGGCACCGGCCTCGGTGAGTGCGGCAACCGAGCCGAGGATGTCGTCTCGTACGCGCCCGGGATCCCAGCTGGAGCGCATCGTGTCGTTCACTCCGACGATGACCGAGGCGAGCTGCGGACGCTGTCGCAGCGCCGTCGGCAGTTGGTCGGTTCGTAGCGTCCGGGCGGTGGCGCCGGAGATCGCGAGGTTCGTGTAGGACAAACGGTGTGTGCGAGCCAGCTCGGTGGCGAGCAGTCGGGACCAGCCACGCCAGGTGGTGGGCGTGACGGGGTCGCCGATCCCGACCGTCGCACTGTCTCCGAGGGCGACGAGGCGCAAGACCTGCTTGTCGGTCACGGCACGAGCGCTTCATACGCCGCGGCTTTGGGTCGACCCAGTGCCCGGACGCTCCATCCGGCCGTACGCCATCGGTCGGCGTTCAACGTGTTTCGCCCGTCGAGGAGCCGTGGTTCGTTGACGAGCCGGCATATCGCGTCGGGATCCAGCGTGCGAAACTCGGGCCACTCCGTCAGGTGCAACACGAGGTCGGCTTCTCGCAGCGCGTCTTCGACCGTGTCGGCGAACTCCAGCTCCGGAGCCGTGAGCCGCCCCGAGTCGCCCGCCGCCGGGTCGTACACCCGCACGATGGCGCCGGACTGACACAGTTTCCGCGCGACGTCGAGGGCGGGCGAGTCGCGTACATCGTCGGTGAACGGCTTGAACGCGGCGCCGAGTACGCCGATCCGGCGACCTAGAACGCTGCCGCCGCACTCCTCGATGGCGGCCTCGACCGTACGAGTCCGGCACCGCAGGTTGATCTGATCGACCGAACGCAGGAGCGCCGTGGACTCCTCTCCGCCCAACTCGCCGGACTGCGCGATCATCGCCCGAAGGTCCTTCGGCAGGCAGCCGCCGCCGAATCCGAGCCCGGGATGCATGGCCCGATGCCCGATCCGGCTGTCGTAGCCGAGCGCTTCGGCCACTGCCAGGACATCGGCCCGTGCGACCTCGGCGAACTCCGCGATCATGTTGATGAACGAGATCTTCGTGGCCAGGAAGGCGTTGGCGGCACACTTCACCAGCTCGGCCGAGGCCAGGTCGGTGACGACGAGTGGTACGCCGGCCTCGAGGAGCCGGGCGTAGACCTCCCGCAGCACCTTCTCCGCCTCCGCCGACGAAACGCCGAGCACCAGACGGTCTGGGGACAAGGTGTCCTGGATGCCGCAGCCCTCCCGGAGGAACTCCGGGTTCCAGGCGATCTCGACCTCGACGCCCGCGGGTGCGAGTCGGCTGGCCAGCTCGGCGAGTGCTCCGGCCGTGCCGACCGGCACCGTTGACTTGCCGACGAGGAGCGCATCCTGCCGGAGGCGTGGCACCAACTCGTGTACCGCCGTGAGCAGTTGCCGGAGGTCGGCGGTGAGTCCGTCGCCTTGTTGCGGCGTGCCAACGCACAGGAAGAAGCACTCGCCGAACGCCGCGGCCTCGCCCATGTCGGTAGTGAAGCGGAGCCGACCGGAGACCGTGTGCGTGCGCAGCAGACCGCGCAGGTGCGGTTCGAAGAACGGAGGATCGCCGTGACGGAGTCGTTCGATCTTGACCGGATCGACGTCCACAGCGACGACATCGAAGCCGAGCTCCGCCATCGCGGCCGCGTGGGTCGTGCCGAGGTAGCCGCTGCCGATGACTGCGATGTTCGGGTACACCGTGGTCTCCCAAGAGCTCGTCGGACCCCGATTCGCACGGTCCGGTAAGGAATCGAACGCACGGTGACCCAAATGCAACGTGTTGCCGTCGGGTTGGTGGGGAATCGCCTATCCTGACCGCTGGTCGCCCCCGACCGACAAGGAGCGCCCGCCGTGCGCCGCAGGATCTTCGACGACGACCACGAGTCCTTCCGCCGGACGCTCCGCGCGTTCATCGAGGCGGAGGTGGTGCCGCATTACGGCGAGTGGTTCGACGCCGGTGAGGTGCCTCGCGAGTTCTATGACAAGCTGGCCGAGCTCGGTGTCTTCGGCATCCAGGTGCCGGAGGAGTACGGCGGGGCCGGAGTCGAGTCGTTCAAGTACAACGCGGTCCAGTACGAGGAGGTCGCCCGGACGGCCGTGTCGTTCGGCGGGTCGGGTGTCCATGCGGCGCTGTGCCTGCCGTACCTGCGGGGGCTCGGCACCGAGGAGCAGAAGCGGCGCTGGCTGCCGACGTTCGTGACGGGCGAGACGATGTTCGCGATCGCGATGACCGAGCCGGGGACGGGCTCGGACCTTGCCGGCATGCGGACCACGGCGCGGCTGTCCGACGACGGCAGCCACTACGTGCTCAACGGCTCGAAGACGTTCATCACCGGCGGCGTGCACGCCGACCGGGTCATCGTGTGCGCCCGGACATCGCCGCCGAAGGAGGACGACCGGCGGTACGGCATCTCGCTGCTCGTCGTCGACGCCGCGTCCAAGGGGTACGTGGTCGGCCGCAAGCTCGACAAGCTCGGGCTGCGGACCTCGGACACGGCGGAGCTGTCGTTCGACAACGTGAGGGTCCCGGTCGACGACCTGCTCGGCGAGGCCGACGAGGGGTTCTCGTACCTGGGGCAAAACCTGCCGCAGGAGCGGCTCGGCATCGCGTACAACGCTTATGCGCAGGCGGCCGCGGCGGTGCGGTTCGCGAAGCGCTACACACAGGACCGCACGGTCTTCGGCCAGCCGATTGCGTCGTTTCAGAACACCAAGTTCGAGCTGGCGGCGTGCCAGGCCGAGGTCGACGCCGCCCAGGCCGTCGCCGACCGAGCGCTCGAGGCCCATGACGCCGGCGAGCTGACACCGGCGGACGCGGCCTCGGCCAAGCTGTTCTGCACCGAGGCCGCGCATCGTGTGATCGACCGCTGCCTGCAACTGCACGGGGGTTATGGGTTTATCAACGAGTACCCGATCGCCCGCCTCTACGCCGACAATCGGGTCAACCGGATCTACGGAGGCACGTCCGAGGTGATGAAGCTGATCATCGCCAAGGACATGGGTCTGTAGCTAGCGGCGGTGTACGTCGCTGGCGCGAAGCCATATGCCGCTACCGTGCAGGCGTGGATCGCTGAACGCGACGTAGACGTAGGCGTTGATCCATCGGTGGGCGCGACCGCTGACGATCTCCTCGCCATCACGCTCCCAGACGACTCGCGCGTCGACGGCGATGCCGAGCGGTTGGTCCGGAATGCCCAGTGCGTGTCCGTCGCCGCGACGGTCTCGCAGCGGCCACCGCTCGTTGAGAACCCTCTGGAACAAGCTCCAGTCGGGTGGTGGCGGCGCTTCGTGCATCTCTCGAGTGTACGCCACTATCGAACACAGGTTCGATCTATGGAGGAACCGGTGATAGAGGCACCACAGGTGGACCACCTCGGCGAACGTCTCGTCGCCGAACGGCAGCGCCCGCATGTCAGCGCGAACCACCGGCCGGTACGGGTTGGCCACCAGCTGCGCCGGCGAGTTGTCGACGCCGATCCAGGACACGCCGGGGCGCAGGAGCGAGGCGAGTCGGCCCTACCACAGCCCACGTCGAGCACTGGGCGGGACAACTCGGGCGCCACGATGTCGTGGACGTCTTGCGGCGACTCCCACGACCCCCATCGCTCCGGGCCGGCGTCGTAGTCGGGCGGCAGGGAAAAGTCATGCCATCCGATTGTGACACCTCGAAGAATCTCCTTCTGTGTAAGGGCTTTCGGGACGAGACTGTCGGTGGACGCTGCTAGTTTGTGGACATGATCCAAGAGCGAGTACGCGAGCTAGTCGCCGAGGCACGTCGTGGCCGCCTGCGACGTACTCGACTCTGAGCAGTGTCGATCCATAGACGCGGAGCTGCCCGTGTTGGCTTGTGAGCTGACGCCGGGAGATGTCCGAAAGGCGGCGATCCGCAAGGTCGACGCGACCGATCCCTAGGCGTCGAGCGGCGGCCAACGGTCTCAGGACGAGCACATGCCATCGTTGCGTCATGACTCGTGCACGGTTGTGCTTCGAACTTCCCGGCGACATGCACTTCTACGGTGACCCCGAGATGTTGGGGCAAATCTGGTCGACGATCGGGTACACCACCCAGGTCGCCGCCAACATGGACGACACGATCAACATGCTGCTCACCCGCCTCACCGAGCAACCGGTCGCACCTAAACGCAACACGGCCCCGACGATCGACCAGGCTCGAAAGCGGTTGCGGGAGAAGCCCTACGGCACGAAGGACTTCCAGCAACTCGCCGAGTCGTCGCTGACGACATTCGCCGCTTTTCAGGAGCGCCGCAACCGCTTCGTGCATGATCTAGTTCTGTCGGCTCCCACGACTGCCGTTCGTCTTCAGCGTTTCGAGGACCGAGTGGAGTACTCCCAAGAGTCGCTTGAGAGCCTGATCGAGGAGGCGAACCGCGTGATGCAGCTCGTTGCGCAGCTCAATAATCACCTCATCTTCTCCGGCGAGGGCAGCGACTGTCCGAGCTCGGACGTCACGCCTTAAGGACTGTCCGACCGGCCACGCATACGAGAATCGAACCGACGACTAGCGCTTCGTCGCCGGCGTGGCCGTCTCGGCCAGGGCGTCCAGTACGGCGGCGATGGCGGGCGGGTCCGGTGGCTCGCCGTACGTGACGGCGTGGATTTGCCGGGGGGAGCTGGTGAGCTCGGTGGTGTGGATGTCGGGCCGGCGATGGGCCTGGAGCGCAAGGCCGGGCATGGTCGCGACGCCGATGCCGGCGGCGACGAGGGCTTGCACGACGACGATCTCGTCGCTGTGTGACGCGATGCGTGGGGTGAAGCCTTCGCGGCGGCAAACGGTGAACAACTCCTCCTGGCACCGCTCGCAGCCGCCGATCCAGGCCGAGTGGCGATGGTTCGCGATGCTGTCGTTCGGTCGCTGACTCACGAGGTAGATCGAGTCGTCGACGACATGGACCAGGCGAAAGCCCTCGTCCTCGACCGGGGAGTCGGCGTACCGGAAGACAAGGGCGACGTCGATCTCGCCGCGCCGCAGCATCTGCAAGGCTTCGACCGGATGCCGGTCGAACAGGCTCAGCTCGAGTCCCGGATGCTTCTGGGCCAGCATGCCGGCCGCCCTCGGCACGATCGTGCTCAACACCGAGGGGTTGGCGGCCAGTCGTACCCGCCCGGACTGCAGCCCGACCTGGGCCGCGAGCTCGTTGCTCGCGGCGTCGACCCTTCCGACGATCTCGCTGGCGCGGTTGGCCAGTAGCTGACCTTCGGGAGTCAGCCTGATCCCGCGGCCGACGCGCTGAATTAGCTTGACCCCGGTGGCTGCCTCGAGGCGGGACAGGTGGTGACTCACCGACGGCTGGGAGTAGTTCAGCTCCTTCGCCGCCTCGGTCACGGATCCGTATCGCGCCACCGCGGCCAGAACCTTGAGATGGACCAGGTTGAACATCGATCAACAATATCAATGTGATGTTGACAGCATTGGCGTTAGGCGTCATGTGACGGCTGGGCCATGCTTGGGATTCGGCGGAGAGCGTTGGCGGTACGTCAGCGACCAGACGTGAGGCGGGTCGACGACCGCCCGGCGGCAACCGGAAGACTGGGCTGCCATGACCACGCTCACCGCCGACGTCTCGCCGGCCGACTTCGCCGCGTTTCGGGTGCACTCGACCCGATGGATGGACGACGACGTCTACGGCCATCTCAACAACGTCGTCTACTACAGCCTGTTCGACTCGGCCGTCAACGGCTGGCTCATCGAGGCGACCGGCGTCGACATCCGTACGCTGCCGGCGATCGGTGTCGTCGCGGAGACGGCGTGCCGGTACTTTTCGGAGACCGCGTTCCCCGATGTGTTGCAGATCGGCATCGGCGTCGAGCATCGCGGCCGCAGCAGCGTGATCTATCGGCTCGCTGCGTTTCGCGAGGAGGACGGCGGGCAGTTGGGCCCGGACGCCCTCGGCGGTGTGCCGCTTCGTTCATGTGTACGTCGACAAGGAGTCGCGGCGTCCGGTGCCGATCCCGGATCGGGTCGGCAAGGCGCTCGACACGCTCGGCGAGGGAGGAACCGATGGAGCTGACTGACTTCGAGGCGCTGAGCTTCGACTGCTACGGCACGCTCATCGACTGGGAGTCGGGCATCGGCGCCGTACTCACGGCCTGGGCGGCGGCCGAAGGCATCGACGTCGGCGTCGAGCAGCTGCTCACCACGTACGCGGCACACGAGTCGGCCGTCCAACGGGAGATGCCGACGCTGCCGTACCCGGAGGTCCTGGCCCGATCGTTCAAAGCCGCGGGCGCGGAGCTGGGCCACGAGGTAAGCGACGACTGGGCCGACCGCCTCGGCGAGTCGGTGCCGGACTGGCCGGCGTTCCCGGACTCGGCGGCGGCCCTCCAGCGGCTGGCGACGCGCTATCGGCTGATCATCGTGTCCAATGTTGACCGGGCCGGCTTCGCCGGGAGCAACCGGCGGCTAGGTGTCGAGTTCGACGCGATCATCACGGCCGAGGACGTCGGCGCCTACAAGCCGGCGCTGAACCACTTCCACCGGCTCGACACGGTGCTGGCCGAGCTGGACGTGCCTCGCGATCGACTGGTCCACGTGGCGCAGAGCCTCTTCCACGACCATGCGCCGGCGCGTCAGATCGGGTTGCGGTCGGTGTGGATCAACCGCCGACACGACCGGCCCGGCTGGGGTGCCACGCCGGAGCCGTCCGACGCCTATGGGTACGACTGGGAGTTTCCCTCCCTGGCCGCCTTCGCGGACGCGGCAATCGGGTCACGATGAGGCCGTCACGCCGCGACACTCATCCGAGGCTTGTAGCCACCGATGTCGGTCATGAGGTCGACCCATCCGTGTTCGGTGACGAGTATGAGGTCGCCGGTGAAAGCGCCCCGGTGGTGACTGCATCGATAGACTCCTTTCGTGGAACCATCCGTCGGAAAGACCATCTGAATGTCTGACCATTTGCCTGTAGCGCGGGAGTAGTAGATGGCGACCACGTCAAGCAACCGTAAGGCCGACACCGGCATGTTTCGTCCGGTGTCGGTCGGCCGGGCGTCTGATGACGTCGTACGCCAGATCAAGGGAGCAATCCATTCGGGACAGCTGCGTCCCGGCGATGCCTTGCCGTCCGAGCGGGAGCTGACCGGACGGCTCGGCGTCAGTCGGGTCACGGTCCGGGACGCATTGCGGACCTTGGAGGCCACCGGCCTGGTCGAGATCCGGGTCGGTGCGCGCGGTGGTGCGTTCGTCACCGCGCCGGCGCCCAACTACGTCGGCGAGGGTCTGGCCAACATGTTGCTGCTGTCGTCGTCCTCGCCCGAAGACGTGACCGAGGCCCGGATGATCTTCGAGCTGGGCGCCATTCCGTTGGTGTGCGAGCGGCGTACCGACGAAGACCTGGCCGCGCTCGAAGAGATCTGCGCTCGGGCCGACGCCGCTCTGAAGCAGGGCGACTTCGACGTCCGGCTGTCGGCGGAGTTTCACATCCGGCTCGCAGCGTCGGCGCACAACACGGCGATCGCGCTGATCGTCGACTCCTTCCAGGGGCCGCTGCTGATGTCGTTGGCGCGGGCCCGTGACGTCGCGCCCACGATGGGTAAGCCGGGCGCCCGCGAGCACCACAAGCTCGTCGAGGCGGTCCGCGAGCGCGATGTCGAGGCCGCGCACGCGTTGATGGAGCGTCACATCGGCCGGACGGCCGCCCGCTTGCATCGGGGCAGATCGGCCGCACGAGGCGCCGCCGAATGAGTAGCGACGCGAGCTTCCTGACGCCGGTCGCCGGGGGCCGGGCGAGTCAGCAGATCGTCGACTCGACCAGATCGTCGACCTGCTGCGGTCGGGTGAGCTCGAAGTCGGACACCGGTTGCCGTCGGAGCGCCAGCTCGCCGAGGCGTTCGGTGTCAGCCGCGTGACGGTACGCGACGCGATCCGGATCCTGCAGACGCGCGGACTCATGGAGGTCAAGGTCGGTATGTCCGGCGGCGCCTTCGTCACGGCGCCGACGGCCGATGTCCTGGGCGAACGGCTGAGCGACCTACTCGCGATGTCCGACATCAGCCCGGAGGAGGTCGCCGGAACCGGCTCGTGATGGAGCTCGGCATCTTGGACCTCGCGACGAAGCGGGCGACCGACGACGACCTCGCGGCACTGGGCGACATCTGCGAGCGGGCCGAGCAGGCGATGGCCGACGGCAGCTACGACCCCCAGTTGGCCAGCGACTTCCACGCGCGACTCGCGGCGGCATCGCAAAACTGGGCAATGACGCAGGTGGCCGAGTCGTTTCGCGACCCCTTGCGGATGGCCGCGTTCCGCTCGCGCGAGCCGCTTGACGACGCGCATCATCGTACGGTCGAGGACCATCGCGCCCTCCTCGAAGCGCTGACCGAGCGCGATCGCGACGCCGCCCGAGCGGCGATGGTTCGCCATCTCACCCGAGGGACTTCGCTCACCTACTGCGGCTGACTCCCGTTCGTTCGCTAGACCTCCTATGACCAATTCATGGAGGTGGAGCGATGCACGAGTACGGGTAGCTGGCTGATGGCACGCGCGTTCGTGCCCGGCATGCAGGAGCGCGGATACGGCAAGGTCGTCAACATCAGCTCGGGCACGGCGCTGAAGGGCTCAGCCAGCCGGATCCATGACGTCACGTCCAACGCCGGTGTCATCGGGTTCGGCAAGACGCTGGGCCGCGAGGTCGGCCTCGTCGGCGTCACGGTCAACTGCGTCGCTCCCGGCAGCACCCTGAGCGAGGGCGGAGGCGACGCGGTTGCGATGCGGCACGCGCGATCCCGCGGGTTCAGCTGACCGAAGACCTTGTCGGCGCGGTCGTGTTCTTCGCCTCGCCGGCCAGCGACCTCATCACCGGACAGACGCTCGTCGTCGACGGCTAGATCGAGCGGCAAGCTGTCCGGTTTGCTGTGACTCGTTCTCGCCTCCCTCCATTACGTGTGGTCTCGCGGGCGACATGTCGCGTATGCGGCGCAGAATCTGGAGGGAGGCGAGCCCGAAGCCGTTCCGCGCCCCCCGCCGCCGTCATGCTCCACCGCGACGTGACGAATGCACTACGACCCCAGGTCACCTGGTGCTTCCGTCACGTCGCGATGATGACCGAGGAGGGAGTCCACGATCGCAACGCTCAGGTCGCGCAGGCCGGCGTACGTCGTGGCACTGCTCGCCGAGCGGCTCTGACTCAGAGCAGCGCCGGCCGCATGCCCTACCCACGTGGCCTATCGGCCCGAACGGCCGGCCTGACCGAAGCGGTCGTCGGGGTCGTACGCCGCCTTGACCCGGAGCAGCCGCTCGCGATTGACCCCGTGGTACGCGGGCGACCAGTCGTCGAGGTCCGAGTCGGGGAAGTTGACGTACGCGCCGCCAGTGCCCCACGGGTGGACGATCGACCACGACTCGGTGAGCCAGCCGAGTGCCTCGGCACGCCGCGCCGGGAAAGCGACGGTCTCGTGCTTGAGCAGGAACCGGGCGTCGCGATGCGGGAAGGCCGTGGCGTCGGGGCGTACCCGGTTGTACGCGCCGGCCCATGGCATGAAGTCGAGCGTCCGCGTCTCGCCGTCGGGCCGACCTTCGGTGAGGTGATGGAGCAGCGTCTCGATCGACTCGACGGGCAGCGGCCGCGCGAAGAATTCCGACTTGCTGTGCAGGTGATCGGCGCTCTCCTCGCCGGGAAACAGGTCGACCAGGAGCCGTTTGGTGTCGCGGTGCGAGCCCTCGCGGAGCAGCGCCGACTCGGGGTCGCTGCCCGCGCGGGCCGTGAGGTCGTCGATCAGCTGGGTCAGGTCGGCCTCCGCGCCCAGTATGGAGCCGAAGACGTTGACCGTCGGCGCGTCGCTCGCGGGACCGGTCGCCCGGATCAACAGGCTCGCCGCCAGGCCGTCGGGCCCGTCCGGCGCCCATTGCTGCCAGGCGTCGACGACCCCAGTCGCCGACGTCGCCGGCCAGCGCAGATGGAAGCCGGTCATGCGTGGGGCGGCGACGGTGGCGAACTCCAGCGACGTCACGATGCCGAAGCGGCACCCGCCGGCGCCCCGGAGGGCCCAGAACAGGTCTGCCTCCCGCTCGTCGTCGCATCGGACCACGCGTCCGTCGGCGAGCACGACCTCGGCGCTGAGGAGCCGGTCCGACGTGAGACCGTACGCGCGACCGAGGATGCCGAGCCCGCCGCCGAGGACGAGGCCCGCGACTCCCACGGTCGGCCCGCAGCCCGCGGCGATCGTGGCCTCGCGCGCTGCGAGGGCGTCGTAGAGCGCGCCGAGTCGGGTGCCCGCACCGACCGTGACGGTCCCGTCGGACACCGACACGGCGTCCATCGGCGAGACGTCGACCACGATCCCGTCGGTCGAGGACTTGCCGGCGAAGCAGTGGCCGCCGCTGCGGGGCGCCAACGGCAGACCGTGCTGGGTCGCGAACGCGATCGCCGCCGCCACATCCGCGGGCGTCGCGCACCGAGCGATCGCCTGCGGGCGTACGTCGTGGAAGTTGGGGATGGCGGGCCGACGCACCGCTTCGTAGTCGGGCACATCGGGGGTCAGCAGGTCGCCGCCGAGTGTGCCGGCCAGCGCCGGCCAGTCTGGGTTGGCCATGCGCGCCTCCTTCCATTGGCCCCCGGGGTGGCCCCGGCACGAACCTATTGGTTCGGGGCCACCCGGGCCAGAATCGCGGCGCCGCCGTCAGAGCTTGCGAGCGAAGCTGAGCCCGTCCGCGATCGGCAGCATGGCGAGCTCCATCCGGTCGTCGGCCGCCGCGTGATCGTTGAAGCGCTGGATCGCGGCGCCGGTCGTACCGGGGTCGTCGGCGAGGACGCGTCCGTTGGAGAAGACGTTGTCGACGAGGATGACGCCGCCCGTCCGTACTCGCGGCACGATCTCCTCCCAGTAGTCGATGTACCCCTCCTTGTCCGCATCGATGAAGGCCAGGTCGATCGGCGGATCGGCGGGGAGGGCACGCAGAGTGTCGATCGCCGGCGCGATCCGGAGCTCGATGCGGTCGGTGAGGCCGGCCCGCTCCCAGTAGCGGCGGGCAACGGACGTGAACTCCTCGCTCACGTCGCAGCACAGCAGCCGGCCGCCGGGCGCCAGTCCGCGGGCGACGCACAGCGACGAGTAGCCCGTGAAGGTGCCGACTTCGACGGCGAACCGGACGCCGACGACCTTGGTCAGCAATGTCATGAACGCTCCCTGTTCGGGCGCGATCTGCATCCCGGCCTCACCCGGAAGCGCCGCGGCCGTCTCGTCGGCGAGGTCGAGGAGGATCTCGTCCGGCGGTGGCCGGTTGTGGGCGACGAGGTAGTCGTGCAGCTCTGGGGTAACCGTCATGGTCGTACGTGACATGACGTGAAACCTACCCCGCGGGCGACCGCATGGTGGCGCTTTGGCGTGGCGGGCCGGGGCCTGTGTATCCTCTGAGGTCGCTTGCCCCAATAGCTCAGTCGGCAGAGCGTCTCCATGGTAAGGAGAAGGTCTACGGTTCGATTCCGTATTGGGGCTCTGGGAGACTGGTAGCGCCACCTCCCGTGGCGGGGTAGCTCAGGTGGTCAGAGCACACGGCTCATAATCGTGGTGTCGCGGGTTCGAGTCCCGCCCCCGCTACT
>JBKOYM010000043.1:0-48690 GCA_046725375.1 Actinomycetota bacterium
ACGTGGACCTGAGCGAGTTGCTCCTCGACGAGTACGGCGTCGGCGTCCTCGCCGGGTCGGCCTTCGGCGACGATCCGATGGGCTGGCGGTTTCGCGTCGCGACGAGTCTGCTCTACGGCCGCACCGACGAGGAGCGCTGGGCGGCATTGCGAAGCGACGACCCGCGGGAGTTGCCATGGATCGCCGATTCGCTTGCGAAGCTACGCCATGCGCTGACGGCTCTCGCCGCCTCGTGAGCTAGAGCCAGTGGTCGGCGATGAGATCCTCGAGCGCACGCTAGCCTCCGCCGTAGCCTTGGCAGCGATGACAGGTTGGAGAGGGGTTATCCCGTGACCCAGCAGACGATGCCGCGACTGGTCGGCAGTGACGTCGTACGCGAGGAGCCGGGAGCTTCGGCGACGGCGACTGCGTCGGAGGCCGCTGTCGGCCTGCGGGAGTTCGGACATCGGCTGCTGTCCGAGCACCCCGAGTTGCTCGACGGCCTCAACGGCGTCGTGTCGCCGGCCAGCATCGGAGTGGCCTTCGCGATGCTGCGCGCCGGGGCCGAGGGCGAGACGGCCGAGCAGATCGACTCCGTGTTCGGCTTCCCGGCCGACGACGCGGGACGGGCGTACAACTCCCTGAGCAGCAGGTGGATGGCAGACGGCAAGGGCGCGCCGGAGCTTTCGGTGGCCAACTCGCTGTTCTTCCAGAACGGCCTCGCTCTGCGACAGTCGTTCTTGGACGCGTTGGCGCGCGATTTCGGGGCCGGCGTGCGGGCGGTCGACTTCGCCGGAGACGCCGCCGACGTGATCAACGCGTGGGTCAAGGAGCAGACTCGCGATCGGATCGACCGCCTCTTCGACCAGCTCCCGGCGGAGACGCAGCTGGTGCTCGCCAACGCGATCTATCTCAAGGCCAAGTGGGCCAGCCCGTTCACGGCGGAGGCGACCCGCAACGATGAGTTTCGTCGGGCCTCCGATGGGTCGGTGCGCGTCCCGTTCATGCACCAGACCGCGTACTTCGACCACGCTCGTGGCCCCGGATGGTCGGCGCTGCGGCTGCCGTACGAAGGTGACGAGCTCGCGATGTGGGTGCTGCTGCCCGATCGCCACGACAATCCAGTCGCGCTGCTCGATCCGGAGGTGCTGTCGCAGGCGACTAGATCCGCGACGTCACAGCAGGTAAAGCTCGCGCTGCCGAAGTGGGACTTCAAGACTGATGCCCCCTTGACCGACGTGCTGCCGGCGATGGGCATGCCGAGAGCGTTCACCGGCAAGGCGCAGTTCGACCGGATCGCAGAGCAGCCGCTCGAGATCAGCCAGGTGATGCATCGGGCCGACATCACCGTCGACGAGGAGGGCACCGAGGCGGCCGCGGTGACCGGCATCGCCATGAGCGTGAGCCTGCCGCTGCCGCCGGAGCTGACGTTCGACGCCGACCACCCGTTCGCGTTCGTGGTGTTGCACGACCCGACGAGCGCGCCGCTGTTCGAGGGCGTGGTCGGCGACCCGTCGACCTAGCCGTCGTCCCCGCCGCTGTCGTCGTCGCCCTCGCTGCTCACGACGTGGAAGTTGGCGTCGAGTTGGACGTCGACCTGGCTACCGTCATCGAGGGTGACCTCGACCTCGTACTTGCTCTCCTCGTCGCCGACCTCGGTCTCGGTGACCTCACCGCCGCCGGTGTAGGCGAGAGCCGCGGCCGACGCCTTCTTGAGGGCGTCTCCGGTGATGGACTGCTCGGTACCGTCGTCGTCAACGGCCCCAGTGGCGACGGCGATGCCGGTGCCGGCGCCGGCGAGGAGGACGGCCGCTCCGGCTCCGATGACGATCTTCGTACGCTTGTTCATGGATCCAGTGTCGCGTGTGATGTCTGAATGTCGCCTGAACGATCGGCCGGGCTCACGCGAGTACAGTCTCGCGGCGCTGGCCCCACTCGAGCGCGCTTGCGATCGCGTCGTCGAGACTGAGCTCGGCCCGCCAGTCGAGCAGCCGGGCGGCCTTGTCGACGTTGGCGTACGCCCCGACGGCGTCTCCCGGGCGCGGCGGCCCCTCGCGAGTCGGCACCGGCCGGCCGTACGTGCGCTCGAACGCCGCGAGCAGCTCGCGTACGGTCACGCCGTTGCCCGTGCCGATGTTGATGATCGAGCTCAGGGCCTGCTCGGTCTCGAGGACCGAGTCGAATCGCTCGACCGCCGCCACATGCGCCCGCGCGAGGTCCCACACGTGGACGTAGTCGCGAATGCCGGTGCCGTCGCGCGTGGGATGGTCGGTGCCGGTGATGACGAAGGCGTCGATGTCACCGCGGGCGGCCGCCACCAGGCGACCGAGCGCGTGGCTCGGCAGCGTGTCTTGGATGCCCGAGCGGAAGTCCGGATCGGATCCGATCGGGTTGAAGTAGCGCAGGATGATCGCGCGCAGCGGCGTCGCCGCGCACATGTCGGTCAGCGCCTGCTCCATGACTCGCTTGGTCCTCGCGTACGGTGACTGCGGGTCGAGCGGCGACTCCTCGGTGACCTCGAACGTCTCGCTCGGTGCGTACAGCGACGCCGTCGACGAAAACACCAGCCGCGTCTTGCCAAGCGCGGTCAGTTCGTCGAACAGCTCCAGCGACTTGGCGACGTTGTCGCGGTAGTACGAGTACGGCTCGGCCACGCTCTCGGGGACGACGATCCGAGCCGCGCAGTGGATCGTGCACTCGAGGTCGGGGTGCTCGTCGACGATGCGGCGAAGCATGGCCCGATCGGCGATGTCGGCGGCGTAGAACGACCGGTCGCCGACGAATTCGCGGCGGCCCGTCCCGAGATGATCGAGAATCACCGGCTCGTGGCCGGCCGCCTTGAGCGCCGTCGCGATCGTGCTTCCGATATATCCGGCTCCGCCGGTAATCAAGACCTTCATGAGGTGCGACACTAGCCCGTCGTACTCACGGATCGGCGAAGGTTGTCGATTTGGTGGGCCGCCGATCGTCATGGGGATGACAGGCTGAACCAAGCGAGGAGGCGAGCCATGCAGTACATGCTGTTGCTGGTGGGCGACGAGAAGGCCGAGCGCCAGCTGTCAGAGGCGGAGCAGAAGCGGATCATCGAGGAGCACTTCGCCTTCGGCGACCGGCTGCGAGCTGCCGACGCGCACGTCTTCGGCGTCGCGCTGGACGCGTCGAGCACGGCGACGACGGTCGAGGTCGCGAGCGGGGGTGCGATCACCGACGGGCCGTTCGCGGAGACCGTCGAGCAGATCGGTGGGATCTATTTCGTCAAGGCCGACGATCTCGATCAGGCCCTCGAGTGGGCCAAGCAGATGCCGGTGAGCCCGGGTCTGCGGGTCGAGGTGCGGCCCGTTCTCGACATGTGACGGCGCGAGTTGTCAGCCGTATATGGCGCTATAGCGCGAATTGCGGCTGGCAACTCGTTCTGATGGGCGACAGTAGGCTCGTGGACCGATCGACAGGCGAGGCGCTCGATGCGGCGCTGCGGGATCACTGGGCGCGGTTGCTGGCGCTGCTGATCCGCGACTACGCCAGCGTCGACGTCGCCGAGGACAGCCTGCAGGAGGCGTACGCCGTCGCCGCCGAGCACTGGCGCGATGGTGTGCCGGACAATCCCGCGGGCTGGCTACTGACCACGGCCCGGCGCAAGGCGACCGACCGGCTGCGACGCGAGGCGACGCTGACCCGCAAGCTACCGCTGCTGGTCGTCGACGACGTAGTGAGCGAACCCGACGTGGATGTTGACGCGATACCCGACGAGCGGCTGCGGCTGATCTGTACCTGCTGCCACCCGGCGCTGTCGCACGAGGCCAGCGTCGCGCTGACATTGCGGCTGGTGACCGGTCTGCACACCCGCGAGATCGCCCGATTGTTTCTCGTGAGCGAGGCGACCATGGCCGCGCGGCTCACCCGGGCCAAGCGCAAGATCGCGGCGTCGGCGATCCCGTTTCGGGTGCCGGAGCGGACAGAGCTCCCGGCGCGGCTGGACCGGGCCTGCCATGTCGCGTACCTGATGTTCACCGAGGGGTACGCGGCGACCGACGGCCCCGACCTGGTTCGCGTCGAACTGTGCGACGAGGCGATCCGGCTGCAGCGGGTCGTCGTCGAACTCGCGCCGGATCACGCCGAGGCGATCGGCTTGCTTGCCCTGATGTACTTGCAGCACGCCCGGCGGGACGCTCGCGTCGACGACGCCGGTGTGCTGGTGACGCTGGGCGACCAGGACCGCGGTCGATGGCGGCTGTCCGAGATCGATGAGGGGCGGTCACTGCTGCGGCGGGCCGTCGACCTCGACACTCCGGTCGGCGCGTACACGCTGCAGGCTGCGATCGCGGCCGAGCACACGCTGGCGCCGACCGCTGACGCGACCGACTGGGCCTCGATCGCTCGGCGCTACGACCAGCTCGAGCGGCTGACCGGATCGCCGATCGTCCGGCTTAACCGGGCCGTCGCGGTCGCCGAAAGCGACGGAGCGGCGGCCGCCCTCGCGCTCCTCGACGGACTCGACGTGCGTCTCCCGCATCATCATCGGCTGCCGGCAACCCGGGCCGAGCTGCTCCGTCGGCTCGGCGATCGGGACGGGGCGGTCGCCGAGTACGGCCGGGCCATCGAGCTCGTCGGGACCGTCACCGAGCGGGAGTACCTTGCGTCTCGCCGGGACGAGCTGACGATCGGAGATTGACATGGCGAAACTCGCCGTGGATCGACGGCAGGCGGTGGCGTACCGGTTGGAGACAAACCATCTCGACCAGCGGCTGCGTCCGAAATCCTATGGCGAGGCGGTTCGGTTCGCGATCCAGGACACCATCCCGCGATCGGCGCTGGTGTCCCTGCGCGCGCGTTGACGACTGCGAGCCGACGGCGTGGGAGGATGCGCGGCTGATCCAGACCTACAGCCCGCGGAGGGCGGTGTACGTGTTCCCGGTGGCCGACTGGGCGGTGTTCACCGTCGGGCGGCTCCCCATCGACGTCGCCGCGCGAGAGGCGATCGAGCAGGCCGCGGAGCGAGTCGCGATGCCGATCCCGAATGCCACCATGTCGGTCCGATTCGACCAGCCCGGGACGGGCGAGACTGTCGGATAGCTGTTATCGAGCCGATCCAGGCGAGCCGGAGGAGTTGCATGCTGCGCAGGCTGTCGCAGCCCGTGCGTCTGGTGCCCGCTGCGTTCCTCGTCGTCGTCACCGCTGGCGCCGTGCTGTTGATGCTCCCCGTTTCGCGAGCGGATGAGTCCGGGGGGTCGGTCATCCTTCCGGCGGCGTTCACATCGGTGGGTGCGCTGACCGGCGGCATGTCGCTGGTCGACACGGCCACCTTCTGGACGCCGTTCGGGCAGGCCGTCGTCCTGCTGCTGATCCAGATCGGCGGCTTCGGGATCATGACGCTTGCGACGACGCTTGCTTTGTTCGTCAACCGTCGACTGGGGTTGCGTACGGCGCTGGTCGCGCAGGCCGAGACGGCGGTGAGCCTGGGGGAGGTCCGGCAGATCCTGCGTCGCATCGTCGCGATGACGCTGCTGATCGAGGCGGTCACCGCGCTGGCGCTGACCCTCCGCTACTGGATCGGCTACGACGACCCGTTCGGCAGGTCACTGTGGCACGGCGTCTTCGACGCGGTCTCGGCGTTCAACAACGCCGGATTCATGTTGGAGTCAAACAATCTGGTGGACTTCGTCGACGACGCCTGGGTGATCGGGCCGATCTGTCTGGCCGCGATCGCCGGAGGGCTCGGGTTCCCGGTCCTGGTGGAGCTGCTCCGCCGGGCCGGGCGGCCACGGGAATGGACGGTACACACCCGACTCACGGTGTACGGTTCGGCCCTGCTGCTCTTCGTCGGTACCGCGGCGTTCCTCGCGTTCGAATGGGGCAACGACGACACGATTGGCCCGCTCGGACCCGGCGGCAAGCTGCTCGCGGCTTTCACCGGCTCGGTGACGACGCGGACGGCTGGGTTCAACTCGGTCGACTACGGCAGTATCAACCCCGAGACGCAGGCGTTCACCGACGGTCTGATGTTCATCGGGGGCGGCAGCGCCAGCACGGCCGGCGGCATCAAGGTGTCGACGTTCTTCCTGCTGGCCTTCGTGATCTGGGCCGAGGTGCGGGCCGAGCACGAGGTCAACATCGGACACCGCCGGATGAGCAGTGCCACCGAGCGCCAGGCGTTGACGGTGGCCCTGCTGAGCGTGGGTGTCATCGCGGCCGGAACCGTCGTCATCCTCGGGCTCTCCGATTTCAGCTTCGACGCCGTGCTCTTCGAGTCGATCTCGGCCTTCTCCACGGTCGGGTTGACGACCGGAATCACCTCTGACCTGCCAGACTCGGCACAAGTAGTGGTCATGGTGTTGATGTTCATCGGGCGCGTCGGGCCGATCACCGCGGCCTCGGCACTGGCGCTGCGCAGTCGGCCGCGGCTGTACCGGCTGCCTGAGGAACGACCGATCGTCGGATAGGGGAGGCCGATGGCAAGAGGTGGAACGAACGGTGCCGGCGAGCCGGTCGTGGTCGTCGGACTCGGCCGGTTCGGCGGCGCCCTGGCACAGTCGCTGGTCCGCCTGGGCCACGACGTCCTCGCCATCGACACCGATCCGGGGCTGGTCCAGAAGTGGGCCGCTGAACTGACTCACGTTGTGCAGGCCGATGGTTCGGACGCCGAGGCACTCAAGCAACTCGGCGTCGGGACGTTCTCCCGTGCGGTCGTCGGCATCGGGACCCACATCGACGCGAGCATCCTGACGGTGCTGTCGCTCGTCGAGCTGGGCGTCAGCGACGTGTGGGCGAAGGCCATCACCAAACAGCACGGCAAGATCCTGTATCGGATCGGAGCGACCCATGTCGTCTACGTCGAGAGCGCGATGGGAGAGCGGGTCGCGAACATGGTGTCGGGCGCGATGATCGACTACATCGAGTTCGACGACGGGTTCGCGATCGCGCGGACGAACGCACCAGAGGAGTCCTACGACAAAACGCTCGCGGAGTCGGGGTTGCGGACCAGGTACGGCGTTACCGTCGTCGGTGTGAAGCGGCCGGGGCAGGACTTCACGTACGCCCGTCCCGGCACCGAGGTCTATCGTGGCGACCAGCTGATCGTGTCCGGCGCGACCGGCCTGGTCGAGCGCTTCTGCGCGCTGACCCAAGGGACCAGTGCCTGAGGTACCCTGAGTACATGCGCCAGGCACTGCTCCTTCCAAGGCCGCACTGACGACGTTTCGGTCAGTGCGGCGGCCCCTCCTGAGTGAGGGGCTTTGTCATGTCGGCATCATGTGCAGTCTGGCGAGGAGAAACCGGAGATACCGATGAGCATCGAGTCGCGATCCGCCACCTATGACGTCGGCGCGCTGCAACAGAAGTGGCTGCCCGTCTGGGACCGGTTGGACCCGTTCCGGGCCGACGCCCAGGCGACCGACGACGCGCCCGACCCGCGCGAGCGTCGCTACGCGCTGACGATGTACACCTATCCCTCCGGCGACCTCCACATGGGCCACGCCGAGGTCTTCGCCCTGCACGACGTCATCGCCCGCTATTGGTTCCAGCGCGGCTACAACGTGCTGAACCCGATCGGCTGGGACTCCTTTGGCCTGCCGGCGGAGAACGCCGCGATCCGCAACAACGAAAACCCCGCGACCTACACGTACGCCAACATCGAGACCCAAGCCGCGTCGATGCGGCGTTACGGCCTGGCGTTCGACTGGAGCCGGCGGCTGCACACGTCCGACCCGGAGTATTACGGCTGGCAGCAGTGGCTGTTCCTGCGGTTCTACGACCGGGGCCTGGCCTACCGCCGCGCGTCGTGGGTCAACTGGTGCCCCAAGGACCAGACGGTGCTGGCCAACGAGCAGGTCATCGCAGGCGCCTGCGAACGCTGCGGCACGCCCGTCACCAAGCGCGAGCTCACCCAGTGGTACTTCAAGATCACCGAGTACGCCCAGCGGCTGCTGGACGACATGGCCCAGCTGGAAGGACGCTGGCCCGACCCGATACTGACCGCGCAGCGCAACTGGATCGGCCGCTCCGACGGTGCGTACGTCGACTTCGAGATCGAGGGGCCAGACGGTCGACGGAGTGAGCCGGTCACCGTGTTCACCACGCGCCCGGACACGCTGTTCGGCTTCACCTTCATGGTCGTGGCACCCGACGCTCGACTGGCCGCAGAGATCTGTGCCCCGGAGCAGCGCGCGGAGTTCGAGGCGTACCTGGAGCAGGTGAAGCGGGAGACCGAGATCGATCGGCTGAACACCGAGCGCGAGAAGACCGGCGTCTTCTTGGGCGTCCACGCGATCAACCCGGTCACGGGTGAGCGATGCCCGGTCTGGGCGGCCGACTACGTCCTTTCCGAGTACGGTACCGGCGTCGTCGGCGGCGCCCCTGGCGAGGACCAGCGAGACTGGGACTTCGCGGAGAAGTTCGGGCTGCGGATCATTCGCACCGTCCAGCCCGAAGAGGGCTTCGACGGGAAGGCCTACACCGGCGTCGGTCCGGCCATCAACTCGGCCAACGACCAGATCGATCTGAACGGTCTGATGCGCGACGAGGCGATCGCGCGAATCGTCGACTGGCTGGAGTCCAAGGGTCGCGGTCGGCGCGCCGTGACGTACCGGATGCGGGACTGGCTGATCTCGCGGCAGCGCTACTGGGGCTGCCCGATCCCGATCGTGCACTGCGAGGCCTGCGGCGAGGTGCCGGTGCCCGACGAGCAGCTGCCGGTCGAGCTGCCCGACCTGCGCGGCCACGACCTGACGCCCAAGGGCATCTCGCCGCTGGCCGCGGCGACCGACTGGGTCGAGGTGTCCTGCCCCAAGTGCGGTGGCCTGGCTCGGCGGGACAGCGACACGATGGACACGTTCGTGGACTCGTCGTGGTACTTCCTGCGCTACTGCGATCCGCACTACGCGGATGGGCCATTCGACGTCGAGCAGGTCCGGCGCTGGATGCCGGTCGAAAACTACTTCGGCGGCGCCGAGCACGCGGTGCTGCACTTGCTGTACTTCCGCTTCTTCACCAAGGTCCTGCACGACATGGGCATGCTGGACTTCGTCGAGCCGACCAAGTCGCTGATCAACCAGGGCCAGGTGATCAACCGGGGCCACCGGATGAGCAAGTCGAAAGGCAACGGCGTCGACCTTGGGGAGCAGATCGACGAGTACGGCGTCGACGCCGTCCGGCTGACCATGGTGTTCGCCGGTCCACCGGCCGACGACATCGACTGGGCAGACGTGTCGCCGGCCGGGTCGTACCGATTCCTGCAGCGGGCCTGGCGGGTCGCCCAGGATGTGACATCGGCTCCGGCGGCCGACCCTTCGACCGGCGACGTCGAGCTGCGCAGGTTCACTCACCGGGTCGTCCACGAGGCGACCGAGCTGGTCGAGTCGTTCCGCTTCAACGTGATGATCGCCCGGATCATGGAGCTGGTGAACGCCACTCGCAAGGCGATCGACTCCGGTCCCGGCGCGGACGATCCGGCGGTACGTGAGGCGGCTGAGGCGACGGCGATCCTGCTGAGCCTGGTCGCTCCGTACACCGCTGAGGACATGTGGGAGGCGCTAGGTCACGAACCGACCGTCGCCCTGGCCGGCTGGCCCACCGTCGACCCGGAGTTGCTGGTGCAGGAGTCGGTGACCTGCGTCGTACAGGTGCAGGGCAAGGTCCGGGCTCGGCTGCAGGTGGCGCCGGACATCACCGAGCGCGACCTGGAGTCCTTGGCGCTGGCCGACGACGCCGTACAGCGGATCGTCGACGGCCGCGAGATCCGCAAGGTGATCGTCCGAGCCCCGACCCTGGTCAACGTCGTGGTCTGAGCCGGTCGAACGCGGTCTGAGGGCGTGTGGCCCGGTCCAGCGGTGCGCCACGTGGTGGTGACCGGCAACTGGTGGCACCATCGTCCTTGTGGCGATGACACTGGCCGGACGGGCCGAGACCGCGACCCAGGCGAAGATCCTCAGGCTGCTCCGCGACGAAGGGCCGCAGGCTCGGGTAGAGCTGGGTGACCGCCTCGGCGTCTCGCGGACGACGATCGCCGCGGAGGTGGCGCGGCTGGCCGACCTGGGCCTGGCGGCCGATGCCGGTCCGGCGGCGTCGAGGGGCGGTCGGCGCTCCACGCTGGTCGACCTCGCGCCGGAGCTGCGGTTCGTGGGCATCGACACCGGCGCGACGTCCATCGATGTCGCGGTGACCGACGGCCGACTCGGCGTGCTGAGCCAGCTCTCGGAGGAGCACGACATCAAGGTCGGTCCCGAGAAGACCCTGGCGAGGGCACTCGAGCTCACCCGCAAGCAGCTCACCGAGCTCGGCATCGAGCGACCCAGCGGAGTTGGGATCGGCATCCCCGGGCCGGTCGACTTCCACACCGGCGTTCCGGTCTCGCCGCCGATCATGCCGGGCTGGGACGGCTACCCGGTTCGGGACGCGCTCGCCCGCGAGCTTCGCTGTCCCGTCCTGGTCGACAACGACGTCAACGTCATGGCGCTCGGCGAACAGCACGCGGGTGTCGCCAAGCAGGCCGAAGACTTCATGTTCGTCAAGATCGGCACCGGCATCGGGTGCGGCATCGTCGTCGACGGCCAGCTCTACCGCGGCGTCGACGGATGCGCGGGCGACATCGGCCACATCCGGGTGGAGGAGTTCGGACCGCCTTGCGCGTGCGGCAACACCGGCTGCCTGGAAGCATTCTTCGGTGGCGCCGCGCTGGCCCGGGACGCCACGTCCGCGGCCCACGGCGGCCGGTCGGAGATTCTCGCCGCGATCCTCGACAAACAAGGCATGCTCACCGCTGCCGACGTCGCGACCGCGGCCGCGCAGGGCGATGCGGTTTCCGTCCAGCTCGTACGCGACGGCGGTGGCCGGGTTGGGCACGTCCTCGCCAGCCTCGTCTCGTTCTTCAACCCCGGCCTCATCGTCATCGGTGGCCGGGTGGCCCGCCTCGGTCACACGCTCCTCGCCGAGATCCGGTCTGTGGTTTACCGGCGTTCGCTGCCGCTGGCGACCGGCAACCTGCCCATCGTGATGACCGAGATGGGGGATAGCGCCGGAGTTGTCGGAAGTGCGCGGCTCATCAGCGACGGGGTGTACGCCTCCGACTAGGCAATCTTCCGACGAATACTTGCGAAAGTTCGTCCGCAACTATTGCTACTAGTTGTAACTAGGTCGTAACTTTGGGGATCAGCGCCATGCAGAGGGGCTGATCCCATGACAAAATTCGTCACCATCGGGCAAAACCGTGGACTCATCTCTGCGGCGCATCCTCGACGTGGCGTCCTCGACGAGGGCTACGTCGGCATCCAGAAGCACGGCGGCGAACGACGTCGACATCCGAAACATCCGCATCCGGGCTGTTGTGAGCTGCCTTGGGCAAGCCTGAGGTCCGGCTCAACCCGCCACCGTGCAAGGTCTCGCAGACGAGAGGTCAAACAGTGATCCGTAAACGCATCGCCGCCCTCGCGGCCGGCCTGGCGGTACTCATCCCGATCGTGCCCGCCGCGCAAGCACCCGCGGCCGAGCCTGCATTCAGTGTCCTCGTGTTCAGCAAGACAGCAGCATTCCGGCATTCGTCGATCCCTGACGGCATCGCGGCCATCGAAAAGCTCGGTGCCGAGCACAACTTCGCGGTCGACGCCACCGAAGACGCCACCGTGTTCAACGACGCCAATCTCGCCCAGTACGACTCGGTGATCTGGTTGATGACGACCGGCGACGTCCTCAACGACGCGCAGCAAGATGCCTTCGAGCGCTACATCCAGGCCGGCGGCGGCTACGTCGGGATCCATTCGGCGTCGGATACGGAGTACGACTGGTCCTGGTACGGCGGGCTGGTCGGCGCGTACTTCCGCGACCACCCAGCCATCCAGCAGGCCACCGTGAACGTTGCGGGCCAGAACACCGCCGCCACGCGAGGTCTGCCGGACGATTGGGTGCGCACGGACGAGTGGTACAACTTCCGCACCAACCCTCGTCGGCATGTTCGGGTTCTCGCAACCGTGGACGAGAGCACCTACGACCCCGTCGGGTACACCGGCGGCTTCATGGGCGACGACCATCCCCTCGCCTGGTGCCAGAGGTATGACGGTGGCCGGGCCTTCTACACCGGAATGGGCCACACGAGCGACTCCTACCGCGAGCCACTGTTCCTCCAACACATCCTCGGCGGTATCGAAATGGCCGTTGGTGTTGCCCGCTTCAACTGCACCCCCCAGCACTAAGCACCGACCAACGCCATCACCCCCGGCTGCCGTGAGCACCCACCATGTCAGAGCGGAGTGAGGAGGAGCCCGACCACCGATCAGCGTGACGGTGGGGCGGCCTGCGCACCCCCCACCGCAATCCCCCGAGCGCGAGTGTGGCGGCGCGCACCGCCCACCCCAACCCCGAGAGCGTGAGGAGACACGAGATGCGCAACAAGACCCGCACGGGAGCCGTGGCCGTGGCGGCCGCAGTGCTCCTAGCGCCGCCGGCGATGTCGACGGCGCAGGCTCCGGCGGCCGACGGACCACCGCCGGACGCCGAGTTCCAGAAGGTGACCCTCAACCACACACCCGGCGAGCCGATGGACCTCGCCGTCCTGCCCGACGGGCGGGTGCTGAGCACAACTCGGCAAGGCGTTATCTGGATGCACGATCCCGACACCGGCCTCAACACGCGGGCCGGCACGATCCCCGTCTACCAGCACGACGAGGAGGGGCTGCAGAGCGTCGCATTGGACCCCAACTTCGAGGACAACCGCTGGGTCTACCTCTACTACTCGCCGCCGCTGAACACGCCGATCGACAACCCGGCGACGCCGAACTTCAACGAGGGCGACGCCCCGTTCTTCGGCACACCGGCCGACTTCGCGCCGTTCAAGGGGCTCATCCGGCTGTCAAGGTTCAAGTTCGGCGACGACCGGATCAGGCTCGACACCGAGCAGAAGATCATCGACGTGCCGGTCGACCGCGGCATCTGCTGCCACGTGGGCGGTGACGTCGTGTTCGACTCCGCCGGCAATCTCTACCTGTCGACCGGAGACGACACGAACCCCTTCGAGTCCCAGGGCTACACGCCGATCGACGAGCAGGCGAACCGCAACCCGGCGTTTGACGCGAGGCGTTCGGCTGCCAACACCAACGACCTGCGCGGCAAAGTCCTGCGCATCAAGCCCGGCAAGCGCGGCGGTTACACCATCCCCGACGGCAACCTGTTCGAGCAGGGCACTCCGAATACCCGGCCCGAGATCTACGCGATGGGGTTCCGCAACCCGTTCCGCATCGAGATCAACCCGGAGACCGACGACCTCTACGTCGGTGACTACTCGCCCGACGCGAATGTCGCCAACCCCGCCCGTGGGCCTGCGGGCCAGGGCAAGTGGACGATCGTGCGAGAGCCGGCGAACTACGGCTGGCCGCTCTGCGCGACCGCTGAACTGCCGTACGTCGACGGCGATTTCGTGCCCGACGGACCCGACGCCGGTACCGACCCCGACTTCGTCTCGAGCGGCCAGCCCTTCGACTGCGCCAACCCGGTGAACGACTCGCGACACAACACCGGGCTGACCCAGCTCCCGCCGGTGACCCAGCCGGACATGTGGTACTCCTACGGCCAGTCCGCGGAGTTCCCAGCGCTCGGCACCGGCGGCATCGGGCCCATGGGCGGACCGGCGTACAACTTCGATGCTGATGCAACGCAGGGCAACGGCGCGGTGGCGTGGCCGGAGTATTACGACGGCGTGCCGCTGTTCGGCGAGTGGACCCGGGACTACGTGAAGGCGTTCCACCTGGACGATCAGGGTGCCCTCGACCGGATCGAGCCGGTGTTGCCGTCGGTCCGCTTCGCCCACCCGATGGACATGGAGTTCGGGCCGGACGGCGCGCTCTACGTCCTCGAGTACGGCGGCGGCTTCTTCGTGGAGAACCATCCGGAGGCGCAGCTCGCCCGAATCGACTACATCGGCCCGGGCGGCAACCACGCGCCGGTGCCGAAGGCGTCGGCGGACGTCACCAAGGGCGGCTTGCCCTTGACCGTGTCGTTCTCCAGCGCCGGCACGACCGATGCCGACGGCGACCAGCTGCGCTACGCGTGGGACTTCGACGCCGACGGCGCCGTCGACTCCACGCAGCCGAACCCGACATTCACCTACCAGAAGCCGGGCGTCTTCCGCGCCACGCTGAAGGTGACCGACCAGGGCGGGACGGACAGCGGCAAGTCGGCCACGGCCGAGGTCATGATCACCGCGAGCAACAACCAGCAGCCCGTCGTGGAGTTCGTCACGCCGACCGCGGGTCAGCCGTTCTCCTTCGGCGACGCCGTGCCGTTCGAGGTGAACGTCACCGACGACGAACCTGTCGACTGTTCGCGGGTGAGGATCGACTACATCCTGGGCCACGACAACCACGGGCATCCGTTGTCGACGCAGTACGGCTGCACCGGGACGATCCAGACGGACGCGGCCGGCCACGCCGGTGACGAGGACCTCAGCGGTGTGTTCACGGCGCAATACACCGACACCGGTGTGCCGCCACTGACCGGCACCGACCTGGTCGTACTCGAGCCGACCGGCTGACAGACCGGGACCCGGGTGTCGGCGCCCCGAGATCCGGCACCTGGGTCCCATCCACCCGCGCCACACCGGCGCGAGCGCAGACCACGCATCACCGAGTCGAAAGGACAACAACGAGCATGTGCTACGGATACGACGGCGACGCGGCGCTCAAACAGTCGCTCGCCCGGCGGCGTATTGACCGCCGCCACTTCCTTCGCGGATCGCTGGCCGGGCTCGCAGGCGCCGGCCTCGCCGCAACCGGGCTTGCCGCCTCGCCGGCAGCGGCCGCCACCCGTCGAGTGCCGGCCGGGCAGATCAGCATCCAGCTCTGGACCGTGCGCAACGACCTCTTCGTCAACTACGACGACACTCTCCGCTACCTCTCTGAGATCGGCTACCCGAACGTCGAGCAGGCGCTCGGCTACTTCGGGCGTACGGCCGCGCAGCTGCGGGCGTTTCACGACAGCCTCGGCATCCGGACGATGTCCAGCCACGACGGCATCAGCGGCTCCCAGGCAGACCTCGAGACGAAGATCGAGAACGCGCTCACCCTCGGCCAGTCGACCATCGTCGTGCCGTTCCTGAGCTCCCCGAACGAGGCCGACTGGAGGATGTGGGCCGAGCAGATGAACGCCGAGGCGGTGGCGGCGCGCGACGCCGGCCTGCGGTACGGCTACCACAACCACGCCCACGAGTTCAGCACCGACCTCGGCGGAGGCCTGCGGCCGTGGGACGTGCTGACCGAGGACCTCGACCCGCAGCATGTCCACCTGGAGATCGACATCTACTGGGCGGTGACCGGCGGGATCCAAAGCGGTGACGGCGTCGACGACCCGGAGGGCTTCACGATCGACGTGATGCGGGCCGCGCCGCAGGAGGTGCGGCAGTACCACGTCAAGGACCGCGATCCCTCCAACGGTGGCTTCGCCGACCCGGGCACCGGCCACATCGACTTCGCCCGGATCTTCGCCGCGCACCAGGTCCAGCAGTACATCGTCGAGAACGACGAGCCCGACGTCACGCCGCGGCAGACCGCCGAGGTGGGCTACCGCTACCTCCGAAACATCAGGTTCTGACCGGACTCGTCAACACCGGGGCCGTCCCGCTCGTCCGCGGCGGGGCGGCCCACATCAGCGGACGGAGCCCCAGATGCACCTGAAGACGCGTGCGACCCTCGCTTTTCTGCTGCCACTCGCACTGGCCGCGCCGGCGGCCGCGGTCGCGGTGCCGACGGGCTCGGAGTCGTCGGTGGCGACCAGCTCGGCCGAGTCCGATCGGCGGGCGACGCTGCTGCGGTACGCCGAGGACACCTGGTCGTCGTTCGAGGCCATGACGGACGAAGACAGCGGGCTGCCCGCTGACCGGCTGAGTCTCGATGGCACGACCAGCGTGCAGACCTCGACCACCAACATCGGCTCGTACATGTGGAGCGCTGTGGTCGCGGAGAAGCTCGGCATCATCGACCGCGACGAGCTCGTCGACCGGCTCTCCACGACGCTGAGCACCATCGAGCAGATGGATCGGCATGCGGAGAGCGGGCAGTTCTTCAACTGGTACGACCATCGCACCGGCGAGAAGCTCACGGTCTGGCCGCCGAGCGGAACGCCGCTCGAGCCGCAGCTCTCATCGGTCGACAACGCCTGGCTGGCCACCGGTCTGCAGGTCGTACGCGGTGCGGTGCCGGAGCTGGCCGAGCGGGCGGGCGCCCTGTACGACGGGATGGACTTCGGCTTCTACTACGTGCCGGAACGAAACCTCATCATGCGCGCCTATGTGCCAGGCACGGGCGCGACGCCGTGCTGCTACGACACGCTCGGCGAGGTGCGGATGGCCAGCTGGATCGGCATCGGCAACGGTGAGATTCCGCGCCGGCACTACTTCGGACCGTTCCGCACGTTCCCGCCCTCGTGCGACTTCTCCTGGACGTTTATGAGGCCGGTCGGGGAGTGGCGCAGCTACCTGGGCGTCGACGTGTTCGAAGGCGCCTATACCTATCGCGGCATGCGGATCGTGCCCAACTGGGGCGGCAGCATGTTCGAGGCCCTGATGGTGCCGTTGTTCGTGCCGGAAGAGGAGTGGGGACAGCAGAGCTGGCGGATCAACCACCCGCTGTTCGTCCGAGCCCAGATCGAGCACGGTCTCAACGAGGCCCAGTACGGCTACTGGGGCTTCTCACCGGCGGAGGTTCCCGAAGGCGGCTACCGCACGTACGGCGTTTCGTGGCTGGGCATGGATCCCGACGGATACCCGTCCAACAACGACGGTGTCGTTCCGCGTCCCGGCTATGAAGGCTGTCCGGGCCGCGAACCCCAGCCCTTACCCGGCCCGGAGGACTACACCAACGGCGTGGTCACTCCGCACGCGTCGTTCCTCGCGCTGCGGTACGCGCCCGACGAGGCGATGGAGAACCTCGCCAATCTCGATAGCGACTTCGACATCTACACCGACTGGGGCTTCCGCGACTCGGTCAACGTCGACACCGGTACTGTCGCAGCGTCGTACCTCTCGCTGGACCAAGGCATGATCATGGCGGCCATCGGCAACTACCTCGCCGATGACGTGCTGCGCGAAGCGTTCGTGACCCCCGAGTTCCTCAGGCGGCTTCGGCCACTCATGGCGATGGAGGAGTTCGCCAACTTCGACCCGGGTTCACGGCCGTGACGGACACCGAGAAGTCCCTCGTACGCCCGGGCGAGTCCCGAACCGGGGTCTGGTTCGTCGGAGCCCGCGGATCGGTCGCGTCCACCGCCGTCGCCGGAGCGCTGGCTGTGCGTTCCGGCTTGACTGGGCAGACCGGACTGGTCAGCGAGTTGGCGCCGGTGGCCGTCGCGCGGCTGCCGGAGTTGAGCGGCTTCGTGTTCGGCGGGCACGAGGTGGTCGACGTGTCGTTGCCGAAACGAGCCGAAGAACTGGTGGCGGCGAGGGTCGTGCCCCACGAGATCGCGGCCGCGTTGAGCGCGGAGCTGGCGTCGGTCGACAACAACATCCGACCGGGCATCCGGCGGGACGGTCGGCCCCAGCGGGAGACCGCGAGCGCTGTGGTAGCGGACCTGCGCGCGTTCCGTGCCAAGCATCATCTGGATCGCGTCGTTGTGGTCGACGTGTCCAGCACCGAGCCTCCCGCGGCAGAGGCGTCGGAGCTGGCCTCGTTGGCCGAGCTGGAGCGAGCCCTGGACGCCGGCGAGTCCCCGCTGCCGCCGAGTTCGCTCTACGCCTACGCCGCGTTCCGCGCGGGCTGCCCGGTGGTGGCGTTCACCCCCAGTCCGGGTCCGCGGCTGCCCGCCCTCGAGGAGCTGGCCGCCACCGCCGAGCTCCCGTGGGCGGGCTCCGACGGCAAGACCGGGGAGACGCTGCTCAAAAGCGTCTTGGCGCCGATGTTCGCGATGCGCGCCCTGCGAGTCCGGTCGTGGTCGTCGTACAACCTGCTGGGCGGCGGCGACGGTCGTACGCTGGCGGACCCGGCGAACGCAGCGAGCAAGACGGAGACGAAGGGGCAGGGCCTGGAGTCCATCCTCGGCCACCCGGTGGACGGGCCGCTGCACATCGACTACGTGCCCGATCTGGGGGACTGGAAGACCGCGTGGGACATGGTCTCGTTCGAGGGCTTCCTCGGCACCCAGATGTCGTTGCAGTTCACCTGGACCGGTTGCGACTCTGCACTGGCCGCCCCGCTCGTGCTGGATCTGGTCCGGCTGGTGGCCCGAGCACACCAGGTCGGCGAGTCCGGTCCGCTCGGTGCTCTGGGCTTCTTCTTCAAGAATCCCGCGGGCAGCGACGTGCATGCCTTGAGTGAGCAGTGGGAAGCCTTGGTGCGCTGGTGCCAGCGGCTAGGCGAGGCGAGGGATCGGTCGTGAAGACCCGGGACCTGGTCGAGTTGGTCCGGCTCCCAGCGGCCTTGACCGTACCCGGGGACTCACTGGCCGGCGCCGCCGCGGCGGGCTGGCCGCACGGACGCCGCAGCTGGGCGCTGCCGGCGGCGTCCGCCTGCCTGTACTGGGCCGGGATGGCGCTCAACGACTACGCGGACCGAGAGCTCGACCGCGTGGAGCGCCCGGAGCGGCCCATCCCGTCCGGCCGGGTGCGTCCCGCCGAGGCGCTCGGAGTAGCCGCAGGGCTGACCGCAGCGGGTCTGATCGTGGCCGGGCTCGCCGGAGGACGTCCGGCCCTTGGCGGCGCGGTCCGGGTGGCAGGGACCGCCTGGGCCTACGATCTCTTGGCCAAGCAGACACCGGCGGGTCCGGCGTGCATGGCAGCCGCGCGTGGGCTCGACGTCTTGCTCGGTGCCGGGAGCCGTTGGCGCGAAGCCTTGCCCGCAAGCGCGGCCGTCGCCGTCCACACGCTCGGCGTGACCGTGCTGAGCAGGGGCGAGGTCCACGGTACAAAGCCGTCCGGTGCGTACGCCGCGCTCATCGCAACCGCGGCGGCGGCTTCGACCGCGGCGCTGCCTTATTCGCGACGTAGCCGGCCGGCACCGTCCTGGCGCTCTCGAGCCGTTCGGTGGAGCGGCGCCGGCCTGGCCGGGGTGTACGCGACGGTCGTGGGACGCAGTCAGCTGCGGGCCGCGGGAAGTCCGGACGCAGGCACCGTGCGCAAAGCCACCGGATCCGGGATTCGTGGCGTCATCCTGCTGCAGTCGGCCCTGGCCGCCCGGTCCGGTTCGCTCGGCGTGGCCGGCGGGCTGCTGCTCGCGGGACCGGGCGCCCGGGTGGCATCGAAGGCGGTGTCGCCGACATGAGGCTGCGCTTCGGCTACGGGACGAACGGCTTCGGCAGCCACCGCCTGGACGATGCCCTGGAGGTGATTGCCGGGCTGGGGTACGACGGGGTCGCGTTGACCGTCGATCACCCGCACCTCGACCCGTTCGCGTCGGATCTGGCCGCCCGAACCGCCGCGGTTCGTCGCCGGCTCGATCGGATCGGCCTGGCCGTCGTGGTGGAGACCGGCGCGCGCTACGTCATGGACCCGTGGCACAAGCACGAGCCGACGCTGGTGTCGACCGACGGCCGGGACCGGCGAGTGGACTTCTTGTGCCGAGCGGTACGCATCGGCGCCGATCTGGGAGCGGAAGCGGTGTCGTTCTGGTCCGGCACGCTGCCCGAGGGCACCGGCGACGAGGAAGGCTGGCGTCGGCTGCTCGTCGGGGTAGAGGCGGTGCTTGGGGAGGCGGAGCGGCACGACATGGTGTGCGCGTTCGAGCCCGAGCCGGGCATGTTCGTCGACACCGTCGCCGGAGTGCTCGAGCTGCGTCGCCGGCTGGGCTCGCCGGAGCGGCTGGGCGTAACCGTGGACATCGGCCACTGCGTCTGCAACGAGCCGGGGACCGTGGCCGATTGTGTGCACGAAGCCGGAGCCTTGCTGGCTAACGTGCAGCTCGATGACATGGTCCCCGGAGTGCACGAGCATCTGGAGTTCGGTACCGGCGAGGTCGACCTGTCCGAGGCGATCGGCGCATTGCTCGACGTCGGCTACTCGGGCCTGGCGGCCGTCGAGCTGCCACGACATGGACACGCGGCCCCCGCCGTGGCCGCTCGGTCCCTGGAAGCGCTGCGTACGGCACTTGCCGAGGCCCAGCACGAGCGGGAAGTGGTCCGTACCCGATGACATCACTCGCCCACCGAGGAGGGCACATGAGCACACTGACGGACCACTTCACGCCGCACCTGGACGCCGACGCTCGGAGCCGTCTGGACGACCTGGCGCGCGAGATCGACGACGATCCGGGCCGGATCTCGGTGCTGTTCCCGGCTGTAGCGCGCCGGGTGGCTCGCGGACCGTCCGTTGCGGACGACCCCGACGGCATCCGGCACCCGCGGCTCGAGGACGAGGCCCGGGTGGCGCTGCTGGCGGCGCTGGCCGACGCGTGGCGCGACCTGCCCGGGCGATTCGACCGTGAGGTGGCCGAGCTGTACCGCTACGGCGACGCCGACGAGAAACGCGGCGTGCTACGCGCCCTGTCGGCGATCGACCCCGATCCGGGGCCGGCCTCGTTGCCGCTGGTCGACGACGCGCTGCGGACCAACGACGTGCGCCTGGTTGCCGCGGCACTCGGGGGATATGGGGCCCGGCATCTCAGCGCCGAGGCCTGGCGGCAGGGCGTGCTGAAGTGCCTGTTCGTGGGTGTTCCGCTGGAGGTTGTGGCCGACCTCGACGATCGCGCGGACGCCGTGTTGGCCCGCATGGTCGCCGACTACTGCCGCGAGCGTACGGCCGCCGGCCGGTCGGTTCCGGCGGACGCGAGCCGGGTGCTCGAGCGGGTCCCCTGGAGCCCTGACGATCGGCCAGGACACCAACGGAGCCGGAGTTAAGCACCGGGAGCGAAGGACAGGAGGCATCATGCGCATCTTCGACCCGCATATTCACATGACGTCCCGCACCACCGATGACTACGAGGCGATGTACGCCGCGGGAGTACGCGCGCTGGTCGAGCCGGCGTTCTGGCTCGGCCAGCCGCGAACCAGCGTCGGCTCGTTCTGCGACTACTTCGACGGGCTGCTCGGCTGGGAGAGGTTTCGGGCCGCCCAGTTCGGCATTCGGCACCACTGCACCATCGCCCTGAACCCGAAGGAGGCGAACGACCCACGGTGCGTGGAGGTCCTCGACGTCCTGCCGCGCTACCTCGCCAAGGACGGCGTTGTCGCGGTGGGGGAGGTCGGATTCGACTCGATGACCGCGGAGGAGGAGAAGGCGTTCACGCAGCAGTTGGACCTGGCGGGCGAGCACAATCTCCCGGTCCTGGTGCACACCCCGCACCGGGACAAGGCCGCGGGGACCCGTCGGACGCTCGAGCTGGTCCGGAGCTCCGGCTTGCCGCCCGAGCGCGTGCTGGTGGACCACCTCAACGAGCTGACGGTCGGTGCGGTGGCTGAGTCCGGCTGCTGGATGGGGTTCTCCATCTACCCGGACACCAAGATGGACGAGCATCGGATGGTGGCGATCCTGTCCGAGTACGGGCTGGACCGGATGATCGTCAATTCGGCCGCGGACTGGGGCCGCAGCGATCCGCTCAAGACGGCGAAGACCGCGTGGGCGATGCTCGACAACGGGTTCACCGACGACGATGTCGATCGCGTCCTGTGGCGCAATCCGGTGGCGTTCTACGGGCAGAGCGGGCGGCTTCTGCTCGACGACATCGAGGCCGAGCCCGCAGCCACGTTCGAGGGCAACTCGGTGCTGCGGGGCCAGCGCCCGACGGGTCAGGAGTGAGCCATGCGGTTTCGGCATCCGGACGGCACCGTCGTCCATCTCGCCTATTGCACCAATGTCCACCCCACCGAGGATTTCGATGCGTTGCTCGACCAGGTGCGCTACTACGGCGGTGGTGTACGGGCCCGGTTGGGCGTCGACCGCCTGGGGCTGGGCCTGTGGCTGCCGGCACCGGTGGCCGCGCATCTGGCCGACCACCCGGACCTGGAGCGGCTGCGAGCGGCCCTGGCGGACAACGGGCTGGAAGTGGTGACACTCAACGCGTTCCCGTACGCCGGCTTCCACGATCCCGAGGTGAAGAAGGCCGTCTATCGGCCGGACTGGTGCGAGCAGAACCGGCTGGAGTACACGCTGAACTGCGCGTCCGTGCTGGCCCGGCTGCTGCCCGACGACGCGGCGCGCGGCAGCATCTCCACGCTGCCTCTCGGCTGGCGCAGCCCCTGGTACGCCGACCGGCAGCACCGGGCGGAGGAGCACCTGGCCAGGCTCGTAGAGGGACTCGAGAAGCTCGAAGCTGACACGGGTTGGGCGATCCGAGTCGGTCTGGAGCCGGAGCCCGGCTGCGCCGTGGAGACCACCACCGACGCGGTAGAGCGGCTGGCCCACGTCGACACCGACTGGATCGGCGTCTGTCTGGACACGTGTCACCTGGCCGTGGAGTTCGAGGAGTCGGCGGCCGCCGTCGAGCGGTTGACAGCGGGCGGTCTTCCCGTGGTGAAGGCCCAGGCATCGGCGGCTCTGCACGCGGCGACGCCGTCCGACCCGGCAACCCGGGAAGCGCTGCGTGCCTATTCCGAGGACCGGTTCCTGCACCAGACGCGCGAGCACGTCGCCAGGCGGACCATGGGCCGCGATGACCTGCCGGAGGCGCTGGACGGGCGGCGTGCGCTGCGTGGCCGCGGCCCATGGCGGGTGCATTTCCACGTACCGCTGCACGAGCCCCCGGCCGAACCCCTGGACGGCACCCACGACCACCTGACGCAGACGCTGGGAGTGCTGCTCGGCGGGCCGACGGCCGTGACCGACCACATCGAGGTCGAGACGTACACCTGGTCCGTGCTACCCGAAGGCCGGCGTCCGGAGGGGCCGGACGGACTGGTGGCCGGCATCGCGGCGGAGCTGGGCTGGGCCCGGGATCGCCTGCTCGAGATCGGTTTGGAGGCGCTGTGAATAAGCTGCTCGTCATCGATGTCGTGGGGCTCACTCCGCGGCTGCTCACACACATGCCCCGGCTCCGCGCGCTGGCGGCCGGCGGCTTCGACGCCGAGCTCGGCACCGTGCTGCCGGCGGTCACCTGTTCGGTCCAGTCGACATTCCTGACCGGCACGAAGCCGCGAGAGCACGGCATCGTCGGGAACGGGTGGTTCTTCCGCGACCTGGGTGAGGTGCTATTTTGGCGGCAGCACAACCGGCTCGTGCAGGGCGAGAAGGTCTGGGAGACGGCCCGTCGCACCTGGCCGGACTACCGCGTGGCGAACGTGTGCTGGTGGTACGCGATGGGATCCAGCACCGACTCGACCGTCACGCCGCGACCGGTGTACCACGCGGATGGGCGTAAGTCGCCGGACTGCTGGACGTGGCCGCCGTCGCTGCACGGCAGGCTGACCGGCCAGCTCGGCGCGTTCCCCCTGTTCAACTATTGGGGGCCGACCGCGTCGATCGTGAGCTCGCGCTGGATCGTCGAGGCCACCCGGATGCTGCTGCCGGAGCACGACCTCACCCTCGCCTACATCCCGCACCTCGACTACGACCTCCAGCGTTACGGGCCGGGCAGCCGGCAGGCGGAGAGCGCTGCCCGAGACGTCGACGCGGTGCTGGCGCCGCTGCTGGATGACGCTCGAGACCAAGGCGTCACGGTGGTGGTGCTCAGCGAGTACGGCATCACCGACGTGCGCCGTCCGGTGGACGTTAACCGCGCACTGCGCCGCAACGGTCTCCTCCACGTGCACGCCAATGCCAGCGGTGAGCTGCTGGACCCGTGGACGTCGCGCGCGTTCGCGGTGGCCGACCACCAGCTGGCCCACGTGTACGTACGGGATCCCGCTGACCTGGACCAGGTACGCGAGCTCGTCGGCGCGCTGCCCGGGGTTGCCGACGTACTCGATGAGGAGGGCAAGGCCGCGTACGGACTCGACCATCCGCGCGCGGGCGAGCTGGTCCTGGTGGCCGAGCCGGACTCGTGGTTCACGTACTACTACTGGCTCGACGACGCCAGGGCGCCGGACTTCGCCCGCGCCGTGGAGATCCACAAGAAGCCGGGATACGACCCCGCCGAGCTGTTTCTCGACCCCGCGGACCGGTTGGTGAAGTTGCGTGCCGGTGCCGGGCTGGCGCGCAAGAAGCTCGGATTCCGGTACGCGATGAACGTGGTCCCGCTCGATCCGTCGCCCGTACGCGGCAGCCATGGGCGCCTTCCCGCCGACCCCGCGGACGGACCGATGCTGTTGTGCTCCGACGCGACCGCCGCCCGGGAGCGGATCGAGGCGACCGAGGTCCGCGACCTGCTGCTCCAGCTGGCCGGCGCATCGGTCGAAGCCGACCGGCCGGTACCGGGATGAGTGGGGCGGCCACGGAGCCCGGCATCGGCGTGGATCCCAGTGGTGGTCCGGTCCCGGCGGGTTTCGCGGGCCGGCTGCTCGCGGAAACCCGGGAGCTGATCGAACCCTCGCTCCTGGCGGCGATCGACGAGCTACCGCCCAGAGTGCGGTTGGTGGCCGGATACCACGCTGGGCTGTGGGACGCCCATGGCCGGCCCGGTGGCCACCCGGGCAAGGCGTTGCGGCCGGCGCTGGTCTTGAGTTGTGGACGCGCCGCTGCCGGCGACGTTGACACCCGGCCCTCGGACCGGCTGGTCACGGCCGCGGTGGCAGTCGAGCTCATGCACGACTTCACGCTGTTGCACGACGACGTGATGGACGGGGACGCAGTGCGTCGGCACCGGGCCGCGGCCTGGGACGTCTTCGGGGTGGCGTACGCCGTCCTGGCCGGCGACACCCTCCTGGCGGTGGCGCTGAACCAGCTGTCCCGCCTTGGTGTCGGCATCGAGACGCTGGCGGCGACGCTCCTCGAACTGTGTCTCGGGCAGGGTACCGATCTGGAGTTCCAGGGCCGCGCCGAGGACGCTGACCTGAGTCGGTGCTTGGCGCTCGCCGAGGCGAAGACCGGAGCCCTGCTGGGTTGTGCCTGCCAGCTGGGTGCGATGGTGACGCACGGCGGCGAGCGCGAGACGGCCCCATATCGGGAGTTCGGCCGGCATCTCGGGGTGGCGTTCCAGCTCACCGACGACCTGCTCGGAATCTGGGGTGACCCGGAGATGACCGGCAAGCCGGTCGACTCCGACCTGGCGACACGGAAGCTGACGTTGCCGGTCGCGGCGGCGATGACCTCCGGTACGAGCGCAGGGGAGAAGCTGCTCGCGCTGTACGCCGCGGACAGCGTGTCGAACGGGAGAACCGGCGGTCGCGGGTCGCGGCGGGTACCTGCGGATCGGCTGGGCCAGGACACCGCCCGCATGGCGGACCTCGTGGAGGAGGCCGGTGGCCGAGCCTGGGCGCAGGCGGAGGCCGATCGCCGGGCCGGACTGGCGCTGGAGGCGTTGAACCGGGCTCGACCGACGCCGGGCGCCGCGTCCGAGCTTCGTGCTCTGGTCGAGCTGGCGCGGCGGCGTGACCGGTGAGGCTATTTCGAAGACTACTTTCGAAAGTTCGCATCAAGATATTGAAACTGTACATAATTACGCCGTAACTTAGGGAAACCGCCAAACCATCGAAAGTACTGGCCGATGACAGTATTCAGCTACTCTTCGGCACAACGAGGTCCATCTCAGCGGCACCTTTCTCGGGCGGTCACCGCGATGCCTGCTCCCCCGGGATGCGGCGCCGGCGCTTCGCGGCGCAGCCGCTCTCGAGGCGGAGCCCGATCCGGGCCTCCAGGACCCCGACGAGCCCAACAGCGCGCCGCCATGTCCGGTGCGTAGCTGCTCGCCTCGGCCGCAGCCGATTGCCCTCGTACGCGGCCGAAGCGAGCCGGGAACTCCCCGCCATACCGCAGCACGTCTGCGGTCGAGAAAGGAACTCCATGTACAAACGTAGCAACCGAGGTCCGCGGCTCGGTGTCGCGCGATCGAGACCACGACGCCAGGCGTTGACCCTGGCGGCGAGCGCAGTGCTGGCCCTTGGCCTGCTGGCCATCCCGGCACAGGGACAGCCAAAGGAGTCTCAGCCGGCCGCGGCGCCCGAGGCATCGGGCCCGGTCAACGTGCTGGTCTTCCACGGTCCGGACGCCGAGCAGGACGACCCGGTGGTGGAGGCAGCCGAGACGATCGAGCAGCTGGGCACCAAGGGCGGTTTCGACGTTGACGTCTCCACGGACCCGGCGGTGTTCAGCGACAAGGGTCTGCGCCCGTACCGCGGCGTGGTGTTCCTGTCCGCCGTGGGCGCGGAGCTGAGCAACGACCAAGAACGCGATTTGGAGAGCTACATCGAGGCCGGCGGCGGCTTCCTGGGCATCCATGACGCCGCCAGGGCGCAGGAGCGCTCCCAGTGGTTCACCGGCCTGATCGGCGCCCGTCCGGTCGGCGCCCTGCCCGACCCGGAGCCCGTCGTTGCGGACGCGACCACGGCGAGCGGCGACAACCCGCCGAACGAGACCAGGTTCCAACTGGTCGACGGCGACATCGGCACCAAGTGGCTGACCTTCAATCCGACGGGCTGGGTGGCCGTCCGGCTCCAGGAGGCCGCTGCGGTCAACCAGTACGCGCTGACCTCGGCCAACGACGCCCACGAGCGCGACCCGCAGGACTGGACGCTGCAAGGCTCCAACGACGGCACGACATGGACGGACCTCGACACCCGTACGGGCGAGGACTTCCCCAACCGGTTCCAGACCCGGGAGTTCTCGTTCGAGAACACGACGGCGTACGAGTGGTACCGGCTCTTCATCACGCGCAACAGCGGCGCCGGGCTTACCCAGCTTGCCGAGCTTGAACTGTTCGCCGGTGACGCCACGCCGCCCGAGGAGGCGCCGGTGCAGGAGGCGACGGTCAGCTTCGTCGACCGGCAGCACCCCGCCAACGACGGGCTGCCGCTCACCACGACCCGGGCCGACCAGTGGCTGAACTGGGCGACCAACCCGATCGGCCAGGTCCACACCGTCGCGCAAGTGGACGAGTCGACCTACGACCCGGGCCGAGGTGCCAATGGAGCGTTCCACCCGATCTCGTGGTGCCGCGACTACGACGGCGGCCGGTCGTTCTACACCGGCATGGGCGCCACCGCCGAGGGCTATGGCGAAAGCGACTTCCGCGATCACCTGCTAGGCGCGATCCAGTGGACGACCGGCATGGTCCGCGGCGACTGCCAGGCGACGATCGCGTCGAACTATCGAATCGAGCGGCTCGTCACCCAGGGCCCGGCACCGTTCGACCTCAACGACATCGGCGAAATACACGGCCTGGACGTCGCCGCCGACGGCTCGGTGTTGTACATCGGCAAGTCGGCCTGCCCGTCCGGCCCGGTCGTTTCCTGGGACGACCCGAACGTCGGCCTGGGCTGCGGCACCGTCCACCGATGGGACCCCGACACCAAGCAGCCCAAGCTACTCGCCACGCTGCCGGTGTTCGGTAACCGCGGCAGCGGCGACGAGCTGGTCAAGGCCGAGGACGGCTTGGTCGGCATCGCGCTCGACCCGAAGTTCCTGCAGAACGGCTGGATCTACCTCTACTGGATGCCGCAGGCGTCGGTCGACCGCGTCCGGCACACGGGCGATCGCGTGATCTCGCGGTTCACCTACGACCGCCAGACCGAGACGATCGACATGAGCAGCCGGGTGGACCTCCTCAAGTGGGAGATCCAGGTGCACAGCTGCTGCCATGCCGGCGGCGGGATGGACTTCGACTCCGACGGCAACCTCTACATCGGCGTCGGCGACTCCAACTCGTCCGGCGGCTCGAGCGGCTACTCGGGTAACAACTGGACGCAGGAGTTCGGCGGCTACTCCTTCCAGGACGCCCGCCGTACCGCCGGCAACACCAACGATCTCAACGGCAAGATCCTGCGCATCCACCCCGAGCCCGACGGGTCGTACACGATCCCCGACGGCAACCTGTTCCCCGAATCCAAGGATCCGGGGAACAAGACCCGACCGGAGATCTACGTGATGGGCGTACGCAACATCTCGACGCTCTTCGTCGACCCGACAACCGACTTGCTGCACGCCGCCTGGGTCGGCCCGGACGCGGGCAGCCCGAGCCCGGAGCTGGGGCCGGCGAAGTACGAGACCGCCACCATCATCACGTCGGCGGGCAACCAGGGCTGGCCGTACTGCATGGGCAACGGACAGCCGTATCGCGACCGCAGCAACGAGGACGCGAGCATCCTCACCGGCTGGTACGACTGCGACAACCTGCAGAACACGTCGCCCCGCAACACCGGCCTGGTCGACCTCCCGCCGGCCCGCGACAACATGATTTGGTACTCGCCGCAGGGCGGCGGACCGGTGTTCCCGGAGCGTTCCGACGGCAGCGGGATCCCGACGTACGACAATGCGGACACGACCTTCACCGAGCCGTACCTGCGGGGCGGCTGCCAGGCGATCATGACCGGCCCGGTCTACCACCGGTCGCTGATCACGCAGCCGAACAGCGGCGTCGCTTGGCCGTCGTACTGGGAGGACAAGTGGTTCCTCGGTGACGAGTGCAACCCCAACAACCGGGTCGCCGTCACCGTCGACCCCGACGGCATCGAGGATGCGCAGCCACCGGTCTTCGCCGAGAGCCTGCGCGAGATCATCCCGGGCGGCAGTGACAACCTCCAGAGCTGGATGATGACCTCGCGGTTCGGTCCGGACGGCGCCCTCTACATGGGCGACTACGGCGGCGGCTTCTTCAGCCTCAATCAGAACCAGAAGCTGATTCGCGTCGTCTACGACGGCGGTCCCCCGACCCCGGCTCCCACGGCGTCGACGGTGGCCGTCAACAACACGCCGATGACGATCGCGTTCACCGGCGCGAAGTCCGGCGGTGTGTCGTATGAGTGGGACTTCGGCGACGGCACTCACTCGTCGGAGACCAACCCGCGGCACACCTACGTGGAAGGCGGCGACCACACAGCGACACTGACCGTGACGTACGCCGACGGCGAGACGGCAACCACGCAGGTCGAGGTCAACGTGAGCTGCGCCGAGCCCGACACCCGGGACACCGTCTGGCTGCGTGACGTCGACACCGGCGTGGCCAACCATTCGCTGGGCGGCGGCTGCACGATCAACGACCTGATCGACGACGAACGCGATTACGCTGACCACGGCACGTTCGTCGACATCGTCTCGGAGCTCGCCGAACGGCTGCAGGAGGCTGGTCTCGTCTCCGGCGTCGAGGCCGGGCAGCTGTCCCTGGCCGCGGCCAACTCGGACATTGGCACACCGTCCGGTGAGCCCGGCTACATCCCGTTGTTCGACGGCACGGCCGAGTCGTTGGAGGGCTGGTCGCAGGCGCCGGGAGGTGAGTTCGTGCTGCAGCCTGACGGCTCGCTCCGCACCGTCGGCGGTCTGGGCATGCTGTGGTACACCGAGCGGCAGTTCGGGGACTTCTCGCTCGAGTTGGAGTTCCGTGACGTCACGACGGCCACTGGCACGTTCCGCTCCAACGGCGGCGTGTTCGTGCGGTTCCCCGACCTCCGTACGCCGGTGGACGAACGTCCTGAGTGCGGGCAGACCGGCCTCGCCGCAAACGATCCGGCCTGGGTGGCGATCTTCTGCGGCCACGAGATCCAGATCAACGACAACCCAGACGGCGACCCTCGCAAGACCGGGTCGGTCTACCTGTTCGACGACATCACCGACCTGGCCCAGGCGCGTCCGGTGCCGAAGGGTCAGTGGAGCGACTACGAGATCCGGGTGGTTGGGCAGCACTACACGATCATCCGCGACGGCGTCGTGATCAACGAGTTCGACAACACGCCAGGCCAGGTGCCGCCGGACCGTGGCCTGGGTGACCCGCCGACGGACCTACGGCAGTTCGCCGAGGGCTTCATCGGGCTGCAGAACCACGGGAGCAGCGACCTGATCGAGTACCGCAACGTCCGGGTGACCGAGCTCGAGGGCTGAGATCGAGCGGCCGGTCGGCGCGAACGAACCCGATTCGCGCCGACCGGCCACCGTGAAGTTGGCCTAACCCGGCCATTTCGACGGCAACTTTCGAAAGTCCGCCGACAACTATTGCAACTAGCCGTAACAAGGGCGTAATTTGAGGCGTCCGCAGCACTAAGAGGGCTGGCGCCATGATCATATTGCGTTACGACTCGGCAGAATCTTCGTCATCTCTGCGGCGCTTGTTCCTCGGGGGCACCGCGATGCCGGCTCCTCTCGCGTCCGCCATCTGCGCCACTCGGCGCGCCCACTCTTTAGGAGGAGCACCATGCGTGCGTCCAAATCCAACCCATTTCGGAGGTCCCTGAGCCGCCGTCGCTTCCTCGGGACGACCGCCGGCCTCACGATCGGCGCGGCTGCCGGCGGGCTCGCCCCGCTAGCCGGCCCAGCCGTGGCCGCGACTCGCCGGCTCATCCCGGAGGACAAGGTCGGGACCATCACGTTCACCCAGCGCGACGTCCCCGGCCGTCTCGCGATCGCCACCGGCAACCCGACCATGGGCTTCCTGGGCGGCGCCAACTTCCCCGAGGACCCCACCGACCTCGGCCCGCTCGTGCCGTTGCCCGGTGGCTGGCGGGAGCTCTTCGAGTTCCTCGCCAACGTCGGCATCAACCAGGTCGAGTTCGCCGGGTACGGGCAGAACGCCGCCAACCCCGGCGGTACGGCGAGCTACCCCGCCGACGGCAATGCAGATGGCCGCGCCGCGTACCTCGACTACGCCCGCCGGCTCCGTGGATTCCTCGACGAGTTCGGCCTCGAGGCGATCGGCAACCACGGCTTCATCCCCAGCACCTGGTTCGGCCCGAACAGCCCGGGCAGCACCATGTCGGCCGCCGATGAGCTACGCCTGCGCACCGAGCTGGAGTTCGCGGCGATCCTGGGCATGCCGTACATGGGGACCGGCAACGACCCGACGAGCGCAAACGACCGGAACATCGAGCCGTGGACGGTCTCCGGCGAGAAGTGGACGGCGCTCAACGAGATCAGCGTCAACGACTTCGGCATCCACATGTACACGCACAACCACTCGCCGGCGTACAACTTCCTCCAGGACGGGCCGATGGTGACCGTCACCGAGGATCGCGTCACCGGCGCCCCCATCCCGCCCACGCAGGTGCGCGCCGAGTCGGGCAAGCGGCTGATGCAGCACTACCTTGACATCACCGACCCGGAGCTCATCGTCATCGAGATAGACATCTACTGGGCACACGTGGCGCAGCACCAGTGGCGGTGGCGGTACGACGAGAATGGCAACCGGGTGGAGGACATCTTCGATCCACTGGCGCAGGTGGCCAGGCAGCCGATCCGGTATCCCCTCTACCACGCCAAGGACGGGGACCGGACGATGGACCCGCCCGGCGTGGGCAACGGCTACAACTTCGTGCCGTTCGGCGACCCGCGAAGCGACATCGACTTCGAGGCGTTCTTCAAGGGACAGGGCGCGAAGGGCTACCACAACCCCAACTACGAGCAGGACAACGCACCTGGCGGCTCGGCCGACCCCGGCCAGTCGCTGCGGTTCACCCACTTCAGCGCGTACAACATGAACAACCTGCGCGGCTGACTCACCTTTGACAAAGGCGACGGCTCCGGTCGCACCTCGATTGGGCTCGAACGCGACCGGAGCCGTTAGCAGGATCCCCAGAGAAGAGGATTCCCATGAATCAACGTAGCAACCGGCTGCGCGGACGCCTTCAGGCCGGCGCCGCCGGGCTGGGACTCGCCGCGGCCGGCCTGGCCGCCGTGGCGCCCCTGTCGACCGCGGCGCCCCCGTCAGCCAGCAGCGACGGCATCCCCCCGTACCGCGTTTTGGTGTTTACCAAGGCCGTCGGCGGACAGAATCCGGCAACGGCAGCCGGGGTCGAGGCGCTTCGGGAAATCGGCGCGGAGAACGAGTTCACCGTGCAGGTCACGAACGACGCTCGATGGTTCGACCAGACGCATCTGATGCAGTACCGCGCCGTCGTGTTCCTCAACACGTCGGGCGACGTGCTCAACGACGCCCAGCAGGACGCGTTCGAGACCTACTTCGCCGACGGCGGCGGGTTCGTCGGCATCGGCTCGGCCGTCGAGACCGAACTGGGCTGGCAGTTCTACACCGACCTGATCGGCACTCGCGCGACGAGCAAGACCGCCGTCCAGCCGGGCACGATCAAGGTCGCCGACCGGGTCCATGACGCGTCCAAGGACCTGCCGGAGTACTGGACGCGGACCGACGCGTGGTACAACTTCGCGGCCAACGTACGCGGCCAGAGCCACGTACTCGCGACGGTCGTGGAGCACGTCGACAGCCTCGGGTCGTTCGAGAAGCAGCCGTGGGGCGGCCAACTCGAAGGGATCGAGGGCGGCACGATGGGCGCCGACCATCCGGTCACGTGGTGCAAGGACTGGCGCGGCGGGCGGTCGTTCTACACCGCGCTCGGCAACACGTCGGCGAGCTTCCGCGAGAAGGCGCTGAAGTCGCATCTGGCCGGGGCGCTCCGGTGGGCCGTCGGCCTGGCGGACCCCGTCTATAGCGACTGCGGCGCGACCGTCCTCGCCAACTACCAGCAGACCGCCGTGGCCCTGCCGCCGAACATCAGCGAGCCCATCGGGTTCGACACCCTCCCGGACGGACGCGTCATCCAGACCGACCGTCGCGGCGGCGTTCGCCTGCACGACCCGGAGACCAACACCACCACGGTCCTCGCCCAGATCCCGGTGTACACGAACAGCGAGGACGGCATGTACGGCCCGGCGATCGACAACGACTTCGAGACCAACCACTGGATCTACCTGTACTACGCGCCGCCCACCGTCGAAGACGTCAAGCTCTCCACGGGCGAGGTGGTCACGCAGACCACTCCGGTGGCCAACGCGCCAACCACCGGCGCCGACCCGTCGGTGTGGGACCCCTGGGTCGGCTACTTCCAGCTGTCCCGCTTCAAGTTCGTCGATGCCACGGAGTCGGCTCCGGCCCATCTCGACTTGGGGTCGGAGCAGCAGATCATGCGGGTTCCGGTCAATCGAGGAGCGTGCTGCCACGTCGCCGGTGACATCGACTTCGACAAGCACAACAACCTGTGGATGGTCACCGGAGACGACACGCCCGCCGGCGGCGGCAACTCCGGTGGGTTCAGCCCGCACAACGACATGATGACCGCCGACGGACAGTTCAACGCGCCGTTCGTCGACGCCCGTCGCTCGTCGCTGAACACCAACGACCTGCGGGGCAAGGTCCTGCGCATCACCGTGAAGGACGGCGACATCACGTCCGAGGAAGCGAACGAGTTCGGCGGCGCGTACACGGTGCCAGAGGGCAACCTCTTCCCGGTCGGTGCGGACAAGACCCGGCCGGAGATCTATGCGATGGGCTTCCGCAACCCGTTCCGGATCCAGGTCGACAGCAACGATGTCGCGTACGTCACCGACTACTCGCCCGACTCGCAAACGCCGCAGAACTTCCGCGGCCCGGCCGGGACCGGGCGGGTCGAGATCATCCGAGAGCCGGCGAACTACGGGTGGCCGTTGTGCTATCGGACCAACCTGCCCTACTACCGGTGGAACTTCGTGACCAGCCAGCCACTGGACGACCCGCCGCAGACCTACGAGTGCGACAACCCGGAGCACGGGCCGGACAACACGTCGCGGTGGAACCTCGAAGGCGGTCCAACGGTGGAGCCCGGTCGGGTGCAGACACCGCCCATCACCAACCCGGACGTCTGGTACTCGTTCACCCCCGAGAACCGGACCGACAACCCGCTCGGCACCCCGTGCTTCGCGTACTACAACGGCTCCGGCGCGACCCAGTGCCCGCGGCTGTTCCCGGAGCTGGGCACCGGCGGGGTCGGGCCACACGGCGCGGCCAAGTACGAGTACGACCCGGACAACCCCGACCCGACGAAGTTGCCGCCGTACTACGACGGCTCGGTCTTCTTCGGCGAGTTCACCCGCGACATGCTGCGGGAGATCCGGTTCGACTCGCAGGGCAGGGTGTTCAAGATCAACAACTTGCTGGACTGCGGTCCACTGACGGCGACTCGTGTGCCGCAGACCAACCGGCCGTTCGAGTGCGACAACCCGATGGACCTGCAGTTCGACGGGAGCGGGCACTTCTACCTGCTGGCCTACGGCGACGGCTTCTTCAACATCAACAACGACGCCGGGATGTACCGATGGGACTACGTGAAGGGCCAGCGGGCGCCGATACCGGTGCTGTCGGCGTCACCGACGAGTGGGTCGGCGCCGCTGACGGTGAACTTCTCGAGCGACGGCTCGCGTGACCCGGACCCAGGTGACTCGATCCGGTTCGAGTGGGATCTGGACGGCGACGGGACGGTCGACTCGATCGATCCCAACCCGCAGTTCACCTACACCACACCGGGCCAGTACACGGCGCGGCTCACGGTGCACGACTCGAGCGGAGAGTCCGCGTACGCGAACACGACGATCACCGTCGGGAACACCGCACCGACAGTGACCGTCGACGCGCCGGTCGACGGCGGGCTGTTCGCATTCGGCGAGTCGATCCCGTTCTCGGTGACGGTGACCGACCCAGAGGACGGCGTCGTCGACTGCGACCGGGTCGAGGTGACGTTCGTCCTCGGCCATGACGAGCACGGGCATGCCGAGGAGACCGTCAACGGCTGCGACGGAGTATTGCCGACGAACGCCGAGGACGTCTCCCACGGAGGCAACGTCTTCGGTGTCGTCAGCGCGTCGTACACCGACCTCGGGGGCGACGGTGGCGTGCCGGCGCTCACCACGGTCGAACAGGTGAACATCCGGCAGAAGCGCCAGGAGGTGGAGTTCGTCCGGGAGGAGTCCGGGACGAACGTGGCCACGACCAACGACCCCGACGGGGGCGGTCAACATCGTGGGAGCCTCGGCAACGGCGACTGGGTCGCGCTCAACGGACCATTCGACCTGGTGAACATCGACTCGCTCACCTTCCGGGCGGCCAGCACGTCGACCGCGGTCCCGGCCGGTAGCCCGATGGCGGCGGTCGAGGTCAGGCGCGACGCCGTGGACGGGCCGATCCTGACGACCGCGACGCTCACCTCCACCGGCGACCCTGCGAGCTGGCAGAGCCAGACCGTGCCGGTCGACGACCCAGGCGGCCCGCACGCGATCTACCTCGTGTTCCGGTCGGTGCCGGGCGGGCAGACCGGTAACAACCTGTTCAACCTGAATTGGGTCCAGTTCGACGGATCGGGCGTCGCGGGAGGCTAGCGGCGCCTGATCGACCAAGCGGGGCGGGGTTCGGAGGGAGGCTTCGAACCCCGCCTGGCCTTGCGATGCCGCGGATCACGTTTACTTCGGCGAGTCCAGGCCATACTTCCGCAACAAATCTGAAAAAGATTGGCGGTATCCCCTTGTCAAGTCGGTTGAGTCGTCTCTAGTTTGTCGATTCAGTGAACGAATTCGCCGGCCTGACGCGGCGCGAGAGGAGCGCCCGGTGGTGACACGGACGACGGCCCAACCGGCTGGAACCGGCCGCGCCGCCCAGCTCGGTCGGCGTGGCGAAAACATGGGGACGCTGCTCGGGCTGCTCCGAACCAACGGTCCCTGGTCGCGGGCCCGCCTCGCCGAGATGTCGGGGCTGAGCCGCGCCACCGTCGCGTCCGTGGTCGACGAGCTGGCCTCCCGCGGCCTCGTCGTCCTCGGCGACCGTCGAGCCGACGGGTCACCCGGTCGTCCGGGCCAGTCCGTCGCTCTCGACGGGCGGGGCCTGTGGGGGCTCGGCCTGGAGGTCGGCAGGTACCAGGTCGGCGCTGTCGCATTGGACCTGTCCGGACGCACCGTCTTCGAGCGTCGCGACCACGTGTCCGAGGGCATCGACGATTGGCGGAGAGTCACGGCCCGGCTGGCCGGGTTGATCGACGCTGCCCGTGCCGCCGCGACCGAGCAGGGCGCCCGGCTGCTCGAGGTGCAGGTCGCCGTTCCCGGACTGGTGGACAGCGCGCACGGCGTGGTCGTTGTCGCGCCCAACCTCGGCTGGCAGGGCCTCGCCGTCGCCGACGAGGTGAGCGCATGCCTGAGCAAGCCGCCGCCGGTCCGAGTCGCCAACGACGCGAGTCTTTCCGCTGTCGCGGAGCATGCCTACGGCACCGTCGCGGGCATGCCCGACCTCGTCGTGCTCACCGGTGAGCTCGGCGTGGGCGCCGGGATCGTGGTCGACGGCCAGCTCGTGCACGGCGCCGAGGGCTACGCCGGAGAGGTCGGGCATGTCCAGATCGACCCGTCCGGTCGCGACTGTTCCTGCGGGCGCCGGGGCTGCTGGGAGACCATGGTCGGCTTCCGCGCCGTGCTCCAGGCAGCCGCAGTGGGAGACGACCCGGTACGCGACCCGGCCGTCGACGTCGAGGTCCGCGTCGATGACATCGCCAGACGCGCGGCCGAGGGCGACACTCGTACGCTGCACGCGCTCCATGCGGTCGGAACCGATCTCGGCCGCGGGGCAGCCTGGCTGGTCAACGTGTTCAACCCGGGGGCACTGGTGCTCGGCGGCTTCTTCGCTCCGCTCGCGCCGTATCTGATCGAGGCGATGCGGGCCGAGATGGCTCCTCGGATCCTGGCCGCCGGGCTCGGCGGCTGTCGCGTCGTCCAGTCCTCCCTCGGTTTCACCGCCGCCTCACGGGGCGGCGCCCATCTCGCCCTGTCGTCCGTCTTCGCCGACCCCGCTGGGGTCGAGGCCACCAGTGGAGGTACCCGATGACCGACCCCATCCTGCGCATGACGGGGATCGTCAAACAGTTCCCCGGCGTACGGGCGCTCGACGGCGTCGACCTGGACGTGCTCCCGAGCGAGGTGCACTGCCTGCTCGGCCAGAACGGCGCCGGCAAGTCGACGCTGATCAAGGTGCTGTCCGGCGCACACCGGCCCGACGAGGGCACCATCACCTGGCTGGGTGAGGAGGTGCGGCTGGCCCACCCGACCGCAGCCATGCGCCGGGGCATCGCGACGATCTACCAGGAGCTCGACCTCGTCGACGGACTCTCGGTCGCGGCCAACATCTTCCTTGGCCACGAGGTCGCGACCGTCGGGTTCGCGAGACGGTGGGAGATGCGCCGGGCGGCCAGGGATTTGCTCGCCCGCCTCGGCCACCCGGAGGTGTCGCCCAGCCGGGAGGTCGGCCAGCTGTCCGCGGCGGGCAAGCAGATCGTCAGCATGGCGCGGGCGCTGTCCCACGATGCCCGCCTGATCGTCATGGACGAGCCGTCGGCGGTGCTCGACCAGAACGAGGTGAAGCGCCTCTTCAAGATCATCCGCGACCTGACGAACGAGGGAGTGGCGGTCGTCTACATCTCCCACCGGCTCGAGGAGATTCGCGAGGTCGGTGACCGGGTCACCGTGCTCAAGGACGGGCGCACCGTCGCCACCGGGCTACCGGCCAAGTCGACGCCGACCGGCGACATCATCCGGCTCATGACCGGCCGCACGATGGAGTACGTCATCCCCGAGCGACGCCAGGAGCCCGCGACGCGTGAGTCGATGCTCTCCGTCGACGGCCTGAGCCGGGCCGGTGAGTTCGAGGACATCTCTTTCGAGGTCCACCGCGGCGAGATCGTCGGTCTGGCGGGCCTGGTGGGCTCGGGTCGCTCGGAGATCCTCGAGACCGTCTACGGCGCGCGGCGGGCCAGCAGCGGCACCGTCTCGGTCGCCGGTCGAAGGCTCCGTAACGGTTCGGTGTCCGCCGCCGTGTCCGCTGGCGTCGGACTCTGTCCGGAGGAGCGCAAGAGCCAGGCGCTCCTGCTCGGTGAATCGGTCGCCGGCAACGTCACGCTCGCCTCGCTCCCACGCTTCTCCCGCGCATCGTTCCTCGATCTCTCCGGCGAGCTCGATGCCGCGCGGGAGCAGATCAAGTCGCTGGACTTGCGTCCTCCGAATCCCCGGCGCGAGGTTCGGCTGTTCTCCGGCGGCAACCAGCAGAAGGTCGTGCTCGCTCGCTGGCTGACCACGGGGAGCCGGGTCCTGCTGCTCGACGAACCGACCCGCGGCGTCGACGTCGGGGCCCGCACTGAGCTCTACAAGCTGATCCAGCGCCTTGCCGACGACGGCGTTGCCATCGTCCTGGTCTCCAGCGAGATCCCCGAGGTCCTCGGCCTGGCCGACCGGGTTCTCGTCATCCGCGAAGGCCGGGCCGTCCACGCCGGGCCGGCAGCCGACATCGACGAACACCAGGTCCTCGACCTGGTCATGGAAGGGAGTGCAGCGTGAGCGAGCTCGCGAGCGAACCGTTCAACACAGCACTGAGCAGAGGAGCGAGGTGGCCCCGTGACTGAGCAGACCACCCCCGCGACGGCTGCCGCACCGCCGCCGGACGAGCACCAGCGGTTGGAGGCGGAGAGCGTTGCCGACACTCGTTCCCGCGCCGCCCGCATCATGGCGTCCCCCGCCGGCCGCAACCTGGGCCTGGTGGTCGCGCTGGGCGTGATGTGTGTGATCGGGGTCATCACGGCCGGCGACCTGTTCACCGACATCGACAACGTGGTCACGATCCTGCGGTCGTCGGCCGTCCCCGGCATCATCGCCATCGGCATGACCTTTGTCATCATCGGCGGCGGCATCGACCTGTCGGTCGGCTCGATTGTGGCGCTCGCCGCGGTCTGGGCGACGACGGTCGCCACGCAGGACCTGGCCGCAGACATTCACTGGATCATCATCTTGACGACGGCCGTCCTGGTCGGAGCCGGCTGCGGCGTGGTCAACGGCGTGTTCATCGCGTACGGCAAGATCGCGCCGTTCATCATGACGCTCGCGATGCTCGCGGCTGCCCGCGGGCTCGCCGAGATCATCTCGGACAAGCGCAACCAGCTCGTCGACGACGAGGGGTACGTCGACTTCTTCAACCGCGACGTGCTCGGCGTGCCGACGATGGTCTACGTCTTCGCCCTGGTGGCCGCGATCGGCTGGGTTCTGCTCAACCGCACCACGTTCGGCCGGAAGACGATCGCGGTCGGCGGCAACGAGGAGGCCGCCCGGCTGGCCGGCATCAAGGTGCAACGGCACACGGTCTACCTCTACGTGCTCGTCGGCGTCGCGTCCGGTCTGGCCGCGGCCATGCTCCTCGCGCGGACCGCGACGGGCACGGCGCAGTTCGGCGTGCTGTACGAGCTCGACGCGATCGCCGCGGTCGTCATCGGCGGCACGCTGCTCACCGGTGGGCGCGGAACGATCGTCGGCACCGTCTTCGGTGTCCTGATCTTCACGACGCTCACCAACATCTTCACCCTCAACGACCTCGACACGTCCGACCAGGCCGTCGCCAAGGGCCTCATCATCGTCGCCGCGGTGCTGCTGCAGCAGGCCGTGGCCAAACGCGCCGGCGGTACCTAGCCGTCCGCATGCCCATAAGTCGTCCGCTGCACGAGCCCGGACCTACCGGTCCGTCACTTCTCAAGGAGTCACCAGATGTCACGCATCAAGAACAAGTCCCTACTCACCCGGGCTGCGACCCTCGCGGCCGTCGGTGGCGTGCTCTTCGCCTGCACGGGAAACGAGTCTGACTCGGACAGCTCCGCCGAGCAGAGCGCGGTCAGTAACAATGACAAACCCGGAGAGACCGTCACCATCGGCTTCTCCGGACCGGAGGCCGACCACGGCTGGCTGGCCGCCGTCAACGACTCGGCGATCGCGGAGGCCAAGGAGTACCCCGACATCAACCTGAAGGTCGCCGAGGGGACCCTCGACCCGAACGTGCAGATCAGCCAGATCGAGACGTTCATCAACCAGGGCGTCGACGCGATCGTGCTGCTTCCCGCCGACGGTGACGCCCTGACCGATGTCGCGGAAAAGGCGATGGATGCCGGCATCACCGTCGTCAACGTCGACCGGGAGTTCTCCAGCCCGTTCGCGGCGCGCACGACGATCCTCGGCGACAACTACGGCATGGGCGTCTCTGCTGGCACGTACGCCTGCAAGCTCATCGAGGAGAACGACATCTCGGACCCGGTGATCGCCGAGATTCAGGGCATCGCCTCGCTGCCACTGACCCAGGACCGCTCCCAGGGCTTCGCCGACGCGCTTAAGAGCTGTGGGGAGACGGTGGACAACCAGGTCTCCGCCGAGTTCACCGTGGATTCCGGCGAGGAAGTCGCGTCCAACCTGCTCCAGGCCGCCCCGCACATCGACATCCTCTGGAACCACGACGACGACCAGGGTGTCGGCGTCAAGCAGGCGTTCGACAACGCCGATCGTGACGAGTTCTTCTTCATCGGCGGCGCCGGCTCCTGCAACGCGATGGACTGGATCGAGGACGGCGAGATGGAGGCCACGATCCTCTACCCGCCGACCCAGGCTGCCGACGGCATCAAGCTTGCCCGACTGCTAGTGCAGGACAAGGGCCTGTCCGATCTGGTGCAGGTCGAGGTGCCCACACGCATCGTCCTCAACGCGCCGGTCGTGACCAAGGACAACCTCGAGGAGTACCGGCCGCAGTGCTTCGAGTCCTGACCGACTGTTCGTCGACCGGGCTGTCAGATTGCCACGGCGGCAGCCTGACAGCCCGGCACGGCGGGAGTACGAGGTGGGCAAACGACTGGGGATGACGGCCACGACCGTGAGGATGATCGATGACACAAGACAGTAAGAAGACTCTCGGGGTGGGGATGGTGGGCTACGCCTTCATGGGCGCGGCACACTCCCAGGCCTGGCGAACCGCCGGTCGCTTCTTCGAGCTGCCCCTCCAGCCGTCGATGGCGGCGCTGTGCGGCCGGACCGAGGACAACCTGCGGGCTGCAGCCGCCCGGCTGGGTTGGGCCTCGATCGAGACCGATTGGAAGGCCCTGCTGCGCCGCGACGACATCGGGTTGGTCGACGTCTGTACGCCGGGCGACAGCCACGCCGAGATCGCGCTCGCCGCCCTCGAGGCGGGCAAGCACGTCCTGTGCGAGAAGCCGCTCGCCAACACGGTCGCCGACGCGGAGGCGATGGCCACCGCGGCGACAGCGGCGTCGACGCAGGGGATCCGGTCGATGGTCGGCTTCACGTACCGCCGGGTGCCCGCCATCGCGCTGGCCAGGCGGCTGGTCGAGCAGGGCCGGATCGGCGAGATCCGACACATCCGGGCGCAGTATCTGCAGGACTGGATCACCGACCCCGAGTTCCCGCTGGTGTGGCGACTCCAGAAGGACAAGGCGGGGTCGGGGGCGCTCGGCGACATCGGCGCCCACATCATCGACCTGACGCAGTACATCTCGGGACAGTGCATCGAGACGGTGAACGCGCAACTCGAGACGTTCATCAAGGAGCGTCCGCTGCCGGAGGAGTCCAGCGGCCTGTCCGCCTCCGGAGGGGTCAACCGTGGACCGGTCACGGTCGACGACACCGCGCTGTGGCTGGCCCGGTTCGACGGCGGCGCGGTCGGGTCGTTCGAGGCGACTCGGTTCGCGACCGGACGCAAGAACGCGATTCGGATCGAGATCAATGGCAGCGCCGGCAGCCTGGCGTTCGACTTTGAGTCGATGAACGAGCTGTTGTACTACGACGCCACCGAGGATCCCGACGTGGCCGGCTTCCGGCGTATCCTCGCGACCGAGCCGACCCATCCGTACGTCGGGGCCTGGTGGCCACCCGGCCATCTCCTCGGCTACGAGCACGCCTTCACCCACCAGGTCGTCGATCTCGTCACCGCGATCGCCGACGGCGTGGACCCGGAGCCGTCGTTCGCCGACGGTCTTCAGGTGCAGCGGGTGTTGGCCGCGATCGAGCGGTCGGCCGCGACGATGGGCGACTGCGAGGAGGTTGCGGCCCGATGAGCGACTACACACCGACCCGTGCCGATCGGTTCAGCTTCGGACTGTGGACGATCGGCTGGCAGGCTCGCGACCCGTTCGGCGACGCCACTCGTCCGCCGATGGACCCGGTCCATGCCGTCCACAGGCTGGCCGAACTCGGCGCGTACGGCGTGACGTTCCACGACGACGACCTGATCCCGTTCGGCAGTGACGAGGCCGAGCGGGAGAAGGCCATCCAACGGTTCCGGGCGGCGCTCGACGAGACCGGGATCGTGGTGCCGATGGCGACGACCAACCTGTTCACGCACCCGGTGTTCAAGGAGGGTGCGTTCACCGCCAACGACCGCGAGGTCCGGCGGTACGCGATCCGCAAGGCGATCCGCAACATCGACCTCGCGGCCGAGCTGGGCGCGCGGACGTACGTCTGCTGGGGTGGTCGCGAGGGTGCCGAGTCGGGTGCGGCCAAGGACGTACGCGCGGCGCTGGACCGCTATGCCGAGGCGATCGACATCCTGTGCGCGTACGTGGTCGACCGCGGCTACGACCTGCGCTTCGCCCTCGAACCGAAGCCCAACGAGCCGCGCGGCGACATCCTGCTGCCGACCGTCGGGCACGCGCTCGCCTTCATCGAACGGCTCGACCGCTCCGAGATGGTCGGGCTCAACCCGGAGGTCGGGCACGAGGAGATGGCCGGGCTCAACTTCGCGCACGGCATCGCGCAGGCGTTGTGGGCCGGCAAGCTCTTCCACATCGACCTCAACGGCCAGCACGGCCCGAAGTACGACCAGGACCTTCGGTTCGGGTCCGGTGACGTGAAGGGTGCGTTCTTCCTGGTCGACCTGCTCGAGAGCGATGGCCCCGACGGGCGGCCGGCCTACGACGGCCCAAGGCACTTCGACTTCAAGCCGCCGCGTACGGAGGACGAGGACGGCGTGTGGGAGTCGGCGGCCGGCTGCATGCGCAACTACCTGATCCTCAAGGAGCGAGCGGCCGCGTTTCGGGCCGATCCGGAGGTCAAAGCAGCCCTGGATGCCGCTCGCGTACCGGAGTTGGCGCAGCCAACGCTGGCGGCGGGAGAGTCGCTCACCGATCTGCTCGCCGGCGACCTCGCCATCGAAGCGACCGCCGAGCGTGGCGCCGGCTTCGAACGGCTCGACCAGCTCGCCATGGACCATCTGCTCGGTGTGAGATGACACCGGCACCGACACCAGCCGAGGGAGTGAACCGATGACCCGACCGATCACGCTGTTCACCGGCCAGTGGGCCGACCTGCCGTTCGAGGAGATGTGCCGGCTCGCGTCGGAGTGGGGCTACGACGGCCTCGAGATCGCCTGCTGGGGCGACCACTTCGACGTGTGGCAGGCCGTCGAGGACGACGGGTACGTCCGCGCCAAGCGCGAACTGCTCGACAAGCACAACCTCAAGGTTTGGACGATCAGCAACCACCTCAAGGGCCAAGCGGTCTGCGACGACCCGATCGACCAGCGGCACCGGGACATCCTGCCGGACCGCATCTGGGGCGACGGCGACGCCGAAGGAGTTCGGCAACGGGCCGCCGAGGAGATGAAGATGACCGCGCGGGCCGCCCGCAAGCTCGGCGTCGACGTGGTCGTTGGGTTCACCGGATCGGCGATCTGGAAGTACGTCGCCATGTTCCCGCCGGTGTCGCAGGACGTGATCGACGCGGGCTACCAGGACTTCGCCGATCGATGGAACCCGATTCTGGACGTATATGACGCCGAGGGCGTTCGGTTCGCGCACGAGGTGCATCCGAGCGAGATCGCGTACGACTACTGGACGACGGTGCGCACCCTCGAGGCGATCGGGCACCGTGAGGCGTTCGGGCTCAACTGGGATCCGAGCCACATGGTGTGGCAGGACATCGACCCGATCGGCTTCCTGTGGGATTTCCAGGACCGGATCTACCACGTCGACTGCAAGGACACGAAGAAGCAGCTCGGCAACGGCCGCAACGGTCGGCTCGGCTCGCACCTGGCCTGGGCCGACCCACGGCGGGGCTGGGACTTCGTGTCGACCGGGCACGGCGACGTGCCCTGGGAGGCAGCGTTCCGGATGCTCAACCGGATCGGGTACGACGGGCCGATCTCGGTCGAGTGGGAGGACGCCGGCATGGACCGGCTGCGCGGGGCGCCCGAGGCGCTGGAGTACGTCCGGTCGCTGGCCTTCGATGCGCCGGAGGCGGCGTTCGACGCGGCGTTCAGCAGCGACGGTTGATCCGGGCCAGAATCACGCCAGCGACGCCACGACGTCGATGAACGCCGCCGTCGCCGGTGGGTCGGGCGGCTCACCGTACGTCGCGACGTAGAGGTGTCTCGTGGCGTCCGGTATCTCGTAGGCGTTGACGTCCGGATGCCGGTGGGCCCTTAGGGCTAGTCCGGGAATCGTCGCGACGCCCATGCCCGCCGCCACGAGGGCCTGGATGCCGACCATGTCGTCGGTGGAGTAGGCGATCTCGGGTTCGAAGCCCGCGCGGCCGCACAGCTCGATCAGATGGGCCCGGCATCGGTCGCATCCACCCACCCAGGCATCGTCGCGATGCTGCGCGACCCGGCCTCGGCGGTCGGTGGTCAGAAGGTACGTCGGGTCGTCGCGGAGATGCGTGAGGCGGACTCCCTCGGGATCCGGCTCTGTCGCGTCGTAGCGAAACACGATCGCCGCATCGACCTGGCCGGCACGCAGCATTGCCAGCGCTTCGGGCGGATGCGTGTCGGTGAGCTCGATCCGGAGTCCGGGATGCGTCGTCGCGAGTACGGCCGACGCCTCCGGCATGATCGTGACGAGCGCCGATCCGAACGTGGCGACCCGTACTCGACCGGCGCTGAGACCGACGTAGGTCGACAACTCGGCGGCTGCCGAGTCGACCCGGCCGATGATCTCCTCGGCTCGTTCGGCGAGGATCCGGCCGGCCTCGGTCAGCCGGATGCCCCGCCCGACGCGCTGGGTGAGCTGCGCGCCGGTCTCGGACTCCAGCCGGGCCAGGTGATGGCTGATCGCGGGTTGCGTGTATTGCAGCTCGCGGGCGGCCGCCGTTACCGACCCGTGCCGGGCGACGGCGGCGAGGACGCGGAGCCGGAGGACGTCGAGCATTCTTAAAGTGTACTTATGAATTGCCATAGTGATTGGCATTAGACGTAATGAGTCGTTCGGGCGCATGCTCGAAGGGACCGATAGACATCGAACCCGGAGGCCCCGATGCTGACGTACCTCGTCGCCGTACTGATCCTGGTCGCGATGCCCGGCCCCGACCAGGCGCTGATCACGCGGAGCTCGTTGGTGGGCGGCCGGGCAGGCGGCCTGCTGACGATGCTCGGCGGTGCCGCGGGTCTGACGGTTCACGCGGGCGCGGCGGCCGTCGGGCTGTCGGCGCTCCTGCTCGCCTCGGCCAAGGCGTTCACCGTGGTCAAGATTGTCGGCGTCGCCTACCTGGTGTGGATCGGGGCTCAGACGCTGCGCGCGGCGGCCCGCTCGCGCCGGCGCCCGGTCGATGGTCAGGTGGCGGCCGAGTCGCGGCGCCGTCTGATGTTCGTCCGCGACGGTTTCCTGTCCAACGTGCTCAACCCCAAAGTGGCGCTGTTCTTCGTGAGCTTCATGCCGCAGTTCATGAACGCCGGTGGGCCCGCGCCGTGGCTGCAGGCGGTATTGCTGTCGGGCATCTTCGCCGCCGTCTACCTGGGCTGGTTCAGCCTGTACGTCTGGATCGTCGGTCGCCTCGGCCGGCTGCTCTCCCGGCCGACGGTCAAGTCCTGGATCGAGCGAGTCACCGGCGTCGGCCTCATCGGACTCGCAGCCCGCCTGGCGACGGCAAGCGCCCACTGAAATCGGCCAGGCAGTGTTTGATCCGCGAATCACCCATGGCTTTAGGCGGCTACCAACAGTTACCATCCTGGAATGACGGGCGGTGATGCTTCGATTACGGACCGTACCCTCCTGGCGCCGCCGATCCAGCGCGTGATCGGCGGCCACCAGCAGCGGACGTGCGTATCGGAGCCGGAGCGGACCCTCGTCGGCGAGCTGACCCACGAGGAGCGGCAGGCGAAGTTTCAACGTGACTTCGACCCCTACGACGGCTTCGGGCCGGCCGACGGGACGATCGTGGTGTTTCCGTCGCTCAGCTTTCCCGAGGCCGAGCTGCGCAAGATCACCGGCGTCACTTACTACGAGCATCGGCTTCTGTGCCTCACCTTGTTGCTTGCCGAGCCGGCCCGGCGCCTCATCTTCGTCACGGCGGCCGACGTCGATCCCGAGGTGCTCGACTACTACCTCCGGTTCTTGCCCGACCCGGAGGATGCTCGCCGCCGCCTCGACATCGTGAGCTTGAGCGACCCCCGTCCGTGTGCCCTGAGCCAGAAGGTGATCGAGAAGGACGACGTACTCGACGAGATTCGCGACCGGGTCGGGGGAGCGACGTCGGCGTACCTGATGCCGTTCAACGTCACCGACGCCGAGCTCGAGGTGGCCGAACGGTTGGAGCTCCCGTTGTTCGGTCCGATGCCCGACCAGGTCTGGCACGGGTCCAAGAGCGGATCGCGTCAGATCGCCACCCAGTCGGACGTCCCCGTCCTCGAGGGGTACGAAAACCTGCGCTCCGTTGACGATCTCGACGCCGCGATCACCAAGCTGCGACAGCTTCCAGCGCCGCCCGACGGGGTCGTGATCAAGCTCAACTACGGCTTCTCCGGACAGGGCAGCGCGATCGTCGACTGCGTCGATTACGAGCCGCCGACCTACGACCGGCCGACGTCGTTCTGCGGGGACGGTGAGACCTGGGAGACGTACCGTTCGAAGATTCGTGGCGAGGGCGCCGTCGTCGAGCGGCTGCTCACCGACGAGCTGGTCGCCTCGCCGAGCGTCCAGGTCCGGATCTTGCCCGACGGCACACCGACCGTCATCTCGACCCATGACCAGGTGCTCGGCGGCGAGCACAGTCAGGTCTACCTCGGCTGCCGGTTTCCAGCGTCGGAGCGCTACCGCGCCGAGATCACGGCGTGCGCCCTCCGAGTCGCGGCCCGGCTCGCCGAGCGTGACGTGATCGGCCTGTTCGGCATGGACTTCCTGGTGTACCGGAGCCACCCGACAGCCGACTCGCTGCGGATCGCCCTCGCCGAGATCAACCTGCGCATCGGCGGGACCACACATCCGTACGTGATGGCGCAACTGATCACCCGGTCGACGTACGACGCCGACAGCGGGCTGTTGCGCGACCCCGAAGGTCGGCCGGTGGTCTACGTCGCGACCGACAACATCAAGCTGTCGAACCTGGTCGGCGTAGCCCCGGGCGTCGTCCTCTCGGCCCTGGAGCGGGCTGAACTGCGCTTCGACCCGTCCACCGGGATCGGAGCGACCGCGCATCTGCTCGGTGCACTGCCCGAGTTCGGGAAGATGGGCACGCTGTGCGTCGCTCGTGACCTCGACCATGCCGACGAGTTGTCTCGCCAGGTGATGGACGTGCTCGCCGGGGTGTGAGCCAACGACCGAAAGACCGCAGACGCTAGTCTCGCGACATGTCCAGCCATGTCGCCCTGGTGACTGACTCGACTGCTGCGCTGCCGAAGGCGTTAGTCGAGCGCTACGGGATCGTCGTGGTCCCGCTCCAGGTCGTCATCGGGGCGCGTTGCCTCGACGAGGGGACCGAGGCGACGCCTGCGACGGTGGCGGCAGCGCTGCGGGAGTACGAACCTGTGAGCACGTCACGGCCGTCGCCCGAGACGTTCGCCCAGGTCTACGATGCCGCCGCTGCTGATGGCGCCGAGGCCGTCGTCTCGGTGCACCTGTCCGGCGACGTGTCGGGCACCTGCGAGTCCGCGCAGCTTGCCGCCAGGCAGGTTGAGGTGCCGGTCGAGACCGTCGACACGCGGCAGGTCGGCATGGGGACCGGGTTCGCCGTGGTGGCCGCGGCCGAGGCTCTCGCGAAGGGATATCAAGCCCATGCGGCCGCCGAAGCCGCATCCGTACGGGCGGCCGCGACCCGATGCTTCTTCTACGTGGACACGTTGGAGTATCTGCGACGTGGCGGGCGAATCGGCGCTGCCGCGGCGCTGCTGGGGTCGGCGCTCGCGGTCAAGCCGCTGCTGACGATCCGAAGCGGTCGGATCGGGCCGTTGGAGAAGGTCCGGACCACATCGAGAGCGCTGGCCCGGCTCGAAGAGCTCGCCGTGGACGCGGCCCGAGACATCGATGGGCCGGTGGAGGTCGCCGTCCAGCATCTGTCCTCCGAAGCCAGGGCCGGCACGATGGCGAGCCGGCTGCGGGAACGCCTGGGTCTCGAAGCGGTCGAGGTCGGTGAGGTGGGGGCGGTCATCGGGGCCCATGTCGGGCCGGGGATGGTCGCGGTCGTCGCCGCACCGGCGGTTGGGTCCGAGCTGGAGTAAGGCGCGGGCGCTCGGGTCGGGGTGCTCGGGGGTCGGGCGATGCTCTTCACGGGCGGCGGCGGGTCGGCGGATCGGTGGGGGCGGGGCGCTGCACGGGCGGCGCTGCGCGGGCGGCGTCGGGTCCGCGGATCGGTCGGGTCGGGGCGGCGCCAGGTCGGCGGATCGTGTGGGTCGAGCGTCGTCCACATCTAAGGGTCTCCGCCTGTTATCCACAGGCCGCTGTCGGGGCGGCGACGCGGCTGCGCGATCGCCCTACGGTCTGGGCGTGTTGGCGAGATCACTGAAACGTCGTTCGCGTGCGAACGTCGATCGCGAAGCCGCCCGACAACGGCTGGCCCGGCTCGGAGTCGAGTTTGTCCAGGCGCCGCCCGGACCGTCCGGGCCGTCCGCGCTGTCCGGACCGCCGGGGTCGTCCGGGCCGTCCGCGCTGTCCGGACCACCCGGGCCGTTCGAGCTGTCCGCGGCGTCGCCGGAGCTGCCCGGGCCGCCCGAGCTGCCCGTGGCGTCGCCGAATAAGCCGGAGCGGGATCCACCCGCGGTCCGCGCCGGCCGCCATGCCGCGCAACCCGTGAGCACGGCGAGACGGTGGCGTGCCGCGCTCGCTGATCGGTTGTCGCCGGGCATGCGGAGCGCGATGGACGGCACTTTTTCGGGTCACCATCTCGGCATCCTCGCGGTCGTCCTCGCGACCGGGCTGGCGATCACCGCATGGTGGGTACTGTCAGCCCGGCCGGAGCAGCAGACGGTCCCACAGGCGTCGTTCGAGTCG
>JBKOYM010000125.1:0-10014 GCA_046725375.1 Actinomycetota bacterium
TGACCCGGCGGACAACGGCGTACGACGGCACGTTCGATCCGATCGACACCTCGGCCGACGACGTCGCGCTGCTCGCGTTCACCTCGGGTACGACCGGCCGACCGAAGGCCACGATGCACTTCCATCGTGACGTACTCGCCAACGCCGACACGTTCTCGCGCCACGTCCTGCGGCCGACCCCGGGCGACGTCTTCACCGGCACACCTCCGCTGGCGTTCACCTTCGGACTCGGCGGGCTCGTCGTGTTCCCCCTGCACGTCGGGGCGTCGACGCTGCTCATCGAGAAGGCGACGCCGGATCAGCTCGCCGACCACATCGCGGCCCACGACGTGACGATCTGCTTCACCGCCCCGACGGCCTACCGCGCGATGCTGCTCGCCGGCCGGCCGGAGCGACTGCGGTCGTTGCGCCGATGCGTGTCGGCCGGCGAGCATCTGCCGGCGGCGACGTGGCACGCGTTTCACGACGCGACCGGAGTCCGGATCATCGACGGCATCGGCTCGACCGAGATGCTGCACATCTTCATCTCGGCCGCCGACGCCGACATTCGGCCCGGGTCGACCGGACGGCCGATCCCCGGCTACCAGGCGATCATCGTCAACGACGCCGGCGAGGAGCTGCCCGCGGGCGAGGTCGGTCGACTGGCGGTCAAGGGCCCGACCGGGTGTCGCTACCTCGCCGACGATCGGCAGGCGACGTACGTGCAGAACGGCTGGAACATCACCGGCGACACCTTCCGTACCGATGACGACGGCTACTTCTGGTACGAGGCACGCAGCGACGACATGATCGTCTCGTCGGGCTACAACATCGGCGGTCCCGAGGTCGAGGAGGCGCTGCTGGCCCACGACGATGTTGTCGAATGTGCCGTCGTGGGAGTGCCCGACGAGGCCCGAGGGCAGCTCGTCAAGGCGTACGTCGTGCTGGCGCCGGACGCGGTCGGCGACGAGACCAAGATCAAGGAGCTGCAAGAGTTCGCCAAGCAGCAGATCGCACCGTACAAATACCCTCGCGCGATCGAGTTCATCGACGCGCTGCCGCGCACGAGCACGGGCAAGGTGCAGCGGTTCCGGCTCCGCGAGCGCGTCTGATGAGGCCGACCGGCGATCGACCCGGCTCACACCCGCCGGTACGTGTCGATCCGGATGCCGTCGAACCGTCCAGGCACAAGCTCTTCGCCGACGTGGACGTGATCCGCGAGCGTACGGAGACCGAGAACGGACCGCGCTTCGTCCAGATCAGCTTCGCCGACTCATTGTCGGCGCGCGTCAAGACCGACGCCGAAGGATTCGCGGCACTCCCACGGCCCCTGTCAGACTCGACTTCGTGACCGACTTCGACAGACGCTATCTGCCGCTCGACGTAAGCGGCCTCTCGGTCCGTCCGGTCACTCCGCCGCCCGGCGCGCCCAACGTCCTCATCGTCCTCGTCGACGACATGGGGTTCGGCGCGTCGAGTGCGTACGGGGGGCCATGCCGAATGCCGACGGCGGATCGCCTCGCGGCCGGCGGACTGCGCTACAGCCGTTTCCACGTCACGGCACTCTGCTCACCCAGCCGGCAGGCCTTGATGACCGGGCGCAATCACCACTCGGTCAGCATGGGCGTCACGTCGGAGATGGCGACGTCATTTCCGGGCTACAACGGCTATCGGCCCGCGACCGCGGCGACGATCGCGCAGATCCTCGGTGGCAACGGCTACAGCACCGCGGCCTTCGGCAAATGGCACCAGACACCGCCGGCCGAGGTGAGCCCCGTCGGGCCGTTCACCCGCTGGCCGACCGGCGAAGGGTTCGGCACCTTCTACGGGTTCATGGGCGCCGAGATGAATCACTGGTACCCGCAGCTCTACGCCGGCACGACGCCTGTCGAGCCGGATCGGCTGCCCGAGGACGGATACCACCTCACCGAGGACCTCGTCGACCACGCGATCGACTGGATCCGGACCCAGCGCGCGCTGACCCCGACGCGTCCGTTCTTCACCTACCTCGCGCTCGGCGCGACGCATGCGCCGTTTCACGTCGGCCGCGAGTGGATCGCTGCGTACGCCGGCGAGTTCGACGACGGTTGGGACGCACAACGCGAGGCGACCTTGGCGCGCCAGAAGAAGCTCGGCGTCGTGCCCAAGTCGACCGAGCTCGCTCCGTGGGCCGAGGGCGTGCCGCACTGGGACGAGCTCACACCGGCGGCCCGTCGCGTCGCGGCTCGGTTGATGGAGACGTACGCGGGTTTCGCCGAGCACGCCGATCGCCAGGTGGGCCGACTGATCGGTGTGATCGACGAAATCGGCGTGCTCGACAACACGCTCGTGCTCTATCTCCTCGGTGACAACGGCGCCTCCGGCGAGGGTGGCATCGAGGGCACGATTCGTGAGCATCTCATCGGCCACGGTTTCGTCGATGACGTCGACGACATGGTCGCCGCGCTCGATCGGATCGGCGATCCGACGACGTACGCGCTCTATCCGGCCGGCTGGGCATTGGCGATGAACACGCCGTACCAATGGACGAAGCAGATCGCATCTCACTTCGGCGGCACCCGGGACGGATTCATCGTCCATTGGCCCTCCGGAATCGCGGCTGAGGGTCAGATCCGGCACCAGTTCCATCACCTCATCGACGTGCTGCCGACGCTGCTCGATGTGGCCGGCCTGCCCGATCCCGAGACGGTGAACGGCGTACCGCAGCAGCCGATCGAGGGCGTGTCGATGCGGTACTCGTTCGACGACGCTGGTGCGCCGGACCAACGGCGTACGCAGTATTTCGAGATGGTCGGCAACCGCGGTATCTACCACGAGGGATGGACCGCGGTGGCTCGGCACGGCGTGCCCTGGCAGATGGCCAGCGAACCGAGCCCGATCGTCAACGACCGCTGGGAGCTGTACGACACCAACCACGACTGGTCGCAGTCGCATGACCTGGCCGATCGGATGCCCGAGCGACTGCAGGAGTTGCAGGAGCTGTTCCACGCCGAGGGTGAGCGCCACCAGGTGTTCCCGCTCGACGACCGCGTGACGGAGCGGGAAAACCCAGAGCTCGCGGGTCGATTCGACCTCCATCACGGCCGGACGTCGCTGACCTTCGGGCCTCAGACCGGCCGACTCACCGAGGAGGCAGCGCCCAACGTCAAGAACCGCTCACACACGATCACGGTCAACATCGAGAGCATCGAGCCGACGAATGGGGTGCTGGTCGCACAGGGCGGCCGCTTCGGCGGATGGTCGCTCTATTGCCGCAACGGCGTGTTGTGCTACGCGTACAACTGGCTCGCCTGGAGCCTGACGACGATCCGCGCGGACATACCGATCCTGCCCGGCCGACGTGAGCTCGTCATGGATTTCGCGTACGCTGGCGGCCCGCCAGGCGACGCCGCGGCGGTTGCGCTCGCGATTGACGGCACCTGGGTCGGCTCCGGTCGGATCGCCGCGACGACCGCCTACTACTTCAGCTTCGACGAGACCTTCAACGTCGGCGTCGACCGCGGTACGCCGGTGACCGACGAATATCCGCCGGTGGACAACGCGTTCAACGGCACGATCCGCCAGGTCCGGATCGACCTCGGCCCGCAGACCCCGCTCGACGACGCGGCACGGCAGCGGATCGCCGAGGCGACCCACGACTGACCCCGCTCGGGCCCGTCCACCGCGTGAGTTCCGACCTCGACGACAGCCTCTACCTGAGCAAGGGCGTCGGTCGGCGCCGTTCCGCCCGAGGTCGCGACCCGGATCGCTTCGGCGCTGGTGCCGCCGGGCGAAGATGCCAGCCGCCGCATCTGGCTCGGCTGACGAGCTCACGGCCCCCGGGTGACGGGCCAACTATTGGCGCGTTCTGTCGGTCGCCGGCGGCCGATTTCCTGCCTGAACTCGCCAATAGTTGAGGCTGCTTGGCACCGTGGCAGTCTGGCGGCGTGACTGAGTACGCGAACCAAGAGCTGGGCGGGACCTTCGGACATGCCGGCGTCGCCGCGGCGTACGAGCACCGCGCGCCATATCCGCCGGAGGTGTTCGACGTACAGACGGGGCTGATCGAGGACCGTCCCGCGACCGTTCTCGATCTCGGCGCGGGCGAGGGCGCGATCGCGAGGCCGCTCGCCACCCGGGTCGACCGGATCGACGCGGTCGACATCTCGGCCGCCATGGTCGAGGCGGGCCGGAGCCGGCCGGGCGGCGATCGGCCCAACCTTCGATGGATCGTCGGCGCCGCCGAGACGGCCGATTTGGACGGCCCGTACGCACTTGTGGCAGCCGGTGCCAGCCTGCACTGGATGGAGTGGGCGACGACGATGCACCGGCTGACCGAGGTCATGACGCCGCGCGCGCAACTCGCCATCGTCGAGCACGGGCCGCGCGACCTCCCGTGGCAAGACGCGCTCACCGAGGTGATTCGGCGCCACTCGCGGAGCCGCTTTTACGACTCGCGGTTCGACATCGTGGGCGCACTGCGCGATCGCGGACTCTTCGAGCTCGTGGGCAGCACCGAGACCGCGCCGATGCCGTTTCGGCAGGCCGTCGGCGACTACGTCGAGCAGTTTCACTCCACCGCGTCGTTGGCCCGCGAGCACATGTCGACGGCGGAGGCTGCCGCGTTCGACCGGGGCGTCGCGGAGGTTGTCCGGCCGTACGCCGTCGACGGTGCCCTCGAGCTGCCGGTGGTCGCCTCGATCCGCTGTGGCCGCCCGCTGACGCCATAAGCCTCCGGTTTTGCGCCCTAGCTGTTGGTGCCGGCGTCCCAGCACCAACATCTGAGGCGCAAAACCACCGTCAGCCGGTGTCGCTACGATCGCGCGAGAGCATCGGCCAGAAGGGATTCGGAAAGACGCCCGTGATCAAGCACGCGACGGCCAGCGTCTTCGTCATGCACCGCGACGAGATCGGCTGGCGGACCGGACTCGTCCTGCATCCGGTCTTCGACCTGTGGATCATGCCCGGCGGCCATGTCGATCCTGACGAGGACGCGCCGGAGGCGGCACTCCGCGAGGTCGCCGAGGAGACCGGCCTGGACGCGGTTCGGCTGCTGCCGATGCACACCCCGCCGGCCATCGTCGAGATGCCGACCGCCCGGCCGGTGTTGCTGCCGTGGTGGATCCTCGAGCATCCCGTTGACGGCGACAACCACCTCGCCGAGCCGCATCTGCACGTCGACCACAAGTACGTGGCGATCGCCGACACGACGACACCGACTACTCCGCCAGAGCACCCGTTCGCCTGGTATCGCCTCGACGAGCTCGACGGCCTGCCGATGTTCGACGACGTCCGGATGGTCGTCAGGGCTGTCGTCGCTGAGCTCGCCGGGCCGTAGCCATACCTTGATCCGTGGACGCTGACGCTGCCAAACTGCCCGACGAGTCTTGAGGGCTTTGGGCTGCCAGGGCTACCCAAAGCCCTCAACATCCGCCCCCGCTGTCAGCGGTAGAGCTCACGGGCGATGATCGAACGCTGGACCTCGCTGGCGCCCTCGTAGATCCGGGTCGCCCGTACGTCGCGATAGAGATGCTCCAGCCGGTGACCCGACTCGAGCGCCCGCGCGCCGTGGATCTGGATCGCGGCGTCGATGACGTACTGCGCCGTCTCCGTCGCGTATAGCTTCGCCATCGCCGACGTACGGGTCACGCTGGGGCGGCCCGCGTCGTACGCCGCGGCGGCCCGGTAGACGAGCAGCCGCGCCGCGTCGACCCGGGTCGCCATCTCCGCGAGCGGATGCGACACCGCTTGCATGTCGCGCAGCGGTGCGCCGAACGCCTCCCGTTCGCCGGCATGCGCGACTGCCAGGTCGAGTGCCGCTTGCGCCATGCCGACGGCGTACGCGCCGACGCTCGGCCGGAACAGGTCGAGGGTCCGCATCGCGACCGCGAATCCGTGATCGACCTTGCCGAGCAGTTCGTCGGGCTCGACCCGTACGCCGTCGAAGGTGAGCCGACCGATCGGATGCGGCGACAGCAGGTCGATAGGCTCGCCGGACAGGTCGGGCCGATCGCCGGGTACGACGAAGGCGCTGATGCCCTTGGCGCCGACATCGGGAGTCGTACGGGCGAACACGGCGTAGACGTCGGCGTCCGGTGCGTTGGAGATCCAGACCTTCTCGCCGGACAACCGCCAGCCGTCGCCGTCGGGATCGGCGGTCAGGCTCAGCGCGGCGGCGTCGGATCCGGCCTCGGCTTCGGTCAGCGCGAACGCGGCGACGGCATCGCCGGCTGCGACCGCCGGCAGCCATCGGTCGACCTGCCCCGGCTGGCCCGACTGCAGGATCGGATAGGCGCCAAGCCCCTGCAGTGCCAACGCCGTCTCGGCCTCGGTCGTCACGGAGGCGAGCGCCTCCCGCAACAGGCACAGGTCGAACGCCGCCGCCTCGCGAGTCGTCGCGCTATCGCGTACGCCGGGAAACAGCCGGGTCAGCAGCCCGAGATCGCCCATCGTCTTGACGAGCGGTCGATTGACCCGACCAGGCGTGCCCAGCTCGACGACCGGGACGAGTGTCTCGGCGGCGATCAGGCGCACGTCGTCGACAAGGCGCTGCTGCTCGGGGGTCAGCTCCCACGTCGACGGGTCGTTAGATGTCACGGTGGTCAACGCCCCCGCCATTGGGGCGGCCGCTTGTCGGTGAACGCGGCGTGAAACTCCCGATAGTCCTCGCCCTTCATGAGCAACGCCTGAGTCACCGCCTCGAGCTCGACGCTGGCAGACAGACTCATGTCGAGCTCGCGCGACAGCAGCATCTTGGTCTGGGCGTACGCCTTGGCCGGGCCTTGAGCGAGCCGGGTCGCCAGCGCCCCGGTGGCCGAGTCGAGTTCGGCGTCGTCGACGAGCTGGGTCACCAGGCCGATGCGGTCGGCCTGCTCGGCGTCGATCGAGTCGCCGAGCATCAGGAGCTCGGTGGCGCGACCGAGTCCGACCAACCGAGGCAGCAGGTAGGCCGCACCCATGTCGGCGCCGGCGAGGCCGACCTTGGTGAAGAGGAAAGCGAACGTGGCGGTCCGGGTCACGATGCGGAAGTCACTGGCCAAGGCGAGCACCGAGCCGGCGCCGGCGGCAGTTCCCTGGATCGCGGCGACAATCGGGATCGGCGTCTCCCGCATCGCCCGGACGACGTCGCCGGTCATGCGGGTGAAGTCGAGCAGTTGGTCCGCCCGCATGTCGAGGGTGGCGCCGATGATCTCGTGGACGTCGCCGCCGGAGCAAAACGCTCGGCCATCGCCGCGGAGTACGAGCACTCTCGTGTCGTCGCGATGTGGGAGCTCGGCAAGGAGATCACGGAGATCGGCGTACGCCTCGAACGTCAGCGCGTTGAGCTTGTCGGGTCGGGTGAAGGTCACCGTGGCGACACCGTCCGGACGCCGATCGAGTCGGAAGTGCCGCCAGTCCTCGGTGAACGGCACCGATCCCCGATGCGGGCTCATGGGTACCTCCAGGGTCGGCGCTGCATTGGCGCGGGGGTCCCCTGCGCCAAACCTATTGGCACTGGGGACCCCTGCGCCAAAACGCGATTGGCGCAGCCTTCCCCAGTCAACTCGCGTCCTTGCGTCCAATTGACGGTCGTCGCCAACGCAGCATACCGTCGAGTACGTGCGGATCGCAGTCATCGGCGGCGGACCGGGCGGCCTGTACTTCGCCGCGCTCGCGAAACAGCTCGGCCCGCACCACGACATCACCGTGTGGGAGCGCAACGCGGCCGACGACACGTTCGGGTTCGGAGTCGTCTTCTCCGACGAGACCCTGGGCGGGATCGAGCACGCCGACCCGGCGATCCTGGCCGCGATGGAGGCCGAGTTCGCCCGCTGGGACGACATCGACGTCCACGTCAAGGGTGAGGTCCTGACCAGCGGCGGCCACGGCTTCGCCGCGATGAGCCGCAAGCGCCTGCTCGAGATCATGCAGGGCCGGTGTCGCGAGCTCGGCGTCACGATCCACTTCCGGACTGAGGGCCCCGACCCCGGCACACTCACGGCGAGCCACGACCTCGTCGTCGCGGCCGACGGTGCCAACTCACCGACCCGCGCCCGATTCGCCGACACGTTCCGTCCCACCCTCGACACGCGCCGCTGCCGCTACATGTGGCTCGGCACCGACTTGGTCTTCGACGCGTTCAAGTTCTACATCCGCGAGACCCCGTACGGCGTCATGCAGATCCACGGCTATCCCTACGACGCCCACGGCAGCACGTTCATCGTCGAGACGTCTGCTTCAGGTTTCGGTGAAACACCACCTGAGGTCGACTTCAAACCCGGGGAGTCCGACTGGCGCTCGATCGAACGCATCCGCGAGCTGTTCGCAGACATCCTGGGCGGCCATGCCATCTATGCGAACAACTCCAAGTGGATCAGGTTCACGACCGTACGCAACGAGACCTGGCGTCACGGCAATGTCGTCCTGCTCGGCGACGCCGCGCACACCGCCCATTTCTCCATCGGATCCGGCACCAAACTCGCGATGGAAGACGCCCTCGCCCTGGCCGCCTGCCTGCACGAGCACACCAACATCACCGATGCGCTTGACGCGTACGAAGCCGAACGCCGCCCGGTCGTCCTTTCGACCCAACGCGCCGCACAGGCCAGCCTCGAGTGGTTCGAAAACCTCGGGCAGTACATCCACCAGGAGCCGATGCGGTTCGCGTTCAACATCATGACGCGGAGTCGGCGGGTGACGTACGACAACCTCCGGCTGCGCGACCACGAATTCGTCGAACAGGCCGACCTCTGGTTCGCCGGTCAGGTCAAACGCCTCGGACACGGGCCCGGCGACGTCCGGCCTCCCATGTTCCAACCGCTCAGGCTACGCGGCGTCGAGCTGGTCAACCGGGTCATCGTGTCGCCGATGGACATGTACGTCGCGGTCGACGGCATGCCGAACGACTTCCACTTCACCCACCTGACCGGCAAGGCGCTCGGCGGCGCCGGACTCGTGATGACCGAGATGGTCTGCGTCTCGCCCGACGGCCGGATCTCGCCCGGGTGCTGCGGCCTCTGGACCGACGAGCAGGGGGGCGCCTTCAAGCGCATCGTCGACTTCGTGCACCGCGAGACCGACGCCAAGATCGGGCTGCAGCTCGGCCACTCCGGCCGCAAGGGCTCGACCAAGCTGATGTGGGAAGGCATGGACGAGCCGCTTCCGTCCGGCAACTGGCCTGTCGTCGCGCCGTCGCCCCTGCCATACCAGCCCGGCGTCAATCAGATCCCACGCGAGCTCGCGCGCGACGACATGGCCGAGATCAAGGCGCAGTTCGTGGCGTCGGCCAGGCGCGGCATCGACGCCGGCTTCGACCTGCTCGAGCTGCACTGCGCCCACGGCTACCTGCTGTCGAGCTTCATCTCGCCGGTCTCCAACCAGCGGACAGATGAGTACGGCGGCCCGCTGGCAAGCCGGCTGCGCTACCCGGTCGAGGTGTTCGGCGCGATGCGCGACGTGTGGCCTGACGACCGGCCGATGACCGTACGCATCTCCGCCACCGACTGGGTCGAGGGCGGCATCGAGGTCGACGACGCGGTCCAGATCGCCGAGGCGTTCGCGGCCGCCGGCGCCGACGCGATCGACGTGTCGACCGGGCAGGTGACGCCCGACGAGCAGCCGGCATTCGGTCGGTCGTACCAGACTCCGTTCGCCGACGCGATCCGCAACCGGACCGGCATCGCGACCATCGCGGTCGGCGTCATCTCCTCCTACGACGACGTCAACTCGATCGTCCTAGCCGGCCGGGCCGACCTCTGCGCACTGGGTCGGGTGCACCTCTACGATCCGAGCTGGACCCTGCATGCCGCTGTCGAACAGGACTACGACGGACCCGGCGCCCGCTGGCCGATGCCGTGGCGGGCCGGCCGTCGCAAGCCGCAGACGGGGCGCACCGACGGACCGAAGCCCCGGCTCCAGCTCGTACGCGAGGGCGACCCCGGAGTCAAGCACACCCGCTGGCGCCCGTACCGCTGACTGTCGGTTTCCCATGAGCTCATGGGAAACCGCACGCTTCACGGGGAACCCTCACTGACCGTCGTACTCGTCGTGCCGGCGATACCAGACGCCGGCGCGCAA
>JBKOYM010000155.1:0-14702 GCA_046725375.1 Actinomycetota bacterium
GGCGGTGAACGTGGACGCGTTGAAGCCGTGGTCGATCGTCAGGATGAGGTACTGCTCGAGCGCCCGGACCGCTGCTGCGGTCGGCCGCTGGCCGGTCGTCTCGTAGAGATAGCTCGCCGCGTGTCCGAGCGACCGGTCGGGTTCGACCCCCGGCAGGCCCTGCGCCGACCTGTGCAGCGCGGCAAGCAGCGACGGCACCATGGCCGAGATCCGTAGCGCCTGGGTCGCCCGGCTCGCCGGATCGAGGTCGACGAGCGGGCTCAGTCCGAGTGCGGGGGCGCTGGCGGCCAGCACCGTCTTGAGCCGGGCCAACGACGCCGTCGGAGTCGCGGCGGCTGCGGCGACGAGGGTCCGGAGCTGGTCCGGCACGACACGTTCGCCGGCGATCGAAGCGCGAAACGCGGCCTCCGTCGCGTCCGGCAGCCGGCCCTCGGCGAAGAGGAACCACACGTCCTCGAAGCTGCGGGTGCGCGCCAAGGCGGTCGCGTCGTATTGGCGGTAGTGGAAGAAGCCCTCGTCGCCCCGGACGTCGCCGAGGGAGGTCGCGGCCACGGCGAGCCCGTTGAGGCCGTCGGGTACGTCGAGCGCAGATGTCGTCATGGGTCGAGTGTCGCTGCGGCATCCATCGTTGATCAACATTGATTCGATCAACGTTGATCATGCAACATCCGCCGGTCATGCTGGGCCTCGTGACTCTCTACGTCGGCTCCCGTGAGGCCGCGCATCGCCTCGGCATCAGTCGCGCGACGCTGTACGCCTACGTCAGCCGCGGCCTGGTCGAGCGCCGCACCGCGATCGACGGCAAGACGTCGATGTACTCGGTCGACGACCTCGATCGCCTCCAGGCCCGGTCCCGCCGCCACGCGACGCAGCCGCGGCCGAGCATCGACGTGCAGATCTCGTCGGCGGTGACACGGCTCGACGAGCGAGGCCTGCGCTACCGCGACCGGGATGTGATCGACCTGGCCCGCACCGCGACGTACGAGCAGGTCGCCGAGTTGCTGTGGACCGGCGTACTCCCGGTCCGACGACCGGACTGGCCGCCGGCCGAGCCGGACGATCTCCGAGCGAGTCAGCGGGCCGCCGAGGCACTCGGTCCGAAGGCGTCGGCGCTCCAGCGGCTGCTCGCGATCGCGCCGGTCCTCGGAGCCCGGCATCCCGGCGACGATCCTCCGGCGGCAGCCCGGCGCCTCCTCATGGTCGTGGCCGAGGCCGATCGGCCGCACCCCGCAGGCCTTGCGGATTGGCTGGCGCGACGCTGGCATCCGAATCCCGACCCGGCCCTCGCACCCGCGCTCGATCGGGCGCTGATCCTGCTGGCCGACCACGAGCTCGCCACGAGTACGTTGGCCGTCCGGGTCGCGACGTCGGTGCGGGCCGATGCGTACGCCGCCTTCGCCGCCGGGCTTGCCACGGTCAGCGGCCCACTGCACGGCTCGGCCGGCGAAAGCGCCTTCGGCCTGCTGCGCGACGCGGCCGAGCACGGTGCCCATGACGCGGTCGCGCACCGGCTCGACCAGGGTCGGCGACTGCCCGGGTTCGGGCACACCGTCTATCGCGACGGCGATCCGCGGCTCGCCCCGATCCTCGATGCGGCCTGGCGGTTGCCGCATGCCGACTCTGATCGCGTCGTCGTCGACCAGGTGTTGCGGGAGGCGAGCCTGCGCCTGGCGAAGCCACCCAACGTCGACTTCGGCCTCGGCGTCCTGACGTACCTCGCCGGCCTGGCCCCGGACGTGCCGGTATTCGCGGTGGCTCGGATCGCGGGGTGGGCCGCGCACATTGCCGAGGAACTCGCCGAGCGGCCGGTGCGCTTTCGCGGCCTCGCGCGGTATCCGTCGGAGTGACCGCGCTATCGCTGCGTCGTGTCGAGCGTGCCGCCGAGGAGCTGGCTGAGCGGCTTCTGGATCGGTTCGATCAGGCTCTCGAGGCCGTTGGTGGCGTCTGATGTCACCTGGTCGGTCGTGTCCTTGACGTCGTTGGTCAAATCGTCGACGGGGTCCTTGCCGGAGTCTGTGTCGGACCCGTCGCCGTCATTGGTGCCATCGCCATCGGTGGTCGTGTCGGTGCCGTCATCGACCTCGTCGTCGGTCGCCTGCTGGTCGTTGTCGAGCAGGCCGTCGTTGAGCAAGCGGTCGGGCAGATCCAGCGCGTCCGGCGGCAGCGCGACGGCCGGCCGGCGATGATGCGTCACATGGGGGACGTCACTCGCCGTGATGTCCTCGGTCGTCGGTTGCGCCGAGTCAAGTACGTAGGACACCGATTGCAGCAGGCCGTTGTCGACGCTGAGCGGCGGCTGCCCGGGGGCGCAGCCGGGACACTCGGTGACCGCGGTGGTGTCCAGATCGGTGACCGTCTGAGCGGCGTTGGCGTATTCGTGCGCGACCGCCGACGGCAGCTCGTGGGCGAGGTTCTCCAGGCGCTGGGCCGAGTCGGCGAGGAACACGCGAAGGTCGGTGATCTCGCCGGTCGATCCGTCGTCGCGGTAGGCGTCGACCAGCAGCGAGCCGCCCTCGTCGGTCTCGGACGCGAAGTCGGTCAGCGTCTCGGCGATCAGGTTCTCGCGGCCATCCGACGCGGTCAGCGCCTCGACCTCGTCGAGTCGGGCCGACGCGTGGTTGAGCAGCGCGCGCCCCTCGCCGGCGCCGTCGCGGATCAGCAGCTCGACGTCCTCGGTCGCCCGCTTGACCGGGTAGAGCATGTCGCCCGGCACAGCCTGCGCGCTGGCCGACACGAGACCCAGCGCGCCGCCGATCATGACGAATGCGCCGGCGGCCGCGGTGAGCCGGCGCCGAATCGGGGGCGCGTCGACGACGGCCCGGTCGCGATGCGGTGCCCGCTCGGTCGAGGTGAGCTCGTCGGCAGCGGCGGCCATCAGCGACGCGCGCAGGTCGGCGACGAAGTCTCGACTCGCCGTCGGCGGCCCGGACGTCTCTCGGACGAGCTCCGCGACGTCGACGAGCTCGCGCATGCGGTCGGATGTCGGTGCGCGTCGGCGAGTCGGAGCGCGACCATCGACGACGTCGGCAAAATATTCGACGTCGCGGCGAGACGGTCGCGATCTCATCGGTCGATCCCCCGGGCGTTGTCAGGTTGCGGCGTTGTCGCCGATGACAACGACGCCCGGTCGCTGGAGGTTACGCTTCGGGTCATCGCAGATCCCGGGGGAGATGCTTGGCGAGGTTGCGTATGGCGCGCAACTGGAGCTGCTTGATGGCGCCATCGCTGCGTCCCATCGCCGTCGCGGTCTCGGCGATGGTGAGCCCTTGGCAAAAGCGCATGACGAGACAGTCCTGCTGCTCCGAGGCCAGTCGGCTCAGCGCCCGAACGAGCACCTCGCTGGTGAGCGTGGCGAGGGCGCCCTCCTCGGGACCGGCGGACTCCTCCACCTGCTCGGGGAGCTCGTCGGCGACGACCTCGAAGCGAGCCCGACTCGACTTGTAGTGATCGGTGATGAGGTTGCGCGCGATCGTGGTCAGCCAGGCGCCGAAGTCCTTGCCCTGCCAGCGAAACGACCGGATGCTCCGCAACGCACGGAAGAACGTCTCGCTGGTCAGGTCGTCGGCGAGGCTGACACTCGAGAGCCGGAAGTAGAGGTAGCGGTGGATGCTCTCGACGTAGTGGTCGTAGAGCTGGCCGAACGCCTCGGCATCGCCGTTGCGGGCCAGGTCGACCAGCGCGATGATGCGACGCTGCTCGACCGCGTCCGACGGCGGATCGACGTCGCCGCGATCCGACGCGAGCGCCGGGCCCGTCGGGCCGCCATCGCCGGTCGCGAGAGCGATCGCCAGGGCACGGCGCAACCCGTCAAGGTCGGCCGGCTCGACGATCGCAGGCCATGCACTCGGCCACATCCCGCTCCCTCCGCCCCGAACGCGGTTGATGCTGAGCTCGGGACCCGCTTCGCGGGATACTACTCGTGGGTACGGGTCTTGACTACCGTCGTGACACATATCGGCATATCGGCGCGTCTATCGCTGCTTCGATCAGCGGATCCGGCGTCGCAGGGCCACTGCGGCCGCGACGCTACCGGCCGCGGCGCCCGCGATGCCCGCGACGAAGCCGCCGATCCGGGCCGCCTTGCGGCCGGTTCGGTAGTCGCGAATTCGCCAGCCCTCGGCCCGGGCATGCGAACGCAGCTTGGCATCCGGATTGACCGCGCACGGGTCACCGACCAGCGACAGCAGCGGCAGGTCGTTATAGGAGTCGGAGTAGGCCGAGCAAGCGTCGAGGTCGAGTCCCTCGCGTTCTGCCAAGGCCCGGACCGCCTCGGCCTTCGCGGGTCCGTGCAGCAAATCACCGACCAGCCGGCCGGTGTAGACGCCGCCCTCGGACTCGGCGACCGTACCGAGGGCACCGGTGAGGCCGAGCCGGCGGGCGATGATGGCCGCGATCTCGATCGGAGCGGCCGTCACCAGCCATACCCGCTGCCCCTCGTCGAGATGCAGTTGGGCGAGCGCGCGCGTACCCGGCCAGATGCGGTGGGCCATGGCTTCGTCGAAGATCTCCTCACCGATCTGCCGCAGCTCCTCGACCCGATGACCGGCGATGAACGCGAGCGCCGATGCGCGGGCATCCGCGACGTGGTCGGGGTCTTCGACGCCGATGAGGCGGAAGTACGTCTGATGCCACGCCATCTTGAGGATGTCGCGAGTCGTGAAGAACTCGCGCCGATGGAGCCCACGCGCGAGATGGAAGATGGACGCGCCCTGCATGATCGTGTTGTCGACGTCGAAGAACGCGGCCGACCGCGGGTCCGGTGGTGGCGCGAGCGCCGATTCGATCTCGGCCGATGCCGCCGACGCCTGCCCAGCCAGCACGGAGCGCGCCCGAAGGTTTCGGGGCGGTTCGTACGTCTTGGGGCTCATCGATCCGAGCTTACGGGCTCGTACGCGTCGAGCTGTCAGGCGCGCGTGAGGCTATAGCGCGAATAACGTCTGACAACTCTGTGCGAGACTGAAATGCGTGACCTCGGCACCGGCCACGCAAACCGACGGCTACACCCCACTCCCGTACGCCAACGTGGCGGATTTGCTGCGGCAGCGGGCCGCCGATCGGCCCGACGACACCGCGCTCGTCGAGGCGTACGGCGAGGGCCGCACCATCCGGTGGGCCGATCTGGAGAACCGGGTCGACCGGTGTGCGCGGGCGCTGGCCGAGATGGGCCTGGTCACCGGCAACCGAGTCGCGATCGCGATGGTCAACAGCATCGACTTCGTCACCGCGTACCTCGGTGTCCTGCGCGCCGGACTCGCCGCCGTGCCGGCCAACCCGCGTTCGGCGACCGGCGAGGTGATGCGGATGCTCGCCGACTCGGGATCGCTGGTCGTCATCGCCGACGAGGCCACCGCGACAACCGTACGATCGGCGGTGGCCGGTCTCGAGGACGCTCTTCGCGGCGCCGACGACGAGCTGCGATCGCGATCGAGCGTGCCCCGGATCGTCGTGGCCGACGGCGCGTCGGTCGGCTCCGAGCACGAGTTCGGCTCCCTGCTGTCCGGTGCCGGGCGGCCCGTCGTGAGTCCCGCCGACGCCGAGGCGTTGGCGCTCCTGCTCTATACGTCCGGCACGAGTGGCCGGCCGCGCGGCGCGATGCTGACCCACCGGGCGTTGCTCGCCAACATCGCCCAGACCGCTGCGATCGAGCCGCCTCCGATGCGAGCCGACGATGTCGTACTCGGGCTGCTGCCGCTGTTTCATGTCTACGGCCTCAACTGCGTGCTGGGCCAGGTGTTGGCCCAGGGCGCTCGGCTCGTGCTGCTCGACCATTTCGACGCCGACACCACGCTCGACCTGGTCGGCGAGCACAGCATCACGAACCTGCCGATCGCGCCGACCGTCATCGCGGCGTGGGCCGGCCGGGACGATCTGCGCGACAAGCTGTCGGGAGTGCGCTTCGTCCTGTCCGGCGCGGCGCCGCTCGATATCGACCTGGCCGACGAGTTCGAGTCGGCCGCAGGCGTCGTCGTACATCAGGGCTACGGGTTGACCGAGGCGGCTCCGGTGGTGACGTCGACCCTCACAGCGGCCGGCGGCACGGCGGTCCCCGGTTCGGTGGGCGGCGCGATTCCGGGTGTCGAGATCGAGGTGCGCGACGGGAGTGGACGACCCGTGGCCGGCGACGACCCGGCGCAGATCTGGGTCCGTGGTGACAACCTGTTCTCCGGCTATTGGCCCGACGGAGTGGACGGCCCGGACGAAGACGGCTGGTACGCCACCGGCGACATTGGCGTCATCGCGGGCCAGGGCGATCTGGTGCTGGTCGACCGGCTGCGCGAGCTCGTGATCGTGTCGGGGTTCAACGTCTATCCCACCGAGGTCGAGGAGGTCATCGCCGAGGTGACCGGCGTGGCCGAGTGCGCGGTGATCGGGACTCCCGACGAGGAGACCGGCGAGTCGGTCCACGCGTTCGTCGTGGCCACCGATCCAGCGGCATCGGACGACGACCTGGCCGATGCCGTGCGTCGTCACTGCGGGTCGAGGCTGGCCCGATTCAAGTGGCCGACGCAGGTCACCGTCGTCGACGGCCTCCCGCATTCCGCGACCGGCAAGGTGGCGAAGGGCCGGCTGCGAGCACAGGCCCGCCGCGACGCATTGGGTCTGGGATGAGCGAGCCGACCGACGCGGCACGGGTCGTCGTCTACGGCAAGCCCGGCTGCCACTTGTGTGACGACGCGTACGCCATCGTCGAGCGGGTATGTGCCGAGGTCGGTGCGTCCTGGACGTCGGTGGACATCCAGGACAATGCCGATCTGATCGTCCGTTACGGGGAGCAGATCCCCGTCACGTTCGTCGACGGCCGCCAGCACGACTTCTGGCGGGTCGATCCCGACCGGCTCCGGGCCGCGCTCGCCTGAGCGGGGCGCAGCGCGCCGACCTGCACGATTTTGTTCTCACGTTCACAAAATCCTAGAGTTGGAGTAACCGCCGCCTCGTCGGGACGAATCTCGTGCCGCATCCATGGGGGCGGAACCAGAACCATGGTGACCGACTCACGTAATCGACGCGCGGCGCAGGCCGCCGACCTGCGCCAACAGCGTGGCACCCCGGAGGCGACGGTGGCGCGGCTGCCGGTCTATCTGCGTGCGCTGACGGCACTCGCGGAGCAGGGCGTCGCGACGGCATCGTCGGAGCAGCTCGCCACCGCGGCCGGCGTCAACTCCGCCAAGCTCCGCAAGGACCTGTCGTACCTCGGCTCCTACGGCACCCGGGGAGTGGGCTATGACGTCGAGTACCTGCGCTATCAGATCTCCCGCGAGATCGGGCTGACACAGGACTGGTCGGTCGTCATCGTGGGCATCGGCAATCTCGGCCAGGCGCTGGCGAACTACGCCGGCTTCACGACGCGCGGCTTCCAGATCGCCGCGCTCGTCGACACCGACCAAGATCTCGTCGGCAGCCGGATCGGCGCCCACATGATTCAGGACATGGCCGACCTCGAGCAGCTGATCGAGCGGCATCGCGTGTCGATCGGTGTCATCACGACTCCCGCGTCGGAGGCACAGGGCGTCGCCGACCGGCTGGTCGGGGCGGGTGTGACGAGCATCCTGAACTTCGCGCCGTCGGTGATCAACGTCCCCGACGGCGTCCAGGTACGCAAGGTCGACCTGTCGATCGAGCTGCAGATCCTGGCGTACCACGAACAACGCAAGGCCGCCGTCGACGGCGCCGAGGTGCCGACGGCCCTGACCGACCCGACGTCGAAGGTGGTGGAGGCCTCATGAGTGTGCTGGTCGTCGGCTTGTCGCACAAGAGCGGACCCGTCGACGTGCTCGAGCGAGTGGCTCTCGACGACGACGGCGTACGCAAGCTCGTCACCGACCTGCTCGACACCGAACACGTCAGCGAGGCCGTCGTGCTCTCGACCTGCAACCGGGTCGAGGTCTACGTCGAGGTCGATCGGTTCCACGGCAGTGTGGAGGACGTTTCGCGCTTGCTGTCCGGGCGGGCCGGCACGCCGACCGTCGAGGTCGTGCGGCACCTGTACGTGCACTACGACGAAGCCGCCGTGGCGCATCTGTTCTCGGTCGCGTCCGGGCTCGACTCGATGGTGGTCGGCGAGAGCCAGATCCTCGGTCAGGTGCGCAGCGCACTGCGATCGGCGCAGGACCTGGGCAGCGTCGGGCCGGCGCTCAATGTCTTGTTCCAGCAGGCCCTGCGGGTCGGCAAGCGGGGCCACGCCGAGACCGACATCGATCGGGCCGGGCCGTCGGTCGTGGCGGCGGCGCTCGATCAGGTGGAGTCGACCGTCGGTCCGATCGCCGGCCGCCGGGCTCTGGTCGTCGGCGCCGGTGCGATGGCCGGGCTCGCCGTGGCCGCACTCGACCGGCGCGATGTCGCCGACGTGATGGTGGTCAACCGGACTCAGGAACGGGCCGAGGTCCTCGCGGCCGACGTCGGTGGCCAGGCCGCCGCCCTGTACACGCTGCCGCAGTTGCTGTCGGAGGTCGACGTCGTCGTGTCGTGTACCGGCGCGATGGGCGTCGTGATCGATGCGGGTACGGTCGCCGCGGCGCTGCGGGATCGGGCCGCGGACCGACCGTACGTGGTCGTCGACCTCGCGATGCCGCACGATGTCGACCCGGCCGTCGCGGACCTGCCGGGCGTCAGTCTCATCGGCCTCGAGATCCTGGTACGGACGCTGGCCGACTCGCCGGTGGCGGCCGACGCCGAGCAGGTGCGGGCGATCGTCGCCGGTGAGGTCGCGGCGTTTCGTGCCTCGCGGGCGGCCGCCCGGGTCACGCCAACGGTGGTCGCACTCCGGTCGATGGCGACCGAGGTCGTGGCGGCCGAGCTCGATCGGCTCGACGGCCGACTGCCCGAGCTCGACCCGGAGGCCCGTCATGAGCTGCAGCAGACCGTACGTCGGGTCGCCGACAAGCTGCTGCACGCGCCGACGGTCCGGATCAAGGAGCTCGCCGAGCGTCCCGACGCCGTGTCGTACGCCGACGCACTGGCCGAGCTGTTCTCGCTCGACCCTGCGGCTGTGGATGCGGTCACGCGAGCCGACGTCGACGATCCGTCACTTGTGTCGCGACGATCCGCACCGATGCGCCCAAAGTCCCGTCGCGAGCCGGCGGATCGTCGGACCACAAGTGACCGATCGTCTCCTCGGGAAGGCGACGACTCATGACGCCAACTCCCCTCCGAATCGGCACCCGCGGCAGCCAGCTCGCGATGGTGCAGGCCACCGAGATCGCCGACGCCCTCAGCGCAGCCGGTCACGAGACGACGCTGGTGCCGGTGCGCACCCAGGGCGATGTCTCGAACCGCCCGCTGACCGAGTTCGGCGGACAGGGCGTGTTCGTCTCGGCGCTCCGGCAGGCGCTCGTGCGCGGCGACGTCGACGTCGCCGTCCATTCGCTCAAGGATCTCCCGACGGCAACCGACGTCGACGTCGCCTTGGCGGCGGTGCCGACTCGACAGGATCCGCGCGACGCATTGGTCGCGAGGGACCGGCTCAGCCTCGCCGAGCTGCCGTCCGGCTCGACGATCGGGACCGGTTCGCCGCGTCGGGCCGCCCAGCTGCACGCGCTTGGGCTTGGTCTGAATGTCGTCCCGATTCGCGGTAACGTCGAGACCCGGATAGACAAGGCGCTGCGTCTCGGTGAGGTTGACGGCGTCGTCCTCGCTCGGGCCGGTTTGGCCCGGTTGGGACGACTCGACGACATCACGGAGGTGCTCGACCCGCTGCAGATGCTTCCCGCACCTGGTCAGGGAGCTCTGGCGGTCGAGTGTCGCGCGAGCGACCACGATCTGGTGGCTCAGCTGCGGACGGCACTGGACGATCCGGTCACCCGGGCGGCCGTCACGGCCGAACGCAGCCTGCTCGCCACGTTGGAGGCGGGCTGTTCGGCGCCGGTGGGTGCCCTGGGGGAGATCGCCGATGGTGGCGACGGTGACGAGCTGTGGCTGCGTGCCGTCGTGCTCGACCCTGAGGGGCGTTCGCTGATCCGAACGTCTGCCGCCGGCCCACCAGACGACACCGTCGGCCTCGGGCGCCACCTTGCGGAGCAAATGTTGACCGATGGAGCCGCCGAACTGTACAAGGAGCGGGTCACGTGACCGCAACACCCCTACGGCAACCAAGGAAGAAGAACGCCGTGACCATGTCTGCCACGCAGCGAAAGCAGACCGCCAGCAGCTCGGGCGCGTCCAAGGCGAAATCGACGCAGACTCCGGTCGGCTGGGTGAGCTTCGTCGGCGCCGGGCCCGGTGACCCCGACCTTCTGACGGTCAAGGCGGCCGAGCTGATTCGCCGGGCCGACGTCGTGATCACCGAGATCCCGAGCCATGCGGCCTTGGCTCACGAGCTTCGGGCCGGCCTCGACGCCGGTGAAGGCGTCCAGATCGTCGAGGGCGGACTGGGCGACGACGGTGTGGCCTTGACGCACGCGGCCAGGGGTCGGTTGGTCGTCAAGCACGCCAAGTCGGGCGGCCGCGTCGTACGGCTGCTCGTCGGCGACCCGTTCCTGCTCGGCACCGGACCGGAGGAGGCGCAGGCTTGCCGCAAGGCCGGCGTCGCGTTCGAGGTCGTGCCTGGGGTGTCGTCGGCATCCGGTGTGCCCGCGTACGCCGGCATCCCGCTGACGACGCGCAACCGTCACGAGGTCGCCGTCGTTCGCGCCGGTGACGCTCGGATCGACTGGCCGGCGTACGTCGGCAAGCAGACCCTGGTCGTCTTGCTGACCGCCGCCTCCATCGAGGAGGTCGCGACGGCGATCATCGAGGCCGGCCGTCCCGCCGACACTCCGGTCGCGATCACGCAGCACGGCACGACGACCGAGCAGACGACGGTGGTGTCGACGCTCGACGAGCTGGCGGCGGCCGCGAAGGAGGCCGAGGTCGCGGGCCAGGTCGTCATGGTCGTCGGCGACGTCGTCGAGATGCGCGAGACGCTGTCGTGGTTCGAGACCAAGCCGCTGTTCGGCTGGCGGGTGTTGGTCCCGCGTACCAAGGAACAGTCGGCCGGACTGGTGCACAAGCTGCGGTCCTACGGTGCCGTGCCCGAGGAGGTGCCGACCATCTCGGTCGAGCCGCCGCGAAACCCGCAGCAGATGGACCGGGCGATCCGGGGGCTGGTCGAGGGCCGGTATGAGTGGATCGCCTTCACGTCGGTCAACGCGGTCAAGGCCGTACGGGAGAAGTTCGAGGAGTACGGGCTCGACTCGCGGGCGTTCTCCGGACTCAAGATCGCAGTCGTGGGTGACAAGACCGCCGACGCCGTCCGTACGTGGGGCATCGAGCCCGACCTCACGCCGTCCGGTGAGCAGTCGGCACGGGGCCTGGTCGACGACTGGCCGCCGTACGACGAGGTGCTCGACCCGATCAACCGGGTGTTCCTGCCGCGCGCCGATATCGCGACCGAAACTCTGGTCGCGGGCCTAGTCGAGCTCGGCTGGGAGGTCGACGACGTGACGGCCTACCGGACCGTACGGGCCGCGCCGCCGCCCGCGCCGACCCGGGAGGCGATCAAGGCCGGCAAGTTCGACGCGGTGCTCTTCACGTCGTCGTCGACGGTGCGCAACCTCGTCGGCATCGCCGGCAAGCCGCACACCACGACGATCATCGCCTGCATCGGACCGCAGACGGTCAAGACCGCCGAAGAGCACGGCCTCCGGGTCGACGTGATGGCACCGAACCCGTCCGCCGACGAGCTCGCCGAGGCGCTGGCCGACTTCGGCGCCGAGCGCCGGGTCACGCTGCTCGAGGCCGGCGAGCCGGTGCTGCGGCCGTCGCAGCGGCGTCCGTCCGGGCGTCGCGGGTCGGCCCGCCGTTCGTCGACGCGGCGAGCGGCGCGATAGGACTCGGTTTTGCGTCCGTGCGGTTGGTCCTGACCGTCTGACACCGACCACCCGGGCGCGAAACCGTCGAAGCGAGGAGGCGTACGCCATGGGATTCCCGTCGAGCCGGCCACGCCGGTTACGCCGGACGCCCGCGATCCGCGGCCTGGTTGCCGAGACCTCGGTGTCGCCGCGCCAGCTGATCCTGCCGCTCTTCGTCCGTGAGGGCGCGTCGGAGCCGGTGCCGGTGCAGTCGATGCCGGGCGTCGTCCAGCACACCCGCGACTCGGCTCGCAAGGCGATCGCGGAGGCCGCCGCGGCTGGGGTGGGGGGCGTCATGATCTACGGCGTCCCGGAGTCGAAGGATCCGGTCGGGTCCGGCGGCGTCGACCCCGAAGGGATCCTGAACCGCGCGATCGCCGACGCGGTGGCGGAGGTCGGGGACGCCGTGGCGGTCATGGCCGACCTGTGCCTCGACGAGTTCACCGACCACGGACACTGCGGCGTGCTCGACGAGCGTGGCGAGGTCGACAACGACGCGACGCTGGAGGTCTACGGCCGGATGGCGGTCGCGCAGGCCGACGCCGGGGCGCATCTGCTCGGCACCAGCGGCATGATGGACGGCCAGGTCGGCGCGGCGCGCACGGCGCTCGACGACGCGGGTCACGTCTCGACCGGGATCATCGCGTACGCCGCCAAGTACGCGTCGGCGTTCTACGGCCCGTTCCGGGAGGCGGTGGCGTCATCGCTGCGCGGCGACCGGCGCGCGTACCAGCAGGATCCGGCCAACGGGCGCGAGGCGATCCGGGAGGCCAGGCTCGACGTCGAGGAGGGTGCCGACATTGTCTTGGTCAAGCCGGCGCTCGGCTACCTCGACGTGGTCCGCGCCGTCCGCGAGGCGGTCGACGTCCCGGTCGGGGCGTACAACGTCTCGGGCGAGTACGCGATGGTCGAGGCTGCCGCCGCCCAGGGGTGGATCGACCGTGATCGGGCGATCGACGAGATCATGATCGGGCTCCGCCGAGCCGGTGCCGACGTCGTCCTGACGTACTGGGCGACCGAGGTCGCGCACCGGCTGCGCTGACCGTCGCCGACGGTTTCCCATGAGTTCATGGCAAACCGCACTCCTCATGGGTTGCAGCCCATGAGAGGTGACAGTTTACCGTGAGGCGTGCGGCGGATCGCCGGTGCAACTGCGGCGGATCGCCGGTCCAACTGCGGCGGATCGCCGGTGCAACTGCGGCGGATCGCCGGTGCAACTGCGGCGGATCGCCGGGCCAACTGCGGCGGATCGCCGGGCTAGGCGCCCTTGCCGGGGCAGCCGAGCACGCCGCAGACGAGGTCGCCGACCAGACTGTCGAGCAGGCCGCTGAGCGTGTCGGCCGCCTCGGTGACGGTCTGACCGACGACGGCGGTGGCACAGGTCTGGATGTCGGACTGGGTGATGCCGCTTTCGTCGGCGAGTCGCCGCTGGCACCACTGGGTCGCCTCGGCCAATGTGTTGAGCACGTTGACGGTGTTGTCGACGCCGTCGCTCACGTCGTCGGGAACGTCCTGGATGCCGCCGTCGGTGTGGTCGCCGTCGCCGGAGCCGTCGCCCCCGCCATTGTCGGTCGGCTCGCCGCCCCCGCCGTTGTCGGTCGGATCGCCGCCACCGCCGTTGTCGGTTGGCTCGTCGGTGCCGCCGTTGGGATCGTTACCGCCGGACGGGCCGTCGTCGGTCGGGTTGCCGTGACTGTCGTGCGGGCCGTTGAACGGGCCGCTGTTGTGGTTGCCCTGTGACAGCTGGACGTCGTGGTCGAGGTCGGTGAGGACGGTGGGTGACGTCGTGCCGTTGGGCACCATCGTGTAGTTGCCCATGGTGTACGCCTCGGCGATGGACATCACGAGGTTGATGTAGTCGCTGGAGTGGTTGTAGCGGTAGACCGCCTCCCGCGCGCCGGAGTCGGTGCTCAGATCGCCGTCTCCTGCGCAGAGGTACACCGCGGTCGCGAGCGCGGCGTCGTCGATGTCTTGTGGGTTCTTGGTCCCGTCGCCGTCGCCGTCGACCGCGACGACCCGCCAGGTGGACGGGATGAACTGCATCGGCCCGACCGCGCGATCCCAGGTCAGATCGTGGTCGTACACACCGTTGTCGGAGTCGCTGATGCTCGCGGCATTGCCCTGGCCGTCGAGGGGGATGCCGTACAGGCCGGGGCGGGAGACCCCGTCGGAGCCGAGCACGTTGCCGTTGGCACGGCCGTGGTCGGACTCCACCCGGCCGATCGCGGCGATCAGGGGCCACTCGAGCTGGCAGCGCGGGTCGGCCTCCGCCAGCACCGTGGCGGCGCGCTCGTAGGCGATCAAGGCAGCGGTCGGGATGCCGTTGGTCGAGGTGGTCGAGACGGTCCCGTCGGGTCCGGCGTGCGGATCGACGCCGGTGGGAAAAGAGTCGCGAAGCTGGACGCTCGCCGGCTCCTCGAACGGAGTCGTCGGCACGACCGGCGCGTCGACACCGGCCGTCGGGTCGTCGCCACGTGCGTTTTCGTCGTCGGACTGGGAGCCGACTGCGGACGTCAAGGACCCCGTGAGCAGGGCCAACGGCACAATGGCCATGGCCTTTTGCCAACCGGCCAGCTGGCCGGCGCTCCCCTTGATCATGCGGGCCCTCCCGTTAGTATCCTGAGGTTACGTCTTGAATGACGGCACCCGCATCCTTTCGTGACGGGCAACAACGTAACGACTTGGTCTGGACCGAATCGAGCGTCTCGCCCGTAATATTACTTATATCCTATATGTACGACCTATCATCATCGCGCTGAATCCGGTCCCTGGCCATCTCCTACACGCTGTAGGAGATGGGGCACAATAGGCGGGTGCCCACGTCGGAACCCCCCACCCGAAGCGCCGCCCTCTACGCTCGTGCTCGCGAGGTCACTC
>JBKOYM010000191.1:0-12493 GCA_046725375.1 Actinomycetota bacterium
ATGGAAAACCACGCGACCGCCAGGGCGGCCAGCACCAGCAGGATGAGCATCACGACCTCCATTCTGATGACCATACAAACGACGAAGGGACCGAATTGGTCACGCTCTGGACGTAACTGATCGCCCTGCGGCATCGTGAGACCATGACAGCGACACTGTCACGATGGCGCGCCCCACTGCCACGCGACCACTGGCAGCGGGTTGTCGCTGACCTCGATCCGGCTGTCGACTACAAGCGGATCAGCCGGATCAGCACGACGTACGAGTTCCCGTGGGGACACCGCCATGTCGCTGTCGCTGGCCCTGTTCCGCACCTTCGCCGTGCCGTCGATCGGCGGACTGCTCCATCGGACCGGCGAGTTCACGACGCGGCCGCAGAAGCGCTACGACGACACGTCGTCGATCCTCGACGCGATCGGGCTGCACGGCATGGCGTCGTCGCGAGGCCGAGCCGCGATCCGCCGGATGAACCAGCTGCATCGGGCCCACGACATCGGGGGCGACGACATGGCGTACGTCGCGAGCACCTTCGTCGTCGTGCCGACCCGATGGAACGCCGCGTACGGCTGGCGCCGACTGCTGCCGGTCGAGATCGAGGCCACGGTCGCGTACTGGCGTGCGCTCGGGCAGCGCATGGGGATCCGGGGACTGCCGACGACGTACGAGGGGTTCGAGCGGCTCATGGACGGCTACGAGCGGGAGCGCTTCGGGTTCGATCCGCGCTGACGAGCGGTCGCCGACGCGACGCTCGATCTGGCGGCGACGTTCTATCCGGGCACCGGCCGGCGGGCGGCTCGCTCGGTGGTGCTGTCGCTGCTCGACGAGCCGCTGCTGGAGGCGTCGGGCTACGACCCGCCCTCGCCACGCGTCCGGGCCGCGGCCGAGGCGATGCTGCGGCTGCGGGCCCGGGTGGTCCGGGGGCTGCCGCCGAGGCGACGGGCGTTCAGCGCCGAGCGGCTGCGGTGGGTCCGGTCGTACCCGAACGGCTACGTCATCGACCGGCTCGGCCCGACGCAGGCTCCCCACGGATCCCGTGTGCGTTCCGACTCAGGGTCGGTGTCGAGGCATGGACACCGACCCTAAGTCGGAACTCACGCGGCTGGCCTAGGGTCGACGTAGGCTCCGGTCATGGCGAAGCAGCGACTGATCGTGAAGGTGACCGCAGGCGCCGACGCCCCGGAGCGATGCAGCCAGGCGTTTACTGTGGCGGCCACCGCCGTGGCGGCCGGTGTCGACGTGTCGCTGTGGCTCACCGGCGAGTCGAGCTGGTTCGCGCTGCCAGGGCGGGCCGCCGAGTTCACGCTCCCCCACGCGGCGCCGCTGCCCGAGCTGCTGGATTCGATCCTCGCCGGCGGCCAGGTCACGTTGTGTACGCAGTGCGCCGCCCGCCGCGACATCGCCGACGCCGACGTCGTCGACGGCATCCGGATCGCGGGCGCGTCGACGTACGTCGAGGAGATCATGGCCGACGACACCCAGGCCGTCGTCTACTGAGGCCCCAGATCGCGTCCCGCCGAGGTTGCCGCGGCGCCCGGCAGCGCCGTGCCAGGCGTACGTTGGAGCGGCCGCGCGGTCGTGCGGCTAGGCCGCCGGACGTACGTTGAGCAGCTCGCGGGCGCCGTCAGATGGCATGGCTGGCCGCTGGGCCAACTCGGCGAGCGCCACGGCCCGCTCCACGAGCTCGGCGTTGTGCTTCACCGGTACGCGTCGGGCCAGCGACAGGGTGTCCTCCATGCCGACTCGCAGGTGACCGCCCTTGGCGAGCGCGGCGTACGCGACCGGCAGCGTGGTGCGCCCGATGCCGGTGGCCGACCACGAGGTGACCGCGTCGGGCATGGCGTTGACCGCCGCGACGACGGCGTCGGCCGTGCCGGGCATGCCGCCGGGGACGCCCATGACGAGGTCGCAGTGGACGCGCTCACCGTACGGAAGACCCTCGGCGTCGAGCAGCCGGTGCAGCGCGGCGACGTGGCCGAGGTCGAACAGCTCGAACTCCGGGACGACCTCGGCGTCGCGAGTGGCCCGGTAGAGCTCGATGATGAACGGCCACGGGTTCGAGAAGACCTCGTCGCCGAAGTTCACCGTGCCCATCGTCAGCGAACAGGAGTCGGGCGCCGCCTCGAGTACGCGCAGCCGGTCGTCGAGCGGATCATGGACCGAGCCGCCCGTCGACAGCTGCACGACCAGCGTCGTCTCCGACCGCAGCGCCGCGACCGTCTCGCGCAGCCGGCCCAGGTCGAGCGTCGGCCGGTGCTCGGCATCGCGGATGTGGACGTGGATCATCGCAGCACCGGCGGCCTCGCACCGCTTGGCGGTCTCGACAAGCTCGTCGAGAGTCGTCGGGAGCGCCGGAAAGTCGGCCTTCTCCGTCTCGGCACCCGTGGGTGCGACGGTGATGAGCGTGGACGGCGAGGTGACCATGCGCGCATCGTGGCAGACTTCTCGCCGGCCCGTCGACCGAGCGGGTCGGTTCCGCCGGTCGGGTCCGCCGGTCGGGTCGAGTTTTGGCGCGAAATACAGGGGCCGGGGGCTCCGAGTCCTGTATTTCACGCCAATACTCCGCCCCCGGCACCCGAGTACGCACCGAAGGAGGCAGTACGCGATGCGAGCCGTCATCCAGCGGGCGTCCGAGGCGTCGGTCAGCGTCGGCGACGAGATCGTCGGCGACCTGCGCGGACCGGGCTTGGTCGTCCTGCTCGGCATCACGCATGACGACACGCCCGAGCTGGCCGAATCGCTGGCGGGCAAGATCTGGCGGCTGCGCATCCTTCGCGACGAAAAATCGGCCGCCGACGTCGCGGCGCCCCTGCTGGTGATCAGCCAGTTCACGCTGTACGCCGACATCCGCAAGGGACGCCGACCGTCCTGGTCAGCAGCCGCACCCGGCCCGGTGGCCGAACCCCTCTACGATCACTTCTGCGACAGCCTGGAGCGGTTCGGAGCCCGCGTGGAGCGGGGTCGGTTCGGTGCCGACATGGCGGTCCGGCTGGTCAACGACGGACCGGTCACCGTCATCACCCAGGTTGGAGCCTGAGCCCATTTACCGGCACAATGGGGATCGGACCCCGTTGCGCCGTTGTCGACCCGGGGTCTTTGACGTGGAGTGCCATGAGTGGTGACAGCGCCGTGCCGCCAGCTTCCGGCGGTCGCGACGGAGTCGATCCTGCCCAAAACAGCTGGAACGTCAAGATCCCACGGGCCTATCCGGGTGCCGGCAAGCGCAAACTCGTCAAGCCGCGAGGGTTCATCCGCCGGCACATCATCCTCTGCAGCGTGATCGCGGTCGTCGCCCTCGGAGCCACGACCGCCGGCGGCTGGGTCCTCTATCTCAACAACATGCTGGGCAACGTCGACAAGGTGGGTCTCACTGTCGACGAAGAAAACCGGCCGCCGCCCACCCACGGCGAGGAGCTCAACATCCTGCTCGCCGGCGCCGACAACGGGGAGGGCCCGAGCATCGCCGAAGACGTCGCCGCGGGGCAGTGGGATCCGGGCTCGCATCGCAGCGACACGATCATGATTCTGCACATCCCCGCCGACCGGGACGGTGCGTACCTCGTCTCGATCCCGCGCGACTCGTACGTGAAGATCTACGACGAGCACGGCGAGTACGCCTACAAGGACAAGATCAACTCCGCATTCTCGCTGTACGGTCCGTCCGGCTATCTCTCGACGGTCGAGCACCTCACCGGTCTCCGGATGGACCACCTCGCGATCATCGACTGGAAGGGCTTCAAGGATCTGTCCAGCGCGCTCGGCGGTGTCGAGGTCTACATCCCCGAGACGTTCTACGACTCGAGCCAGAAGATCACGTGGCACCAGGGGACGCACAGGCTGGAAGGGCTGGAGGCGCTGCAGTACGTCCGTACTCGTCACGGCCTCACCAGCGGCGACTTCGGCCGGATCGCCCGCCAGCAAAACTTCCTCCGCTCGATGATGAGCGAGCTGCTGAGCCAGGGCACCGTGACCAATCCGCTGAAGCTGACCTCGGCCATGCGGGCGATCACCGACAACCTGACAGTCGACGACGACTGGTCCGGCAGCGGCATGCGCGACCTCGCTCTCCAACTGCGCAACATTCGCACCGACGACGTGACGTTCCTGACCGCACCGATGGCCGGCTACGCCACGACGCCCGATGGAGCCAGCGTCGTCAACCTCGACGACGTCCAGTGCAAGGCGCTCTGGAAAGCCATCGCCGATGACGACATCGACGGCTATCTCAAGAAGTTCAGTGGCGAAGCGGGCAAGCTGGCCAAGCCGGAGGACGTACAGTAAGCCCTAGGCCGATGAACCTATCTGTCGGCGGGGCGAGCGGCCGGCCCTCCTGGGCCGAGGCCAACGGGGCGAGGAGAACCACGTGAGCGAGACGTTCTCGTGACCGATCAGCGCGACGGCGACGGCGTTGACGGGGTTGGGGCATCTGGCGATCCGCCGGTGACGGACCCGCCGACCGACGACGCGTCGGATGACGGAACCAGGCTGTTCATCGACGACGAGCAGTCTGAGCAGGAGCACGGGCCGGAGCCCAAGCGCGGCTTCGTACGCCGACACAAGGTGCTCACGATCCTGTGCAGTCTGTTCTTGGTCCTCGTGCTCGCCCTGGTGGGCGGCGCGTTCTATCTCAACCACGTCCTGTTCGGCGACATCGACCGGATCGACGCGTTCGGCTCGATCGAGGAGAAGACCCGGCCCGATCCGGCCGAAGGCGAGGCGCTCAACATCCTGCTCGCCGGTGCCGACCACGGCTATACCGCGGCGCCGTCGATCGAGGAGGCCTTGGAGAGCGGCGACTGGTCGGCCGGCCTTTACCGCAGCGACACGATCATGGTGCTGCACGTCCCGGCGGATCGCGATCGGGCGTACGTCGTGTCGATCCCGCGCGACTCGTACGTCCGGATCTACGACGAGTCGGGCGACCCGACTGAAAAGCACAAGATCAACTACGCGTTCTCGGTTTACGGCCCGTCCGGCTACGTCTCGACGGTCGAGCACCTGACCAACCTCCGGATGGACCATCTCGCAATCATCGACTGGGCCGGCTTCAAGGACGTCGTCGATGCGCTCGGCGGTGTCCGCCTGTACGTGCCGGAGCGGGTCTACGACTCCAGCCAGAAGTTCACGTACCCCCAGGGTTGGCACGACTACGACGGCGAGACGGCGCTCAAGTACGTGCGCAGCCGCTACGCGCTTCCGGAAGGCGACTTCGACCGCAATCGCCGTCAGCAAAACTTTTTGCGCGCCATGCTCGACAAGCTGGCTGACATCGGCGCGCTGAGCGACTTCCCGAAGTTCTTGTCCACCGCCAAGGCGATCACGTCCAACCTGACCATCGACGACGACTGGTCCAACGGCGAGATTCGCGACCTCGGCTGGGCGATGCGTGGCATCCGCAAGGACGACGTCACCTTCCTCGAATCGCCCATCAACAAGAAGCATCCCTTCGGCACCACACCGGAGGACGGCTCAGTCGTCTACCTCGACATGCGGGGGTTGTCCGACCTCTTCACGTCGATGCGCAACGACGACATGGAAACCTACGTCCGCGAACACCCCAACCTCACCCTCCCCAGCGAGACCAACATCAACTAGCCCCTGACCCAAAGAGCTGGGGCGAAGGAGAAACACGCACTTCGGGGACGACCCCGAGGATTCCGCGGACGCGGGCGGCCCTGGCAGTTGGGACGACTGCCGCGGCACAGCTTCCCGGCACGCTCCGAGGTTGCGCGTCTTCCCCGCGCGTCTGTGGATGGGCCTGGCCGCCGAGCGCGAAGCGCGAGGCTGGTTTGACGCGCGGGGAAGACGCGCGACCTCGGAGCCCCCAGCCGGGGAAGACGCGCAATCTCGGCGCCCCATGGAGGCAAATGCGCAATCTCGGCGTCAGGCCGTTTGCCTCAGATGCTGACCGTCAGCTCCGCGATGTTGCCCAGCGATGCGATCACGGCCCGATCCACCGGCTCCGCCTTCGGCGCCAGCGTCCGCACCGTCCACCTCCCGGGTGCCGCGAAGAACCGAAACTCCCCGGCGTCCGAGGTCGGCATCTCGGCGGTGAACTCGCCGTCCTTGTCGTGCAACCGCACGTACGCGCCGCCCAGGGGCTCGCCGTCGCGCATGACCTGGCCCTGAATGATCGCTTCCTTGTCGACGTCGACGTCGTCGAGACTCACGCCGCCGACGACCGCCCCGCAGCCCATCAGGCGCTCCCGGGCTCGTCGCCGACGACGACCGGCACGCCGACCAGCGAGCCGTACTCGGTCCACGAGCCGTCGTAGTTCTTCACGTTCTGCTGCTCGAGGATCTCGTGCAGGACGAACCAGGTGTGGGCGCTGCGCTCGCCGATCCGGCAGTACGCGATGGTGTCCTTGCCGAAGGCGACTCCGGCGTCGCCGTACAGCTCCCGCAGCTCGTCGTCGGCGCGGAACGTGCCGTCGTCGTTGGCCGCCTTGCTCCACGGGATGTTGGACGCGGTCGGGATGTGACCGGCGCGCTGGGCCTGCTCCTGTGGGAGGTGGGCCGGGGCGAGCAGGCGACCGGCGTACTCGTCGGGGCTGCGCACGTCGACCAGGTTCTTGGTGCCGATCGCGTCGACTACCTCGTCGCGGAAGGCGCGGATCGCCGCGTCCTGGTCACCCGCGGTGTAGGTGGTCCGCGACCGGCTCGGCGCGTCCTCGGTCAGCTCGCGGCTGTCGAGCTCCCACTTCTTGCGGCCGCCGTCGAGCAGTCGGACGTCGCCGTGGCCGTACAGCTTGAAGTACCAGTACGCGTACGCCGCGAACCAGTTGTTGTTGCCGCCGTACAGGACGATGGTGTCGTCGTTGGAGATGCCCCGCTCCGACAGCAGCGCCTCGAATTGCTGCTTGTTGACGAAGTCACGGCGTACCGGGTCTTGCAGATCCTGTTTCCAGTCGATCTTGACCGCGCCCTTGATGTGGCCCTTGTCGTACGCGGTCGTGTCTTCGTCGACCTCGACAAGCACGACCTTGTCGTCGTCGAGATGCTCGTCGACCCAGTCGGCGGTGACGAGGGCGGCTTCGCGGCTCATAGAGAGACCTCCGTGTTATGCGTAGACGTATGTGAAGGAGTGAATCGACGGATCAGCAAGTACATCTCGCAGCCCAGGCAGAAGCCGGTCACTGCGTTGAGCAGTGCCGCCACCAGCGCGAGTCCCGTGGCGACGAGGCCCACAAGCGTGGCATCGAACGCGAAGCCGATGACACCGACAAGGGCAAATGCCAGGCCGACGGCCTGGGCGAATCGAGGCGGGCCCGCTGGCTCCGGCTCGTCGGGCGGGCCGAGGCGGGGCCGGAGTACGGCGGCGAAGAGCAACGAGTACGGCGAGCTGCGTGGACCGGCAAGGGCGCCGATCGCGAACACCAACGCCTGCGCGGCCAGCAGCCAGCCACTCTCGGTGAGCAGGACCGCCGCCAAGACCACGCTCGCGACACCCGCGCCGAACCGCATGCCGCGCGGATCCACTCTGTCGGTGGTGGCGGACGTTGCGGACATGACTCGATCTCCCAAACCTCGTGCGTGGTTGCGTACCGATGGCCAGGTCGGATGGCGCTCAGAACCGAGCGAATCGGCCGGTCAACGCCATCCGGTCAGCGCATCGGACACAGCGCCGACCGGACGCGGCAGTGATCCACCGCGCGACGCTTGGTCAGCGAGACCGAATGCATGGCGCTGAGGCTACGCCCGTTCACTGGGATCACCCTGGAGAGCCCACATCATGAGACATTGTCTCGCGATACGACGGCGTCGACGGCTGCGAGCACCTCGGACCGGCGGGGCTGGCCCGAGGCTCGGTTACGGATGCGGCCTTCGGCATCGAGAACGAGCACGGTCGGCGTCCGCCGGATACGGAGTCTTCGAACCAGGTCGAGATGCGACTCGGCGTCGATCTCGACGTGGCGTACGCCGTCGACCGCCTCACTGACCAGGGTCAAGACCTGGCGAGTCGCTCGACAGGGAGCACAAAACGCGGTCGAAAACTGCACCAGCGTGGCTCGCTCCCCCAGGGCGTCGGTGTCGAGATCGGCGCTGGTCAGAACCGGGTGACGACGCTCCGGAGCGAGTGGCGCCCGCTCGTCGTCATCGGTCTGCGGCGTCGGCGTCTGCGTACGGAACTGGCCGTCGTACCACCGCTTGGCCGCGATGATCCCGATGACGAGCGCGACCGCCGTGAAGAGAACCCCGATTCCGACACTCACACCGGGGTCAAGGCCGCATACCGCACCGGCTATTCCCACTCAGACGAGAAGCTGGCCGGTCCAGAACGCGATCGGTCCGACGAGGACCAAGGGCAGGACCGCGTCGACCGACAGCCGTCGGGCCGGATCGACCGCGAGTGTCGTGGCGATCGCCCGTCCGCTGACCGCCAGCAGGGCGGCAATCGTCGCGAGTCCGACCGCGACGGGCGTCTCCAGCGGCGCCCCCCACACCATTCGCGCCGCACCTCCGGCGGCCGCTCCCACGAGGAAGCCCAGCGGCCCGATCAGGCCGCGTGGACCGGGGAGCGACCAGGTGAGGGACGCCACGGCTACGGCGGTCGCGGCGACCAGGACGACCTGGTCACCCTCGTCGGTCTTCGCGGCCGCGACCCAAGCGGCCAGCAGGACGGACCAAGCGCCGATTGTGACGGTCCCCGCGAGCGAGGCGGTGAGATACGTACGCCGGCCACGACGAAGCATCTCGCGGACGACGGCTCCCACGACGACCAAGGCGGCGCCGGGCGCCAGGCCCATCAGCGAGCCGCCGGACGATCGGACCGAGTTGCCCGCATGCGAACCGTCGAAGCCGGACAGCACGTCGGGCCAGGTCAACAGGGCTGTGGCGGCCAGACCTCCGGCGGCGACGACGAGCGCTGCCGTTCGAGGCGCCGGCACCGCCGGACTCTGGAAGACCGCCCCCGCGAGCACGAGTTGGGCTACCGCGACACCGGCGGCGACTGCGATCGGATCGGTGTGCGCGGTGAGCGCCAACACACCGCACAAGCCAACCGATAAGACCGCGACCACGCCCGAATCGTGCCAGGTCGCGGGCTCGTACGCCGGGCGGGGTCGCGCCGCTGCGCCAAGGTCGGTCGGCGGGGCTGCGGCGCCGCACCAACTCGGGTCGGCGGGCTCACGTGAGAGTTTTGGCGCGAAATAGAGGCTGCGCGCCCCGGCGAGCTGTATTTCCCACCAAAACTCAGAGCCCGGCCCACCGCCGACCGCTCGGAGCCGGCCGTTTACGCCAACCGCCGCGGCCAGCAGCCCGGCCCACCGCCGAACCGCTCCGGTGCCTAGCCCCCGGCGAACGGTGGCAGCAGCTCGACGGAGTCGCCGGGGCCGATCCGTACCGCTGCCGGGTCTTGCGTGCCCACCGGACGCTCTCCGACCAACACCGAGCACACGTCGATCACCCTCAGCAGACGGGCGTTGTCGGCATGCAGGTCCCGCACCGCGGCCAGCACCTCGGAAAGCGTCTGCCCGGGCACGTCGTCGGACTCACGGCCCGCGGCAGCCCGCGCCGCGGCCCAATAACGCACCCGCACCGTCTCCATGTCGGCTATCCTCTCTTATTGCGATGAGGCCCGGGCATTGTGCCCTGGGCCTCTCGCGCTTTCAGGGGCGCGAGTCGCTCGCACGGATGCCGCCCGACCGAGGAAAGGAGCCCGATGGCTTCGTTGCTGATGCTCACCGCCTCCCTCGAGTCCTCGGTCCAAGTCCTCCCGGCCCTGGCCCTGCTCCCCCACAGGGTCCGCGTACTGCCGGCCGAGGCGAGCGCTCTGCTCGAGGCACCCGACTGCGACGCCGTCGTCGTCGACGGTCGGCAGGAGCTCGCCCAGGTACGGACACTGACCCGGCTGATTCGGACCACGGGCACCGACGTACCGGTCATCCTCGTCCTCACCGAAGGCGGGCTCGCGGTCGTGACGGCCGATTGGGGCGTCGACGAAGTCGTGCTGAGCTCGGTGAGCCCCGCGGAGTTCGAGGCCCGACTTCGCCTCGCGACCGGCCGGCTCGAGGCGAGCGGCGACGACAACCCCGAGGCCCACATGATTCGGTCCGGCGGCGTCACGGTCGACGAGGCGACGTACACCGCCAAGCTCAACGGCCGGCTGCTCGATCTCACGTTCAAGGAGTTCGAGCTCTTGAAGTACCTCGCACAGCATCCGGGTCGGGTCTTCACCCGGCAGCAGTTGCTCCAGGAGGTGTGGGGGTACGACTACTTCGGCGGCACCCGGACGGTTGACGTGCACGTACGTCGGCTGCGGGCCAAGCTCGGCGCCGAACACGAGACCCTGATCGGCACGGTCCGCAACGTCGGCTACCGGTTCGTCGTCCCGACGCAGGAGGCGTCAAGCGAGGCCGAGCGCGAGGAAACGACGCGCTGACGGTCTGGGGAAGATCGCGCCAACTCCGAGTTGGCGCAGGGGTCCCCAGTGCCAAACCTATTGGCGTCGGGGACCCCCGCGCCAACCGCACGCGGACGTCAGCCCACCACGTCGATCCGGTCGGTCGCCGTCGGCGTGTACGGGTCGTTGACCGCCAAGTAGTTCGCCAGTGCATCGATGTCGAGCCCGCCGATGAACTTGTTCGTGCCGTCGGTGAAGGTCGGGAAGTTGTCACCACCGTCGGACAGGAACGAGTTGCACACCACCCGGTACGTCGCCGCCGGGTCGATCGGCTCGTCGGCCACGCCGTCACGGTCGGCGTCGACCATCACGGTGCTGACGTCGACCTTCGGGTCGGCCGAACCGCCCGCGTGGCTGTCATCCCAGGCGTACTTGATCCCCGACACCTGCAGGATCCTGCGCGCCGTGGCATTGGGCCCGGTCCACTGCTCTTCCAGCAAGTCGAGGATCTGCTGTCCGGTGAGATCCATCGACACGTCGAAGTTGTTGAACGGCTGCACCGTGAACGCGCCCCCGAAGGTGACCTCACCGCCGGGCGCGCTCAGGTCGGCCCGGATGCCGCCCGGGTTCATGAACGCGATCTGCGGCACGACACCCTGCGCCGGCCCGGAGTCCGGGATCGATGAAAGCCTCGGTAACCAATACGTTGAGTCCGTGGCACGTTACGCGAAGCTGCCCGAGGGGGCGATCGAGCCGGTCGATCGGCTGTCGGAGGCAGTAGCGGCGACCGTCCGCGAGATCGTCGCCTCCGCGACCGCGACTGATGGTGTTGCGCCGCTCCACGAGCAGGCCATGCTGCAAGTGACGGTCGAACCGGTCGCCACCGTGCGTCACTTGCTCATGCGCGACGGCGATCGATTGGTTGCCTACGGCCAGCTCGACGAAGGCGACGCCGACGCCCCCCGCCTCGACTGTGTCGTCGACCCCGCGGCTCGCCGGCACGGCCGGGGTCGGGCCCTCGTCTCATGGGCGCGGGCCGCCGTAGCGCCACGCTCTCTCGAGTTGTGGTCGCACGGCGATCAGCCAGCGGCGGCGGCGTTGGCGAATCGGCTTGGCTTCGCCCGAGTACGCGAGCTCTGGCTCATGCGTCGCGACCTGACCGAACCGCTCCCGTCGATGCCGTCGATGCCATCGGTGTCGGAGCCGATCCGGATCCGGACGTTTCGCCCCGGAAAGGATGAGGACGCCTGGCTCGAGTTAAACGCTCGGGCCTTCGCGGAGCATCCGGAGCAGGGTCGAACGACGCGAACCGATCTGGATCGCCGCATGCAGCAGCCGTGGTTCGACCCCGACGGGTTCTTCCTCGCCGAACGAGACGGCCGCCTGGTCGGCTTCCACTGGACCAAGGTCCACGACACCGATCCACCCGTCGGTGAGGTGTACGTCCTCGGTATCGATCCGGACGCCCAGGGCCTCGGCCTCGGGGGCATCCTGACCCTAGTCGGCCTGCATTACCTGCACGATCTCGGCCTCAACGCGGTGCTGCTCTACGTCGAGGCGACCAACAAACCAGCGATCGCCGTCTACAGTCGCCTCGGCTTCACCCACACAGCCACCGACGTCATGTACCGCGGCTAACCACCCCAACCGAACGTGACACGCGGATCCGAACGGCGCGCGTCGAGATTTGCGGGTTTGTCCCGCGAGCCTCGTGGACGGGCCTGGCCGCCCGACCTAACCGAGGTGACACGTGGGGAGCCGATTGGACCGCGCCGAGACCGCCGGTTTGTCCCGCGAGCGTCGTGGATGGGCCTGGCCGCCGAGCGAGGAACGAGCGAGGCTGGTTGACCGAGCGGGACAAACCGGTGGTCTCGGCGCATCACGTAATCGAGACACCCGGCGTTCACAAAGCGGTGGCACCATCGAGGGTATGGCCGTCGAGGACGTCGAGGCAGAAGCGAGCGCACTGCGCACCGAGCTGACCGATGTCTCCGAGGGCCCGAGCGAGACCCTCCTGCAGCCGGTGCGGCGCGAGCCGTTCGATGTCGAGCCGCCGTACCAGGCCGACGACGCCGAGCTCCCGGCCAACCGGTTCCTCGACCGCGAGCTGTCGTGGCTGGCGTTCAACGAACGGGTGCTCGAGCTCGCCGAGGA
>JBKOYM010000182.1:0-19380 GCA_046725375.1 Actinomycetota bacterium
CCGACCGTACCGTCGCCGTCGCCCACGACCACGAGAGCCGTGAAGCTGAAGCGACGACCGCCCTTGACGACCTTGGCGACCCGGTTGATGCCGACGACGCGCTCGATGTAGGCGGTCTTGTCCCCCGACCCGCGACGATCGTCGCGGGACCGACGGTCTCCGGCGCCACCACTGCGGCGCTGGGGTCCAGCCATGGAACTACCTTCCTATCTTTGAAAACTCGCTATCTCACGGTGCCCGGCTAGAGAGCCAGTCCGCTCTCGCGGGCGCCATCGGCTAAGGCGGCAACCCGCCCGTGGTATTTGTTGCCGGCTCGGTCGAACACGACGGCCTCGAGGCCCGCGCTCTTGGCTCGCTCGGCCACCAACTCGCCGACCTTCTTCGCCTTGGCGGTCTTGTCACCGGACAGGGATCGGACGTCGGCCTCCATCGACGATGCCGACACCAGCGTGCGGCGCTCGACGTCGTCGACGACCTGGGCCACGATGTGCCGGGCGGAGCGGGTGACGACCAGCCGCGGACGCTCGGCGGTGCCGAACACCCGCTTACGGCCGCGAATCGCACGGCGCTGCCGCCCGGCCACTCGGCTCGCGGTGCGCTTTCGCTGGTTCAACGCGACATTCATCGTCACTTACCCGCCTTTCCAACCTTGCGCCGGACCCGCTCGCCGGCGTAGCGGATGCCCTTGCCCTTGTACGGCTCGGGCTTGCGCAGCTTGCGGATGTTGGCGGCGACCTCACCGACGCGCTGCTTGTCGATGCCCTGCACCGTGAACTTCGTCGCCGACTCCACGGCGAACGTCACCCCATCCGGCGCGTCGAACGTCACCGGGTGGCTGAAGCCGAGGTTCAGCTCGACGGTCGACGGCCCCTTCGCGATGACCCGGTAGCCAACGCCCACGATCTCGAGCTTCTTCTCGTAGCCCTCCGACACCCCGCGGACCATGTTGGCGACCAGGGTGCGAGACAAGCCGTGCAACGCCTTGCTCTCGCGCTCGTCGTCGGGACGATTCACCGCGACGCTTCCGTCGTCGGACCGCTCGATCGTGATCGGCGAGACGACCGTGTGGCTCAGCTCGCCCTTCGGGCCCTTCACCGTCACGTGCTGTCCGTCGATCGAGACGTCGACGCCGGCCGGGACCGTGATGGGCAGCTTGCCGATACGCGACATGCTTCTTCCTCCCTCAGTCCTCGCGTCACCAGACGTAGGCGAGGACTTCCCCGCCGACGCCCTTGTCTTTTGCCTGTCGATCGGTCAGCAGCCCGTACGAGGTGGAGATGATCGCCACCCCGAGGCCGCCCAGCACCCGTGGCAGTTGGTTGGCCTTGGCGTACACCCGAAGGCCGGGCTTGCTGATGCGGCGCAGGCCGGCGATCGAACGCTCCCGGTTGGGTCCGTACTTCAAGGTCACCACCAGCGTCTTGCCGACGGCGTCTGGCGCCGGCTCCTCCACCGCCCAGGCGGAGATGTAGCCCTCCTGCTGCAGGATCTCGGCCACGCCCGCCTTCAGCTTGCTGTGCGGGATGCGCACGCTGTCGTGGTAGGCCTGGTTGCCGTTACGCAGACGGGTCAGCATGTCTGCGACGGGATCAGTCATCGTCATGGGTGTGTCGCTACCTTCCCGCCCCGGTTTCCACTCGGGTCACTCAGGACCCCGAGCAGACCTAAGGCGCAGTTGTTAACTGGCACAGTCACCAGCTGCTCTTGGTCACGCCGGGCAGCTCGCCGCGGTGCGCCATCTCGCGCAGGCATACCCGGCACAGCCCGAACTTGCGGTAGACCGCCTTGGGACGGCCGCACCGCTGGCAGCGGGTGTAGGCGCGCACCTTGTACTTCGGCTTGCGGGCCGCCTTGACGACCAACGCTGTCTTGGCCACGGTCAGTTCTCCCTAAATGGAAAGCCGAGCTTGGTGAGCAGTGCCCGGCCCTCGTCGTCGTTGGTCGCGGTCGTGACCACGGTGACGTCCATGCCCCGGGTCCGGTCGATCTTGTCCTGGTTGACCTCGAGGAACATCACCTGCTCGTCGAGGCCGAACGTGTAGTTGCCCCGACCGTCGAACTGCCGTGGCGAGAGGCCACGGAAGTCACGGATCCGCGGCAGCGCCAGCGACAACAGCCGGTCGAGGAACTCCCACATCCGGTCGCCACGCAGCGTCACGTGGGCGCCGATCGGCATGCCCGCGCGCAGCTTGAACTGCGCGATGGACTTGCGGGCCCGCGTCACGGCGGCCTTCTGGCCGGTGATCGCGGCGAGGTCACGGGTCGCGCCCTCGATCAGCTTCGAGTCGCGCGCCGCCTCGCCGACACCCATGTTGACCACAATCTTGACCAGCCCGGGCACCTGCATGACGTTGGCGTAGCCGAAGTCGTCTTGCAGCTGCGAGCGGATCTCGTCGCGGTAGCGCGTCTTCAGGCGCGGCGGTGGCGCTTGAGTCGCCGTCTCAGTCATCAGATCTCCTTGCCGGTCCGCTTCGCGAGGCGAACGCTGCGATGCGCGATGTACGTCGAGCCGTCCGGCCGGGTCTTGGTCACCTCGTCGCGCCGGAAACCGACGCGGGTCGGGAGCTTGTCGCCGCCGTCCTCGACGAGCAGCATCACGTTGGAGACGTGGATCGCCGCCTCCTGCGTGACGATGCCCCCGGTCGTCCCGGCCCGGCCGCCACTCTGGACGACCTTGGTGTGCCGCTTGACCCGGTTGACGCCCTCGACGATCACCCGATCGCGCTCGGGCTGGACCGCGATGACCTTGCCCTCGGCGCCCTTGTCACGGCCGGCGACCACGCGTACGAGGTCACCCTTCTTGATGCTCAGAGGCTTCACCATCACAGCACCTCCGGAGCCAGCGAAATGATCTTCATGAACCTCTTCTCCCGAAGCTCCCGGCCGACCGGGCCGAAGATACGGGTGCCGCGCGGCTCGCCGTTGGTCTGCAACAGCACCGCGGCGTTTTCGTCGAACCGGATGTACGAACCGTCGGGGCGGCGACGCTCCTTCGCGGTCCGGACGATGACGGCCTTGACCACCTCACCCTTCTTGACCGCGCCACCGGGAATCGCGTCCTTGACGGTCCCGACGATCACGTCGCCGATACCCGCGTAGCGACGACCCGAGCCACCGAGCACGCGGATGCACAAGATCTGCTTGGCACCGGTGTTGTCGGCGACCTTGAGTCGCGACTCCTGCTGGATCATCCCTCACTCCGCCCTTACTTGGCCTTCTCGAGAATCTCGACGACGCGCCAGCGCTTCGTGGCCGAAAGCGGCCGGGTCTCCATGACACGGACGCGGTCGCCGACGCCACACGCGTTTTGCTCGTCGTGGGCCTTCAGCCGGTTGGTTCGGCGCATGACCTTGCCGTACAGCGGGTGCTTGACCCAGTCCTCAACCGCGACCACCGCGGTCTTGTCCATCTTGTCGCCGACCACCATGCCCTCACGGGTCTTGCGACGGCTGGTTCGCGCCGGCGCGCTCGTGTCGGTCAACGTCGTGTCCTTCTCAGTCACTTGGCGTCCTCGTCTTCGTCAGCTGGCGCTGTGTCTGCGGACGCGACCTCGTCGGTCGTCTCGCCCGCTTCGGTCGACGCCTCGTCGGTGGCTTCGGCGTCCGTGGCCTCCGACTTCTTGGCCGAGGCCCGCTTCTTCGGCTTGGCCTCCTCGGCCTCCACCTCGTCCTCGGCCGGCGCCTCCTCCGGCTCGATGAAGCCGATGATGCCGAGCTCGCGCTCGCGCAGCACCGTGTAGATCCGGGCGATGTCGCGGCGGACCGTACGCAGCCGGCCGTGGCTCTCGAGCTGTCCGGTTGCGGCCTGGAAGCGCAGGTTGAACAGCTCCTCCTTGGCCTCCTTCAGCTGACGCTCCAGGTCCTCCTCGGTGGAGGTACGCAGCAGCGCGGCACTCGTGGTCGCCATCAGAAGTCACCTGCCTCGCGGCTGACGATCTTGCATTTCATCGGGAGCTTGTGGATCGCGCGGCGCAGTGCCTCTCGAGCGATTTCTTCGGGAACACCGGACAGCTCGAACATCACCCGGCCGGCCTTCACGTTGGCGACCCACCACTCCGGCGAACCCTTGCCGGAACCCATCCGGGTCTCGGCGGGCTTCTTGGTCAGCGGACGGTCGGGGTAGATGTTGATCCACACCTTGCCGCCACGCTTGATGTGCCGGGTCATGGCGATACGCGCCGACTCGATCTGCCGGTTGGTGACGTAGTGGCCCTCGGTCGCCTGGATGCCGAAGTCACCGAACGCGAGATTCGTGCCGCCCTTGGCCATCCCACCCCGCTTCGGGTGGTGCTGCTTGCGGTGCTTGGTACGACGTGGCATCAGCATGGGTCAGCCCTCCGTCGCCGCGTTCGCCGAGCCCTCGCCGGGCGGCGTAGATGGGCTTGCGTCGGACGCCGGCGCCGATGCGGTGGCTGCGCCCCCCGACGTACTCGACGCCGACCCGCCGCGGTCGCCGCCACCACGACGGTCACCGCGATCGCCACGGTCACCGCGGTCACCACGGTCACCGCGGTCACCACGGTCCGGCCGGCGACCCCGGTCGCGACGACCGCGACCCGGCGCCGCGGCGCGCGCGGCCGCCTGGGCCTCGCGCTCGGCACGGGTGGCCGCGACCTCGCCGCGGTAGATCCAGACCTTCACGCCGATCCGACCGAAGGTGGTCCGCGCCTCGTAGAACCCGTAGTCGACGTCGGCCCGCAGCGTGTGCAGCGGCACCCGACCCTCGCGGTAAAACTCCGAGCGCGACATCTCAGCACCGCCGAGACGACCGGAGCACTGGATCCGGATGCCCTGGGCACCAGCGCGCATCGTCGTCTGCATGGCCTTGCGCATCGCGCGACGGAACTGCACCCGGCCGGACAGCTGCTCGGCCACGCCCTGCGCGACCAACTGCGCGTCGAGCTCGGGGTTTTTGACCTCGAGGATGTTGAGCTGCACCTGCTTGCCGGTGAGCTTCTCGAGGTTGCCGCGCAGCCGCTCGGCCTCGGCGCCGCGCCGGCCGATGACGATGCCCGGCCGGGCGGTGTGGATGTCGACGCGGACCCGGTCGCGGGTGCGCTCGATCTCGACCCGGGAGATGCCGGCCCGGTCCATGCCCTTGGTCAGCATCTTGCGGATCGCGACGTCCTCACCGACGTACGCCTTGTAGAGCTTGTCGGCGTACCACCGGCTCTTGTGGTCGGTGGAGACGCCGAGCCGGAACCCGTGCGGGTTGACCTTCTGTCCCACTAGCGGGCCCCTTCCTCGTCGGGTCGCGGTTGCACGACCACGGTGATGTGACTGGTGCGCTTGTTGATCCGGTACGCGCGCGACTGCGCCCGGAATCGGTAGCGACGCAACGTCGGGCCCTCGTCGACCTTCGCCTTGGTGACGACCAGGTTCGCGCGGTCGAGACCCTCGGCCGACTCGGCGTTGGCGATGGCGCTCTCCACCAACTTGTAGACGATCTCCGACGCCGCCTGCGGCGCAAACCGCATGATGTTGAGCGCGTCGTCGACCGGGAGTCCGCGGATCAGGTCCACCACGCGGCGGGCCTTCATCGGAGTCACTCGGGCGAAGCGCGCGACCGCGAACGCGCCCGGCTCGTCGCCGAGCAGGCTGTCGCGGCGGGCGCTTACACGTCCTCGCTCTGTCACACTCATATCCTTCGAAATCTCTCGTTCATGCCGTCTGCGATGACCGAGCGCCGCTCAGCGACGCCGGCTCTTGCGGTCGTCCTTCTCGTGTCCGCGGAAGGTACGCGTGGGAGCGAACTCGCCCAACTTGTGGCCCACCATCGCGTCGGTAATGAAGACCGGGACGTGCTTGCGCCCGTCGTGAATGGCGATCGTGTGGCCGATCATCGCTGGCACGATCATCGACCGGCGCGACCAGGTCTTGATGACTTGCTTCGAGCCGCTGTCGTTTTGGGCGTCCACCTTCTTGATCAGGTGGTCGTCGACAAACGGGCCCTTCTTCAGACTACGTGGCACAGGTCAGGCCCCTTCTCAACGCTTTCCGGACTTGCGACGGCGGACAATCAACTGGTCGCTGGCCTTGCGCTTGCGGGTGCGACCCTCGGGGCTGCCCCACGGCGACACCGGGTGGCGACCGCCGGACGACTTGCCCTCGCCACCACCGTGTGGGTGGTCGACCGGGTTCATCGCGACGCCGCGGACCGACGGGCGCTTGCCCTTCCACCGCATCCGACCGGCCTTGCCCCAGCTGATGTTGGACTGCTCGGAGTTGCCGACCTCGCCTACCGTGGCGCGGCAGCGGACGTCGACATAGCGCATCTCGCCCGAGGGCAGTCGCAGCTGGGCGCGGCGACCCTCCTTGGCCACGAGCTGGACGCCGGCGCCCGCGGACCGACCGAGCTTAGCGCCGCCTCCGGGCCGCAGCTCGATCGCGTGCACCGTCGTGCCGACGGGGATGTTGCGCAGCGGCAGGTTGTTGCCCGGCTTGATGTCGGCGCCGATACCGGCCTCGACCCGCATGCCTTGCTTCAGACCCTCCGGCGCGATGATGTAGCGCTTCTCGCCGTCGACGTAGTGCAGCAGTGCGATCCGAGCCGTCCGGTTGGGGTCGTACTCGATGTGCGCGACCCTGGCCGGTACGCCGTCCTTGTCGGACCGACGGAAGTCGATCACGCGGTAGGCGCGCTTGTGGCCGCCGCCCTGGTGCCGGGTGGTGATCCGGCCCTGGTTGTTGCGACCGCCCTTCTTGGGCAGCGGACGCACCAGGCTCTTCTCGGGCGTGCTCCGGGTGACTTCGGCGAAGTCGGCAACGGAGCCGCCGCGACGGCCCGGCGTCGTCGGCTTGTACTTACGGATAGCCATCTGTCCTCAGCCCTCGCTCACGCCGTACCAGGTCCGGCGAAGATGTCGATGCGCTCGCCCTCGGCGACACTCACGATCGCTCGCTTGATGTTGGGCCGCTGGCCCCAGCCGTAGCGGGTGCGACGCCGCTTGCCCTGGCGGTTGATCGTGTTGACCGCCGTGACCTTGACACCGAAGATCTCCTCCACGGCGATCTTGATCTCGGTCTTGTTGGCGTCCGGACGAACCACGAACGTGTACTTGTTCTGGTCCAGCAGTCCGTAGCTCTTCTCGCTGACGACCGGCGCGATCAACACATCGCGGTGGTCTTTGTAAAGGCTGGTCACGGTTTCACACCCGCTTCCGAGTCATTCGACGTGCGGGCCGCGACGAAGGCGTCGTACGCGGCCTTGGTGAACACGACGTCGTCGGACAAGAGCACGTCGTACGTGTTGAGTTGGTCGACGGCCAGCAGCTGAACGTCCGCGACGTTGCGCAGGCTGAGCCAGGTCACCTCGTCGCCACGGTCGAGCACGACCAGCGCGCGGGGCCGCTGGCTGATGCGGCGCAACGCGACGACGGCCTGCTTGGTCGACGGGGTGTCGCCGTCCACCAGGGACTCGACGACGTGGACGCGCTCGGCGCGAGCCCGGTCGGACAGCGCACCGCGCAGCGCCGCGGCCTTCATCTTCTTCGGCGTCCGCTGGGCGTACGAGCGCGGCTGTGGGCCGTGCACGACCCCGCCACCGGCGAACTGTGGCGACCGGATCGAACCCTGGCGAGCCCGGCCGGTGCCCTTCTGACGGTACGGCTTGCGGCCGCCGCCACGGACCTGGCCGCGGGACTTGGTGGCGTGCGTGCCCTGGCGGGCCGCGGCCTGCTGCGCCACGACGACCTGGTGGATCAACGGCACGTTGACCTGGACGTCGAACAGCTCATCCGGCAGGTCGACCGATCCGGCCTTCTTGCCCTTGGCGTCGAGCACGTCGATGGTGGTCACTGGTCAGCTCCCTTCGCCTTCACGCCGGAGCGCAGGACGACCAGGCCCCCCTTGGGACCGGGGATCGCACCCTTGATCAGAATCAGGCCCTTCTCGGTGTCGACCGAGTGGACCGTGAGGTTTTGGGTGGTCACGGTCTCGTTGCCCATCCGGCCGGCCATCCGCAGGCCCTTGAAGACCCGGCTCGGCGTCGCACAGCCGCCGATCGAGCCCGGCTTGCGGTGGTTGCGGTGGGCGCCGTGCGAAGCACCCACGCCGTGGAAGCCGTGCCGCTTCATGACACCGGCGAAGCCCTTGCCCTTGCTGGTGCCGGTCACGTCGATCTGGTCACCGGCGGTGAACACGTCCGGGCTGAGCTCCTGGCCCAACTCGTACTGGCTCGTGTCGTCGGTACGGATCTCGACCACGTGCCGACGCGGCGTCACCCCCGCCTTGGCGAAGTGACCGCTCTTCGGCTTGGTCACCTTGCGGGCGTTGACCTCGCCGTACCCGATCTGCACGGCTGAGTAGCCGTCAGTCTCGGGCGAGCGGATCTGGGTGACGACGTTCGTCCCGGCGTCGATGACGGTGACCGGTACGACGCGGTTGTTGTCGTCCCAGGTCTGGGTCATGCCGAGCTTGGTGCCCAGCAGGCCCTTCACGGTTCGGGTTTGCATGCTCATGGCCGTCGGTCCTCAGAGCTTGATCTCGATGTCGACGCCGGCGGGCAGGTCGAGGCGCATCAGCGAGTCGACCGTCTTGGGCGTCGGATCGATGATGTCGATCAGTCGCTTGTGCGTGCGCATCTCGAAATGCTCACGGCTGTCCTTGTACTTGTGCGGCGAACGAATCACGCAGAACACGTTTTTCTCCGTCGGCAACGGCACCGGGCCAGCCACCTTCGCGCCGGTACGCGTGACCGTGTCGACGATCTTGCGCGCCGAGCTGTCGATCTGCTCATGGTCGTAGGCCTTGAGCCTGATGCGGATCTTCTGTCCCGCCATCGCTGCCCTTCGTCCTTCTGGTCGTACCGCTGGGGTCGCGTCACTCGCCCCATTTCTCCGACCCCCGAGGTCGGGCGTGTCGCACCCGTGCGGCGCGAGACAGCCGATCATCGTCGTGGTTGGGAATGGGCGTCCGGCCGGCGGCCGAACGAGCGGAATCTCCTGGTGCGGTGCCGCGCGACCCGACCCGGACGGCCCTCGGCGCGCAGCAACCCCGGCGATCCCACCGGAGCAACCTGACTAGTTTGTCAGACCACCCGGCGGGATGCCAAATCGGGGTGGGCACCGTTGATCGGGACGTGACAAATGCACCACGATCCCGACCACCGTAGTGCCTTTGTCACGTCTCGATGAGCAGCCCGAACAGCGATCAGCCCCGCCCCTTCTTCCAGGGACAGGGCCGATCGATGAGTACGGCGTAGCTCAGCTCACTTGATGATCTTCGTGACCCGGCCAGCGCCGACGGTACGGCCGCCCTCGCGGATCGCGAAGCGGAGACCTTCCTCCATCGCGATCGGCTGGATCAGCTCCACCTTCATCTCCGTGTTGTCGCCCGGCATGACCATCTCGGTGCCCTCGGGCAGCGTGACGACGCCGGTGACGTCGGTCGTACGGAAGTAGAACTGCGGCCGATAGTTGTTGAAGAACGGCGTGTGACGGCCGCCCTCATCCTTGGACAGGATGTAGACCTGACCCTCGAACTCCGTGTGCGGAGTGGTCGAACCCGGCTTGATGACGACCATGCCGCGCTCGACGTCCTCGCGCTTGGTGCCACGGAGTAGCAGGCCGACGTTTTCACCGGCCTGACCCTCGTCGAGGATCTTGCGGAACATCTCCACGCCGGTGACGGTCGTGGACTGCTTGTCGTCGCGGATGCCGACGATGTCGACGGTCTCGTTGACCTTGATGATGCCTCGCTCGATCCGGCCGGTCACCACGGTGCCGCGACCGGTGATCGTGAAGACGTCCTCGACGGGCATCAGGAACGGCTTGTCGACGTCCCGCTCCGGGAGCGGGATGAAGTTGTCGACAGCGTCCAGCAACTCCTCCACGCCCTTCTGCCACTTCTCGTCACCGTTGAGCGCCGGCAACGCACCGACCTGGATGACCGGAGTGTCGTCGCCTGGGAACTCGTACTCGTTGAGGAGCTCGCGCACCTCCATCTCGACGAGCTCGATGATCTCGCTGTCGTCGACCATGTCGCACTTGTTGAGCGCAACCACGATCGCGGGCACACCGACCTGGCGAGCCAGGAGCACGTGCTCACGAGTCTGCGGCATCGGGCCGTCGGTCGCGGCGACCACCAGGATCGCGCCGTCCATCTGGGCGGCACCGGTGATCATGTTCTTGATGTAGTCCGCGTGACCCGGGCAGTCCACGTGTGCGTAGTGCCGGTTTTCGGTCTGATATTCGACGTGGGCGATCGAGATCGTGATGCCCCGCTGCTTTTCTTCGGGAGCCTTGTCGATCATGTCGAACGCCGACACCTCGTTGAGGTCCGGATACTTCTTGTGCAGAACCTCGGTGATGGCCGCCGTCAGTGTGGTCTTGCCATGGTCGATGTGACCGATGGTCCCCACGTTCACGTGCGGCTTGGTCCGCTCGAACTTCGCCTTCGCCACTGGGGGCTCCTCCTCATTAGCTTCCTACGCCGTACGCGTATCGCTGGACCTTACCCGAAGGTCCACGTCATTCGCCTCGGGCCTTCTTGATGATCTCGTCCGCCACCGTTGTCGGCACTTCGGCGTACGAGTCGAACTGCATGGAGTACACCGCCCGACCTGACGTCTTCGAGCGCAGATCACCGACGTATCCAAACATCTCCGACAAGGGCACCAAGGCCTTCACCAGGCGCGCCCCGCCGGCCGCCTCGTCCATGGCCTGGATGTGACCACGACGCGAGTTGAGATCGCCGATCACGTCGCCCATGTAGTCATCGGGCGTCGTGACCTCGACCGACATCATCGGCTCCAGCAGTACTGGCTGGGCCTTGCGGGCGGCCTCCTTGAAGGCCATCGAGCCCGCGATCTTGAACGCCAGCTCCGAGGAGTCGACATCGTGGTATTGCCCGTCCTGCAGGGTGACCTTGACGTCGACCATCGGGTAGCCGGCTAGCACGCCGAACTCCATGGCCTCCTGCGCGCCCTCGTCGACCGCGGGAATGTACTCGCGCGGCACCCGGCCACCCCTGATGGCGTCGACGAACTCGTATCCGCCGTCGCCGTCGCCGCCGGTCGGCTCGACGTCGATGACGACCTTGGCGAACTGGCCGGATCCACCGGTCTGCTTCTTGTGGGTGTAGCTGACACCCGGTACCGCACGCTTGATCGTCTCGCGGTAGGCGACCTGCGGCTTGCCGACGTTGGCCTCGACGCGGAACTCGCGCTTCATCCGGTCGACCAGCACCTCGAGGTGCAGCTCGCCCATGCCGGCGATGATCGTCTGGCCGGTCTCCTCGTCGGTACGAACGGTGAACGTCGGGTCCTCGTCGGACAGCCGCTGGATCGCCGTACTCAGCTTGTCCTGGTCGCCCTTGCTCTTCGGCTCGATCGCGATGTGGATGACCGGCGCCGGGAACGTCATCGACTCGAGGACGACCGGGTTGCTCTGGTCGGACAGCGTCTCGCCGGTGGTGGTGTCCTTGAGACCCATCACCGCGACGATCTGGCCGGCGCCGATGCTCGAGATCTCTTCACGCTTGTTGGCGTGCATCCGGTAGATCTTGCCGATCCGCTCGCGCCGGCCCTTGGTCGGGTTGAGGACCTGGGTGCCGGTCTCGAGACGACCGGAGTAGACGCGGATGTAGGTCAGCTTGCCGAGGTGCGGGTCGGCCATGATCTTGAAGGCCAACGCCGAGAACGGCTCGTTGTCGCTCGGCTTGCGGACGACGACCGTCTCCTCGTTGTCGACCGCGTGGCCCTCGATGGCCGGGACGTCGGCGGGCGACGGGAGGTACGAGACGATCGCGTCGAGCAGCGGCTGGACGCCCTTGTTCTTGAACGCCGTGCCGCACAGCACCGGGGTGAGCTTGTTGGCGATGGTGGCGCGACGGATCGCGGCCTGCATCGCGTCTACTTCGGGCTCCTTGCCCTCGAGGTAGAGCTCCATCATCTCGTCGTCGGCCTCGGCGATGGTCTCGAACAGACGGTCCCGCCACTCGCGGGCCGCCTCGACGTGGGTCGCCGGAATGTCCTCGACGGTGTAGTCCTCACCCTTGACGGTCTCGCCGCGCCAGGTGAGCGCCCGCATCTGGACCAGGTCGACGACCCCGACGAAGTCGGCCTCGGTGCCGATCGGGAGCTGGAGCACCAGCGGGGTAGCGGCGAGCCGGTTCTCGATCATCTCGACGCAGCGGTGAAACTCCGCGCCGGTGCGGTCGAGCTTGTTGACAAAGCACATCCGCGGCACCTGGTAGCGGTCGGCCTGCCGCCACACGGTCTCGGACTGCGGCTCGACACCGGCGACGCCGTCGAACACGGCCACGGCGCCGTCAAGCACCCGCAGGTTGCGCTCGACCTCGACGGTGAAGTCGACGTGTCCGGGTGTGTCGATGATGTTGATCTGGTGGTCTTTCCAGTGAACGGTCGTCGCGGCCGACGTGATCGTGATGCCGCGCTCCTGTTCCTGCTCCATCCAGTCCATCGTGGCGGCGCCCTCGTGGACCTCACCGATCTTGTAGTTGATGCCGGTGTAGAACAGGATCCGCTCGGTCGTCGTCGTCTTGCCGGCGTCGATGTGCGCCATGATGCCGATGTTGCGTACTCGGCTCAGGTCAGTAGTGATCTCGACTGCCACGTTTGATTCTCAATTTCCTGTGGTTGCTGTCGCTTGTGGTTGCCGTCGGCGTTACTGTCGCGGGATTACCAGCGATAGTGGGCGAACGCCTTGTTGGCTTCAGCCATCTTGTGGGTGTCCTCGCGCTTCTTCACCGAGCCGCCGAGGCCGTTGCTTGCGTCGAGCAGCTCGTTCATCAGGCGCTCGGACATCGCCTTCTCGCGACGCTCGGCGGCGTAGTGAACCAGCCAGCGCAGCGCGAGAGTCGTGGACCGGCCGGCCTTGACCTCGACCGGAACCTGGTAGGTCGCGCCACCGACTCGACGGCTCTTGACCTCGAGCGTCGGCTTGACGTTGTCGAGAGCGCGCTTGAGCGTGACGACGGGGTCGGTGCCGGTTTTGTCGCGAGTGCCCTCGAGCGCCGTATAGACGATGCGCTGGGCGACCTGCTTCTTGCCGTCCTTGAGCACCTTGCTGATCAGCTGGGTGACCAGGGGGCTGCTGTAGACCGGGTCGATGTCGACCGGACGCCTCGGTGCCGGGCCCTTGCGAGGCATCAGCTCTTCTCCTTCTTCATGCCGTACTGGCTGCGCGCTTGCCTGCGGCCCTTCACACCCTGGGTGTCCAGTGCGCCGCGGATCACCTTGTAGCGGACACCGGGAAGGTCACGGACCCGACCGCCTCGCACCAAGACGATGGAGTGCTCTTGCAGGTTATGGCCGACGCCTGGGATGTACGCCGTCACCTCGATGCCGCTGGTCAGCCGAACGCGGGCCACCTTGCGCAGCGCCGAGTTGGGCTTCTTCGGCGTCGTCGTATAAACACGCGTGCACACGCCGCGCCGCTGGGGTGAGCCCTTCAGCGCAGGGGTCTTGGTCTTGGTCGCCTTGTCCTGGCGGCCCTTGCGGACCAACTGCTGGATCGTGGGCACCGCGAGCATCTGCCTTTCGTCGCCTGCTGTTCGTTGTGCGGGATCTCGTCGTCTCGCATCGTGTCGTGACTGGCCGGTGGACCCCCGCGCTCGGGCGTGTCACACGGGGCACGTCGAGCCCGTCGCAGTTGCGGCGAGGGAGTCGGGATCACGCCGCCCTGGGAGCAAATGTCTTGGTGGCACGCGTGATGGCCTGGGCCAGCCCAGGCACGATGATGAAGGTTACCGGAGCGCGGTCCTAGGGTCAAAATCGCCCGAGTTCGGGCAGCTCACGGCGTCAACGGTCCGGCCATGAATCGGTAAGCCGGTTTGCCGCGTACGTCCAGTTCGGCATGCGGTCAACGACGCCACAGGCCGAGGTAGAGGGGAGCCACCGGGCCGGTGATCGACGCCTCGGCGGCCCTCGGCGTCGATCGCGGCCTGCCGTCCGAGGACGTCACTCGCGTCGACCAAGTGCAACTGGGTCTCGTGGCATGCCGAGTGGTGCCGACGACGATGCTAAGACCGGCGACTGACAGCGTCCGTCGTCAGCGAGCGTCGGCCAGCACCTCGGCCAGGTGCCGGGCCCGGACGCCGAGAAGGTCGTCGAGTTGGGTGCGACAGGAGAAGCCGTCGGCCAAAACCGACGCGTCCGGCGCCTGCCGTACCGCCGGCAACAGGTCGTGCTCGGCGATCGCGACCGAGACGTCGTAATGGCCGCGTTCGACACCGAAGTTGCCGGCGAGTCCGCAGCAGCCGCCAACGGACGTAACCTCGGCGCCGGCGTCGGCCAGCAGCCGCCGGTCGGTCTCCCAGCCCAGGATGGCGGCGTGGTGGCAGTGCGGCTGCGCCACGAAGGCGGCACCGGACAGATCGGGCGGCTCCCATCCGTCGGTCGCGGTCAACTGCTCGGCGAGGGTCCGCGTGTGCTCGGCGACCGACCGAGCGGCGTCGGAGTCGAGCAGATCGGTGGCGTCGTGGCGCAGCACCGCCGTACACGACGGCTCCAGCCCGACGATCGTGACGCCGTCGCGTGCGTAACCGTCGAGCATCTCCACCGCGCGACCGAGCTGGCGGCGCGCCGCGTCGAGCTGTCCGGTGCTGATCAGCGTGAGGCCGCAACAGACCCGCACATCGGGCACCTCGACGCGATAGCCGGCCGCCTCCAGCACCTCGACCGCGGCCCGGCCGGTCTGCGGTGCGAGATGGTCGGTGAATGTGTCGGCGAACACCACGACCCGGTCCCCGTCGCGGGCCGGCTCGCGCGCTCGCGCCCACGCGCGAAACGTCTCGGTCGCGAGCGACGGCAGCGACCGGCGCGCGTCGACTCCGGCGGCCCACTTGCCGAGCCGGCCGAGCGGGCGGCTCCCCATCGCGGCGTTGGCAAGCCGCGGGGTACGCGACGCCAGGCGGAGCCACCGTGGCAGCCGGCCCAGGCTGTAATGGGCGCGCGGCCGCAGCCGCCCCTTGTACGACTCGTGCAGCACCTGCGCCTTGTAGGCCGCCATGTCAACGCCGGTCGGGCAGTCGCGAGCACATCCCTTGCACGACAGGCAAAGGTCAAGTGCCTCGTGTACCTCGGGCGACCGCCAGCCGCCATCGACGAGATCGCCCCGGATCATCTCTTGGAGTACGCGGGCCCGGCCCCGTGTGGAGTCCTTCTCGTTGCGCGTCGCGACGTACGAGGGGCACATGACCTGACCGGATCGAGTGCCGTCGGCGACGCAGCGGCCGACGCCGGTACAGCGGTGCACCTGCTCGGCCAGCGACCGCGACAGCGTGATCGGGCCGGAGGTCCGCAGGTCCATGTCGAGCGCGCGAGGTCGCACGAGTACACCCGGGTTCAGCAGCTCGTCGGGGTCGAAGACGTCCTTGACCGCGGCGAAGAGGTCGACGACCTCCGACGGGTACATCAGCGGCAGCAGCTCCGATCGGGCCCGGCCGTCGCCGTGCTCCCCCGACAGCGACCCACCGTACGTCGCGACCAGCCGCGCGCCCTCGGTGACGAAGTCGCGAAACCGTCGCGGCCCGTCGGCGTCCCTCAACGGGAAGTCGATCCGGATGTGCAGGCACCCGTCGCCGAAATGCCCGTACGGCACGCCGTCGAGCCCGTGCGATCGCAGCAGCGCGTCGAACTCGCGCAGGTATGCGCCGAGCCGATCGGGTGGGACGGCGGCGTCCTCCCAGCCGGAGTACGCGGGCCGCGGCAGGCTGACCGCGCCGAGGCCCGCCCCATCCTCTCGGATCCGCCACAACGCCGCCTCCGATGCCTCGGCGACCACCCGGGCGTCGAGGGCCCCGGCGGCGGCCACCAACCGCTCGGCGGCCGACGCCACATCCGCATCGGAGCCTCCGGCCAACTCCACGAGCAGCCAGCCGGCGCCACGCGGCAGGTCCGGCACGGCCGCCGGACCGCGTCGATCGCGAACCACGTTGACCAGCCGGGTGTCGATGCCTTCGCAGGCCACCGGTCCCTGCGCCAGCTCCTCCGACCCAGCCTCGAGCACCGACGGCACCGCGTCGGCCGCGGCGTAGACGGTCTCGTAGCCGAGAGCGACTAGCCGGGTCCGAACCGGCTCCGACACCAGGCGTACCGTCGCGCCGGTGACGACCGCCAGGGTGCCTTCGCTGCCGACGAGCGCCTTCGCGACGTCGAAACCCCGCTCGGGCAGCAGGTGCTCCAGCGCATAGCCCGAGCCCTGCCGGTCGAAACGTCCGAGATGGGTGCGGATCGGCCCGAGCGCACCGTCGACGAGCCGACGCAGCTCGCGGACCGTCGACGACTCACCGACGTCGTGGCCGGACCGCAGTCGCAATGACTGGCCGTCGATGGTGAGCGCGTCGAGGCCGACGACCGTGTCGGAGGTCCGGCCGTACGCCAGCGCCCGCGAGCCGCAGGCGTTGTTGCCGATCATGCCGCCGATCGTGCAGCGGCTGTGGGTGGACGGATCGGGCCCGTAGCGCAACCCGTGGGGACGGGCCGCCTGCTGCAGGGTCGCATGCACGACCCCGGGCTCGACCACGGCGGTGCCACTGTCCGGGTCGACCGAGACGACCCGGTTGAGATGCCGACTCGTGTCGACCACCACGCCGGCGCCGACGGCATTGCCGGCGATCGAGGTACCGGCGCCGCGCATCGTCAGCGGTGTGCCCGTGGACCGGCAGACCTCGACGGCCGCGGCCAGCTCGTCGACGTGCCGCGGCCGTACGACGACCCGCGGCGGCACCCGATAGAGCGATGCGTCGCTGCTGTAGAGGGCTCGGGCCAGCGTCGAGTCGTCGACGTCGCCGATGCCGGCCCGCCGCAGGGCCTCGGTGAGATCCGAAACAGCACTCACCACAGGGCCAGCGAGCCGGCGAAGATCGCCGCGATGTCGTCGGGCGTCACCGGCCGAGGAGCGGTCGCCAGCAGTCGTTGCTGCTTCATAGTGCCCTCGACGAGGTCGTCGATGTCGTCGCGGCCGTAGCCCACGGCGCCGACCCCCGGCGGGATGTCGATGTCACGCATCAGATCGACGAGGACGCCCGGCAGCGTGTCGGCCGGGTCCGCCGCCGGAGTCGCACCGGGTGCGAGCAGCTCGGCCGCACGCAGATGCCGCTCCGGCGAGGCCGCGAACGTGAACCGAAATGCCTCCGGCGCGGTCAGCGACACCGACATGCCATGCGGCACCATCGGCTCGTCGTCGGGGTAGCCCTTCGGGTGGAAGTCGCGCACCCGGCCAGCGATCGGGTACGCGTTGGCATGCGGGATGTGGACGCCGGCGTTGCCGAACCCCATGCCCGCGAACGTCGCCGCCATCGCCATGTCGACCCGAGCCTCCAGGTCGTCGCCGTCTCGGACCGCCCGGCGGAACGACCGGCTGACCAGCGACAGCGCCTTTTCCGCCCACATGTCGCCGACCGGGTTGGCCCCGCAGTACGGCACGCGCTCCTCGGGACGCTTTCGCTCGAAGTCGGCGTACCACCGCGCGGTGTAGCTCTCGAGAGCGTGGCACACGATGTCCATGCCGGAGGATGCCGTGACACCGGGCGGCTGGCTGACGGTCAGGCTCGGGTCGACGACCGCGAGCGTAGGGCGCAGCCGCGGGTGGCTGATGCCGGTCTTCACCTTGAGGGCGAGGACGTCCATGATGCAGACGGTCGTACTCTCGGCGCCCGTGCCGGTCGTGGTCGGCACGGAGACCAACGGAAGCAGCGGCTTGATCGGCGCCTGACCGCCTCCGACCGGCCCGTTGATGTAGTCCATCAGCTCACCGGGGTTGGTCGTCAGGAGGTTGACGGCCTTGGCCGTGTCGATGCTCGAGCCGCCGCCGACCGCGACTAGGGCGTCGAACGGCCCGTGGCCGCGGGCGAAGGCGACCGCCGCCTCCATGCTCTCGTCGGTCGGCTCGACATGCGCCCGGTCATAGAGCGTCGCGGCGACGCCGGACCGGCCCATCTGCTCGGCGACGCGGGCCGGATGGCCGGTCGCCGCGACCCCCGGATCGGTGACGACCAGAGCGCGGGCCACACCGTACTGCGCGAGGTCGTAGCCGATCTCGTCGGACGCTCCGACGCCGAACTTCAGTTGCGGGGCACCGTAGGTGAAGACCGACTCAGAGCCGGACGGTGTGGTCGGGTCAGCCATGACCGCAGGCTGGCATGTCGCATGCTACATGTCAATTGAGCCTCGAAGGCGCTAGCGTGTGGGCCGTGTCCAGTCCTGCCACCGGTTCGCCGCTCGGTCGGGGACCGAGTCTCAACGACCAGGTCGTCGAGGCGGTACGGGCCGCCATCCACTCCGGTGACCTCGCGCCGGGCCAGCTGTACTCGGCGTACCAGATCGCCGACCGCCTCGGCGTCTCGCGCAGTCCCGTCCGCGAGGCGCTGCTCCGGCTCGCCGAAACCGGCCTGGTCCGGATGGAGCGCAACCGAGGCTTTCGGATCGTCGCGCCGGCCGCCCACGACATCGCGGAGATCTTCGCGGTTCGGCTCCTGTTGGAGGTGCCCGCGTCCGGCCACGCTGCTCGGCACCACACGCCGGACCTGGCGACGCGGCTCCGAAACGAGCTGGCGACGATGGACGAGGCGGCGACCGCCCGCGACGCGACGCGGTTCATGGACCACGACCGGCGGCTGCACGACCTCATCCTCGAAGCCTCCGGCAACCATCTGCTCGCGGCGACGGTGCGCCGGCTGCGCGATCTCACCCGGATGCTCGGCGCCTCGACGGTCGACCGCTCCCGCAGCCTGGACGACATCCTCGCCGAGCACGTGCCGATCGTCGACGCGGTCGAGGCGGGCGACGCCGACGGCGCGGCTGACCGCATGCGGAGTCACATCCAGCACACCGGCCGCCTGCTCGTGGCCCAAGTGTCGGCCTCGTCGCCGGATCCGGTCGACGCCGACGCCCTCTGGGCCGAGGTCGTCGGCTAGGGCGTGTCTCCCTAGCCCCGCCGGTCGTACGCCGCGAGCCCGGCCCGGACCACGTCGAGCACAGGCAGGTCCCCGCGTACGATCGCGGCCCGGTCAACCCACTCGACGGCGTCGGTCGTGCCGTCGACCTCGGTGATCCGCAACGGTGCCTCGGGCGTCGGCGTCGACGCGGCGAAGATGAGGTGAACGCCGTGGAAGTCTTCGAGGGTGCCGTCCGGCGCATGTCCGGTGAAATGCGTGTCGTGGACGTCGAGCACCTCGCCCACCTCGACATCCAGCCCGGTCTCCTCGCGTACCTCGCGGACCAGGCCGACCCGGGGCGGCTCGCCGTGGTCGATCCCACCACCGGGTAGCGTCCAGTCACCGGCATGATGACCGCGGCTCGAGATTCGGGTCAGCAGCACGCGTTCGGCTTTGGTCACGACCGCGTAGGCCGACAGTCGCAGGCGCACGACCGGCTCGGGACTCGACATCGCCGGCAGTCTATGGCGTACCGCGCCGC
>JBKOYM010000137.1:0-7797 GCA_046725375.1 Actinomycetota bacterium
CCTCTGGAGGCGCCGGCCGCCAAGGCCGCGCCCAAGCCGGCACCCCGCCCCGCTCCACGCCCGGCGCCGCAGCCCGGCCCCGCGCGCGGTGGCCGATCCGGTGGAGTACGCCCGGGCAACAACCCGTTCTCGTCGACCCAGGGCATGCAGCGCCCGGGCCGTCCGTCGCCCAGCTCGATGCCGGCGCGTCCGGCGGCTCGTGAGGGCGGCGGCTCCGGTGGTCGCGGCGATCGTCCCAGCACCCGGTCGACCCCGTCCGGCATGCCCCGACCCAACCCGGCGATGATGCCGAAGCAGTCGGCGCCGTCTCTCGGAGGGCGCAGCGGCCCCAGCGGAGGTCGCAGCCGACCCGGCCCGGGCGGTCGCTCCGGTGGCGGGGGCGCACCGAGCGGCACCCGCGGGGGACCCGGTGGCGGCCGGTTCGGCGGGCCCAGTGGCGGTCGGCCGAGCGGCGGTCGTCGCGGCGGTACGCAGGGCGCGTTCGGGCGTCCGGGCGGTCCATCCCGTCGCGGCCGCAAGTCCAAGCGCGCGAAGCGGCAAGAGTTCGACAACATGCAGGCGCCGGCGATCGGCGGTGTGCGGGTACGCAAGGGTGACGGCGAGACCGTTCGCATGGCGCGCGGTGCCTCGCTTACCGACTTCGCCGACAAGATCGGCGCCGATCCGGCGTCGTTGGTGCAGGTGCTGTTCGCCCTCGGCGAGATGGTGACGGCGACGCAGTCGGTCAACGACGAGACCCTGCAGCTGCTCGGCGAGGAGCTCAACTACGACGTTCAGGTCGTCTCGCCCGAGGACGAAGACCGCGAGCTACTCGAGAGCTTCGACCTGGCGTTCGGCGAGGACGAGGGCGACGAGGCGGATCTGCAGGCGCGACCCGCCGTTGTCACCGTCATGGGTCACGTCGACCACGGCAAGACCAAGCTCCTCGACGCGCTCCGCAACGCCAACCAGGTCGACGTCGAGGCCGGTGGCATCACCCAGCACATCGGCGCCTACCAGGTCGCGACCAAGGTCGACGGCGACGAGCGCAGGATCACCTTCATCGACACCCCGGGTCACGAGGCGTTCACGGCCATGCGAGCCCGTGGTGCGCAGGCGACCGACATCGCGGTGCTCGTGGTGGCGGCCGACGACGGTGTGATGCCGCAGACGGTCGAAGCGATCAACCACGCCAAGGCGGCCGACGTGCCGATCGTGGTCGCGGTCAACAAGGTCGACAAGCCGGATGCCGACCCGACCAAGGTGCGCGGCCAGCTCAGCGAGTACGGCGTGGTGCCGGAGGAGTACGGCGGCGACACGATGTTCGTCGACGTGTCCGCCAAGGCGCAGCTCGGGCTCGACAAGCTGCTCGAGTCGATCGTGCTGACCGCCGACGCGGCGCTGGACCTCCGGGCCAACCCCGTCCAGCCGGCCGAAGGACTCGCGATCGAGGCCCACCTCGACCGTGGACGCGGCCCGGTGGCCACCGTACTGGTGCAGCGCGGCACGCTGCGGGTCGGCGACTCCGTCGTGATCGGCCCGGCGCACGGCCGCGTTCGCGCGATGCTCGACGAGCACGGCGAGTCGGTCGAGGATGCCGTACCTTCTCGACCGGTCATGGTCCTCGGCCTGACGGCGGTCCCGGGCGCGGGCGACAACTTCATGGTCGTCAGCGACGACCGAATGGCTCGGCAGATCGCCGAGAAGCGAGAGGCCCGCGAGCGCAACGCGATGCTGGCCCAGCGCACCGGTCGCCGCACGCTCGAGGACTTCATGTCCAGCATGGAGAAGGGCGAGACGTCCGAGCTGCTGCTCATCCTCAAGGGCGACGTGTCCGGTTCGGTCGAGGCGCTCGAAGACGCCCTCGCCAAGATCGACGTCGGCGAGGATGTGTCGCTGCGGATCATCGACCGCGGCGTGGGCGCGATTACGGAGACCAACGTCATGCTGGCGGCGGCGTCCGACGCAGTGATCCTCGGCTTCAACGTCAGGCCGCAGGGCAAGGCGACGGAGCTGGCTGACCGCGAGGGCGTCGACATCCGCTACTACTCGGTGATCTACCAGGCCATCGAAGAGATCGAGGCGGCCCTCAAGGGCATGCTCAAGCCGATTTACGAGGAGGTCTCCCTCGGCCAGGCGGAGATCCGCGAGGTCTTCCGCTCGTCGAAGGTCGGCAACATCGCCGGATGTATGGTCACGACCGGCCTCATCCGCCGCAACGCCAAGGCCCGGCTGCTCCGCGACGGCGCCGTCGTCGCCGACAACCTGGACCTGGCGAGCCTCAAGCGGTTCAAGGACGACGCCGGCGAGGTCCGCGAGGGCTTCGAGTGCGGACTCACCTTGCGCAACTTCAACGACATCAAGGTCGGCGATGTCGTCGAGTCCTTCGAGATGCGTGAGAAGCCGCGTGAGTGAGGTCCGGGTGAGGCGAGGGGCGTAGCCGCCGGTGTTCGTGGCCGCGATGAGCGTTGACCTGCTGCTGGGCGACGTACGCTCGTTGAAGCAGAAGCGCTCGGTGCTGCGTCCCTTGCTCGCCGAACTGGCTCGTCGATACGCCGTCTCCGTGGCGGAGGTCGGCGAGCAGGCGCTCTACCGTCGGTCGCGGGTGGGCGTCGCCTTGGTGACCGGCGATGCCTCGCACGGCCGCGTTGTGCTCTACCAGGGCGAGCGGAGCATGGCGGCCCGACCCGAGGTGGAGCTGCTGTCGACCCGGCGCTGGCTGCGGGCCGACGACGACTGACGACGCGGGGCATGCGTCGCCGTGTGATGCGATGCCACGTAGACGTGGCAAACGAGTGACGGGAGTGAGGACGCGATGAGCTCGCCGCGAGTACGCAAGGTGGCCGACCGGATCAAGGTCGTCGTCGCCGAGATGTTGGAGCGCCGGATCAAGGACCCGCGGCTCGGTTTCGCCACCATCACCGAGGTCCGGGTCAGCGGCGACACTCAGCATGCGACCGTCTTCTACACCGTGCTCGGCGGCCCCGAGGAGATCGATCGCACCGCGGCGGCCCTGACCAGTGCGACCGGCGTGATCCGGTCGGAGGTGGGCCGCCAGTTGGGCATGCGCCACACCCCGACGCTGGAGTTCGTGCTCGATGCGGTGCCGGACAACGCGCGCCATATCGAGGAGCTGCTCACGCGCGCTCGCGAGTCTGACGCCGACGTCGCCCGTCGCGCCGCCGGGGCCTCGTACGCGGGGGAGTCCGACCCCTACCGGCGGCGCGACGAGGACGACACCGAGCCGACCTGAGTCGGGTGCCTCGGCGTCCACGGCCTCACGCGGTCGCGAGCCGTACGATGCGTACGTCGTGGATCGACGCCGTCGACGCCAGAAGAGAGGCGGGAGATTGTCCAACGGAGTCGTGCCGTCCGGCATCGTCGTGGTCGACAAGCCCTCGGGATGGACGTCCCACGATGTCGTCGGCCGCGTCCGCCGGCTCGCGGGGACGCGCAAGGTCGGACACGCCGGCACGCTCGATCCGATGGCGACGGGGGTCCTCGTCTTGGGAGTCGGCCGGGCCACGCGGCTGCTCGGCCAGCTGTCCGGCACGACGAAGTCCTACGACGCGACGATTCGGCTCGGGGTGACGACGACGACCGATGATGCCGAGGGCGAGTTGCTTGGTGCTGCGGACGCGAGTGGCCTCGGTCGGCCCGAGATCGAGCGGGCCGCGGAGCGCTTCGTCGGCGACATCGAGCAGGTGCCGTCGACGGTGTCCGCGATCAAGATCGACGGCAAGCGGGCGTACGCGAGGGCTCGAGCCGGCGAAACGGTTGCGCTCACCGCGCGCCCGGTACGCATCGACATTCTCGTCATCCATCGGGTGTGCACGGCGCCGCCGTACGTCGATGTCGACGCGTCGGTTACCTGCTCGTCCGGCACGTACATCCGGGCGCTCGCGCGCGACCTCGGGGCCGACCTCGGCGTCGGGGGTCATCTCAGGGCGCTGCGCCGGACCCGGGTCGGCGGCTTCACGCTGGATGACGCGTCGACGCTCGACGGGCTTGCGGACGACTGGACGATGCTGTCAATGTCCGATGCGGCTCGGCGGAGCTTCCCAAGCCATGAGCTGACGCCAACGGAGGCGACGTGGGCGCGTCACGGTCGGCCACTGCCGGACGTGCGACTGCCGGCGGACGAGACGGTCGCGCTCTTTGACCCGTCGGGGGAGTTTCTCGCGCTGTATCGGCAGGACGGCTCTACGGCCCGGCCGATCGCCGTCTTTGCCGCCTGACCTGGTCTTTCATCGGCTAAGACCGATCTCATCGTGGGCTCACAGCCACTTCATCGCGGCTCGCCATCGTGGGCGATGTCAGCAAAGCGAGGGGTCGATCACCGACCCGAGCGAAGGAGTGACCCATGAAGGCATGGACCCGAACGGGCATCGCGACGCTCGCCACAAGCGTGGGGGCGGGCTTGGTCGTCGTCGGTGTCGGCGCCGCGTACGCGGGTAACGACGACCACCAGGTGTACGGCAAGCGAGACGACCACGCCAGGGAGTGGATGGTGGTCGCCGACGACGATGACGACGGCGGCGACGACGGCCTCCGTCTCAACGGCACGAACACCAACACCCGGACCAAGGCCGGTACGCGGGGCGGCACGCACACCCGGACCGGCAGGAACGGTGGTACGCACACCCGGACCGGCACCGGCCACGGCGGCCACGGCTCCGGTGGCAACAGCGGTCCTGGCGGCTCGCACGACTTCACCGCGAACATGGCCGACGACCACTCCGGCAGCGGCTCCGGCAGCCGCTCGAACAGCAGCGGCTCCGGGGGGTGACGTCGAGGTGACCGTCATCGCCGACCGCTCCGCATCGTGGGAGCTGGCCCGGGGCGACGCGATCGCCCCGGGCCTGACGGCGATGAAGCCGCTGGGCGGTGGCTCCGCGTACGAGGTCTACCTCGCGTGGGACGACCGGCTCTATGCCCCCGTTGTCGTCAAGGTCGTCCGACCCGACCAGGTCGACGACGACTCGACACTGCGCGGGCTGGAGCGCGAATGCGATCTCCTGCAGCGGCTGAACCATCCCGCGATCGTCCGCGGGTTCCGAGCCAACTTCGACCCGCCGCGGCCGTACGTGGTGCTCGAGAATCTCGACGGACCCCGGCTGTCGTCGCTGATCCGCCGACACGGGCCAGTGCCCCCGCAGCAGCTGCTGCCGCTCGGCATCGAGCTGTGCTCGGCGGTCCACTATCTCGGTGAGATGGGCGTCGTTCACCTCGACATCAAGCCGAGCAACATCATCATGGGGGCGCCGGCGCGCCTGATCGATCTCAGCGTGGCGCGGCCGATCGACCGGGCGGCGTCGCTCTGGTCGCCGATCGGCACCGGCGCCTACATGGCCCCGGAGCAGTGCCTGCCCTCGCGGGACCGTCCGCCGGGGCCAGAGTCGGACATGTGGGGGATCGGCGCGAGCCTGTTTCACGCCGTCGCCGGCTATCCCCCGTTCGAGGATGGCGAGGTGGACGGGGACGACCTCGAGGAGCGATGGCCGCAGCTCGTCGACCCGCCGATGCTGCTGCCGGAATGGGTGCCGGACCCCTTGGCGGAGCCGATCTTGGCCTGTCTCGACCTGGATCCGGCGGCCCGTCCGACCCCGGCGGAGTTGGCTGATGCCTTCGAGCCGTTGATGGCCGCGCTCCCCAAGCCACGCCTCGGCGGCTGGAAGCCGTCCCTCCACTGACCGCTCGAGTTCCGAGTTACGGTCTGTGCACCGGCCCAAACGCCGACCGTAACTCGGAACTGGAGGCGTCAGGCGAGGCGGTAGCCCATGCCGCGTACCGTCCGAATCGCGTCGGAGCCGAGCTTCTTGCGGAGATAGCCGACGTAGACGTCGACGACATTGGACCCCGGATCGAACTCGTAGCCCCAGACGTGCGACAGCAACTGCTCCCGCGACAGCACCTGGCCGGGGTGCCGCATGAACATCTCGGCCAGCGCGAACTCCCGAGCGGACAGCTCGACCGTGATGCCGTCGCGAGTCACCTCGCGTCGATGCAGATCGAGCCGGACCCCGCGGTGTTCCAGGACGTTCGGCCCTCCGGACGTACCGGCGGCGGCGTCTGCTCGATCCCGCAGCCGCAGCCGTACCCGGGCCAGCAGCTCGTCGAACCGAAACGGCTTGGCCATGTAGTCGTCGGCGCCGCCTTCGAGGCCCCGAACTGTGTCGGAGATCGAGTCGCGGGCCGTCAGGGCGATGACCGGAATCCGGCTGCCGGCCCCTCGCAGCTGGTCGAGCAGCGCGAATCCGTCGATGCCGGGCAGCCCGATGTCGAGGATCGCGAGGTCGAACTGTCCCGACAGTGCGTGATCCAACCCCTCGTTGCCGTCCTCGACGACGGTCGGTGTGAAGCCGGCCGCGCGTAGTCCCTTGGCGACGAACGACGCTATCCGCGGCTCGTCCTCGATGATCAAGATCCGGGCCATGACACCACCTGTCGCCGGGGAAGCGTCAGTGTAAACGTCGCGCCCCTGTCCGGCATCGACGTGACCGCCACCGTGCCGCCGTGTGCATCGGCGATCGCCCGCACAATCGAAAGGCCGAGCCCGGAACCGTCGGTCGGGCTGTCCGCGCTCCGATAGAACCGGTCGAAGATGTGTTCCTGGTCGGCGACGGAGATGCCGGCTCCGGTGTCTCGCACCCAGACCGCGACCGTCGCGGGGTCGACCCGCGTACCGACGGCGACGGTGTCGGACTCCGAGGTGTGTCCGTAGGCGTTCATGGCGAGCTGCACGACCGCCTGGGTCACCCGCTGGGTGTCGATCTCGACGATGCCCTCGCCGCGCTCGTCGACGGCCCACTGCCGCTCGCCGAGCCCTCGGATCTTGTCGGCCAGGCCGTCGGTCAGGTCGCCGATGTCGATCGGAGCGGGCTGGATGAAGTCGGGCCGGCGGCTGCGTGCCAGCAGGATCAGTTCGTCGATCAGCCGCGACATCCGGTCGATCTCGTCGAGGACGAGCTCGCGGGTCGCCGTGACCTCGGTCGGGTCGTCGGCGTCGGTGAGCTCGAGATGCCCGCGAATGATCGTGAGCGGCGTACGCAGCTCATGCCCGGCCGCGTTGAGAAACTCCCGCTGCCCGGCGAACGCGTCCTCGAGCCGATCGAGCATGGCATTGAACGTCAGCGTGAGGTCGGTGAGGTCGTCGTTGCCGGTCGCGGGGATCCGCCGGGTGAGGTCGGTCTCGCTGATCTCCTGGGCTGCGGTCTGCAGGTCGCGTACGGGTCGCAGCAGCCGGCCCGACAAGCTCCAAGCACCTGCCGTGAGGGCCAGCAGTGCCACGCCGGCGACGAGCGCGTACGTCTGGATCAGGTCGGTCAGCTCGGCCTGCTCGTCGGCGCGAAAGTGGACGAGGACGAAGGCCGCATCGCTCTCGGAGTCGGGAGTCGCACGGACCGGCTTGACCGCGACCACGGCGTCGCCGAACTCGGTGTCGAGCTCGGTCGATCCGCCGTCGGACATCAGCCGATCGACCGCCGCGACGAAGTCGGGATCGCCAGCCACTTCCTCGTGCGTTGAGCCGAAGCTCTTTTGTTGTGCCCTGCCGTCCCAGAAGCCCAGCATGAGTTCGTCGGGGGACGGCACGTTGGCCCGCAGGGCACCTTCAACCACAGGCTGCGGATCCAACGCTCGGTTGTTCTCGGCGAACGCCTCGAACTCGTCCAGCTCCTGAGTCACCTGCTGGTCGATGTCGCGGTCGATGCGCTGAAGTTCGAGCGCGTACAGAACAAGGCCCGAGACCGAGAGCGCGAGAGCGGCGAGTACCACAACCGCCGCGGTGATGCGGAGCCGGACTGGGATTGGGCGACG
>JBKOYM010000149.1:0-16804 GCA_046725375.1 Actinomycetota bacterium
GCTGCTACGGGCGCGGCACGCCATATTCGATCGGCTGGTCTACGCCAGGCTTCGGGCCGCGCTCGGCGGCAAGGTGGAGTACGCCATCTCCGGCGGCGCACCCCTCGGCGAGCGGCTGGCGCACTTCTTCCGCGGGATCGGGGTGCCGGTGCTCGAGGGGTACGGGCTGACCGAGACGACCGCCGCGCTGACGGTGAACCTGCCCGGCTCGCAAAAGGTCGGCACGGTCGGCCGGCCGATCCCCGGCACCGAGGTCAAGGTCGCCCACGACGGAGAGTTGCTGTTTCGGGGCGGCCAGGTCTTCGCCGGCTACTGGAACAACGACGCCGCGACCGCGGAGGCGCTCGACTCGGACGGCTGGTTCCACAGCAGCGACGTCGGCGAGATCGACGACGAGGGATTCGTACGGATCACGGGACGCAAGAAGGAGATCCTGGTCACGGCCGGAGGCAAGAACGTCGCGCCGGCGGCTCTAGAGGATCCTATTCGCGCGCATGCCCTAGTCAGCCAGTGCATGGTCGTCGGCGACGGCAAGCCGTACATCGCGGCGCTCATCACGCTCGACGCCGAGGCATTGCGTCCGTGGGCCAAGCAACACGGCGTCGAACCCGACCCGACCAGGCTCACCAACCACCCCGACCTGCGCGCCGAGATCCAGCGTGCCGTCGACGATGCGAACGCCCGCGTCTCGCAGGCCGAGTCGATCCGGAAGTTTCGGATCCTGCCGATCGACTGGACCGAGGAGAGCGGCCACCTGACGCCGTCGCTCAAGCTGCGCCGGCTCCGGGTCATGCGCGAATACGCCGCCGAGGTGGAGGCGCTCTACATTTGACGCCGCGTCAGTCGGCCGACTCACGGTCCTGCCAGCCCTGAGCGAGGGCGATCCGTTGGGCGACGCTCGGATGCGACGAAAACCAGACGTACAGCGGGCGTGAGGGCCACGGCGATGAGAGGTTCGCCTCCGCCAACTGACGCTGGACCATTTCAAAGGTCTCCGGATCGCGCGTCAGGTCGAGCGCGTGCACGTCGGCTCGAGCCTCGATGGCACGGCTGATGACGTTTTGCATCGGGCTCGCGAGAAACGTGCCGCAGGCGACCAGGGCCAGGATCGCCGGCACCGCCACGGCTTCGCCCGGCCGATCGGCTCGATAGCCCGCGCGTGCGGCCAGCCGGGGCGAGGTCAAGAGCAACGCCAGCAACGTGACGCCGGCGACGGCTCCCAACGCACCGATGATCGTGCCGTGCAGCACGTCGTTGTTCTTGGCATGCCCAAGCTCGTGGGCGACGACGAGTCGGATCTCTTCCGGACTTGCCTCGCGCAGCAGCGTGTCGTACACGACGATCCGCTTCGAGGCGCCGAAACCCGACACGTACGCGTTGAGCGAGCTGGTGCGCTTGGACGCGTCGGCGACCAAGACGTCGTTGACATCGATGCCGTCGTCGTCGGCCATCTGGACCAGGGACGTACGCAATGGGCCGTCGGGCATCTCGTTGAAGTTGTTGAACAACGGCTCCACCACAATCGGGTAGCCGAACGACCCGATGATCACCAACCCCCCGGCGGTCAGCGAAGCCGGCAGCCACCAGCGGCGCCAGCGCCGGGCCATCGCCAGCACAACGACGATCGGCACTGCCGTCATCACGATCGCCACCGCGAGGGAGAGGACCTGGTCGACGGCCCACGCACCCCAGCTGTTGGTCGCCAGTCCGAAGTCTCGACGAACCGACTGCGACCAGATCGCCAGCGGCAGCGTGACCATGCGACCGATGGTGAGCAGCACCGCCACCGCGAGGACCGTCTGCAAAGCCCACCACCGTGAGCCCGGAAGTCGACGGACGAGACGCGATCCCCACGATGTCAGGCCCAACGCGATCGCGACGACGAGCGAGACGGCGGTGCTGACGAGCTCGATCGGGACGATGTCGCCTCGATAGTCGTCGATCTGGTCGAGCACGGGTTGGGGCAGGCCGGCGGTCTCGTCGATGGGGGCCAGCGATCCGCCCGGCAGCCAGTCCCACGGCGTCGTGACGGCGATGGTGACGGCGAGCGCGACGACGGCAATCGCAAACCACGTCCAGGCGAGCCTGCGGTCGGAGGTCGGCATGGTCAGGAGACTCCGAACGCGAGTGACGTCAGATAGTCCTGCCAGGCCGCCGTCAGACCGTCCAGGTCGAGCCCGATCGTGTCGATGAGTGCCTCCTCGACGGGTGTACCCGTCCGCACCTCGTCGTAGAAGGCGACGACACGGTCGTTGCCGTAGTACGCGCCGAGCATTCGGAAGATGAGCCAGGCCGACTCGTACGTCCGCCCCAGGCCGTGACGGTGGGCCGAAAACTCCCGTGCGGTGGGCAGGTGTGCCGGTGGGTCGTGCTTGCGAACGTAGGACAGAATCTGGCTCGCGGCCCGCTGGACCGGGATCCGGCCGCTGGCCAACGCCACGTAGTCGGCGAAGCCTTCGGCGACCCACAGGTTCATCGACGCCGCGGTCGCGCCGGTGGCGGCATGGGTGACCTCGTGGCTCATGACGAGCTGTGCCGCACGCCGGCTGAGGTCGTCGAAGACCGTCGGGTTGACGACGACCTGCGCGGGTGCGTCGACCGAGCCGCTGCCGTCGATCGTGGTCGTGACGGCGGCGATCTGGGTCAGGTCGTCGGCGTCTTGGCCGAGCAGCATCGCTGCCGTGGCGTCGGTGTCGGGCACCATGACGACCACCGGGCGATGGGCCGTCTGGTCGCTGGACACGATGTTGCTCAGGTCGTCGGCAGCTACGTCGAGCAGCGAGCCGCACGAGTCGAGGTCGACCCCCTCCGGAACCGCGATGCAGGTGCCACCGTCGACGGCCTCGATGTGGACCGATCCGGCGAGCCACACCGGCACCGGGTCGCCGGTGTCTCCGTCGAGTCCGACGACATCGATGCGGCCACCTTCGTACGAGAACCGCAGCGGCACCGTCACGGGCGCCGTCGTGTACGTCTCGTGCGTCGGCCCGGCATCGACCTCCCACCGCACGTCGACATCGGCCGAGAAGCCCAGTGGGTCGGCCGCCGTCTCGGGATCGACCGCGACGTACCGCAAGTCGATCCATCGGACCCTGAGGTCGTCGAGGGTGTCGTAGACCTGGCCGGCCCACCGATGCGCGGCGCGGGACTCTCCGGCAGCGTCGACGAATGCCACCTCGTCGCGGTGTTGCCAAGCGACCGCGAGGCTCTGCAGGACCTGGCTGGCGCGCTCGTCTCGGTCCAGCTCGTCGACGGGCGGGCCGGCAGTCGGCGTCGCGCCATCGCCTGACGTCGCACCGTCGCGAGTGTCGGTCGACCACAACACGGCACCGACGACCACGACGAACGCGACAAATGCCCCGACCACCGCACGACCGATCGCCCTATCCCGGCCGGCAGCCCCCGGCGGTGGTGCGGCGTCGGTCATTCCTCGATCCTAGAGAGGTCGGCGGCCAACCCCTCGGAGCGCCATCGAGGTCAGAATCCGATCGCGGCCGTCGGAGCGATTTCGGTGCGCATGGCTCGCCACAACTCGGCGACAGCGCCCTGCCGACGCTCCGCTATCAACCCGGCGCGCCGCATCGCGACCAGGTTGCCGGCCCCGAGATAAGCGGCGCCCAATGCCTCGATGCCCAGGCGTACGTCGGACTCTGCCGTCGTCGGCTCGACCGACACCTCGCCGTCGTCGGCCCGGATCCGCCAGGTGCCGGCGTTCCACGGGGCTGCTGTGTCGGCGACCTCGACCACGACGTCGCACGGCGCGGTCCAGGCCCGTGCTCGCAACGCGTCGGGGAGGTCGACGAGCCGCACCCACAGGCTGTCGTAGGTGCCGAGCTCGGACGTCGCCCTGGGCCCGCCGGCCCACAGCAGCAGCGGGTCGTCGACGCCGACGGTGCGGATCTTGATGGTCCCCATCAGGTCGAAGTCGACCAGGCGGCGAGCCAGCGCGAGTCGTGCGGTCGGATCGCCCAGCAACGCCCACACCGAAAGATCTCCCGCGGGCAGGCCGTGCTCCCACTTGTGTGTACGGCGGAACGCCGCGAAGCCGACATCCACGCCGTCGCGGCGGGCGAAGAGGATCCGCCAGGGCTCGTTGCCCCGTCGATGTTCGGGGAGTTCCTGGCAGATCCGGACGTAGTAGCCAGCGTCACCCACCACCGAGCCAAGCTCCGCACTGCTGAGATGACACTCCCGCAGCCGCTTCGGCACACCCGGATCGGACGCCGACGCCAGGTGCGTCGTGACCGCGGCGGCCGCGTCATCCAACTCTGGAGCGGTCAGCGTCGTGCCCTTGCCCAGGGTGACGTCATGCTCCAGCGACGCAACTCCGTAGCCGTGGCGGCCGTAGATCCCCGGCTCACTGGCGTGCAGCGCGGAGAGGTGGACGCCCGCCTGCTCGTGCACCTGCTCGAAGTGGTGACGCAGCATCGCGCTGAGCACGCCCTTGCGCCGATGGTCGGGATGGACACCGACCCAGGTGAGTCCGGCGCACGGCACGTGCCGCGTCGTCGCATCAGCCCCCGGGATCGACAACGTCAGGGGGAAGACGCCATAGATGCCGGGGTACGTCCCCGGCTCCGAGCCGTCCACATCCGCCGCGAAGCGCTGGTCCTCGGCGAGCCCGAGCAGCTGATCCTCGGTGGGTGCACTCGGGACCTCGGCGAACCAGACCGTGTGGTCGGTCGCCAAGAAGCGATCTGGGTCGGTCGCGCGACCGACACGGATCCGGGCTTGGGTCATGGTCCAAGCCAACATCGCGGCGATGGCTGACTCAACCGAATTACGATCAGCGCCCCTGGACACACCACATTGCGCGTGATTCAGTGCCCATGGTGGTCGTGTACCCGCAGAGGAGTCTGATCATGGCAGACCCGTACCTCAGCTACGTCCCGCTGGAGAGCATGGACGAGCGGATGCAAGAGGAGATGCACCGCTGCGCCCGGGAGGGTACGCCGCGTCCCGAGAGCTCGGCGGTGCGTGCCCACGCGCCGAACGCATTCTGGGCCTTTGCCGATTCCTGGAAGTCGCAATTCCACAACGGTGTGTGCGACCACGCGATAAAGGACCTCTGCCGCGTCTACATCTCGCGAACGGTCAAATGCGAGTTTTGCGGCAACCAGCGCTCCGTCAAGGCGTCGGCCGCCGGGCTGGAGGAAGCGCAGTACGACGAGCTGCTGAACTTCGAGTCGTCAGACAAGTACGACGACCGGCAGAAGGCGGCGCTGTCGTACGCTCAGGCGATCGCCTGGGGTGAGCAGGATCTCGACAAGCTGTGGCAGCGCCTGCACGAGCACTTCACCGAGCCCGAACTCGTGGAGCTCGGTTGCTTCATCGCCCTGACCTTCGGCCAGCAGAGCTGGATCCGGCTCCTGGGCATCGAGCATCACCAGTACATGGCCGGCACCGACGCTTCGATGGCGCCCGGCTTCAGAAGCGCGGAGGAACAGTCCGCGAGCAAGGCACGCGACGACTACTGGGCGAAGCGGTAGCGAGCGCCTCCTGCCGGGGCCGGGTCAGCCGATGTGGCGGACGTCGGTCAGCGGCATGTAGTCGGTCGCGGGCGCGATCTCGACCGTGGAGCCCGAGTTGGGCGCGTGGACGATCTGGCCGTTGCCGATGTACATGCCGACGTGGCTGACCGGGCTGTAGTAGAAGAGCAGGTCGCCCGGCTGCGCGTCCTCGAGCGGGATGGAGGTGCCCATGGTGGCCTGCACGCTCGACGAGTGCGGCAGGTAGACGCCAGCGGCACCCCAGGCAGCCATCGTGAGCCCCGAGCAGTCGTAGGAGTCCGGCCCATCGGCACCGTAGACGTAGGGGTCGCCGAGCTGGTCGAGCGCGTAGTCGACGGCGATCTGCGCCTGCTCAGACGTGGCGGTGACTCCGGTCGGCGGGCGCACTGTGTCGTCGCGGCTCGCCTCGAGCTGCTCGGCCTTGAGCTCGTCGAGTAGGTCGTGGGCTGCGTCGGACTTGTCCTTGACCGTCTTGTATTCCTTGGCCATCTGATCCTTGGCCTTGGCGATCGCGTCGACCTGGTCGCGCAGCTGGTCCTTGCGTAGCTCGAGCTCGGCCGCGGCGGCCTGGTAGCCGTCGAGCAGGCTCGCCTGGGTCGAGTTGTAGGACTCCATCGCGGCGAGGCCGGAGAGGAACCTGTCGGGGTCGCCGGACGAGAGCAGCTGGGTGGTGAGGTCCATCGGCGACTGCTGCGCCTGGATGGCGACCATGCTGCTGACCCGGTCGGCGACGGCCCGGAGGGTGTGCTTCTGCTCGGCCACGTCGGCGCGCAGCCCCTTGAGCTGGTGGCGAGCGTCCTTCAGCTGGACCTTAATCGTATTGAGTCGCTCCTGGGCCTGCTCAGCCTCGTGGTAGAGGCGGTCGGCACGGCGCTGGACCTCTTGGATGCTCGGATCGGGGCTGGCATAGCCCGACGACGGGAGAATCACCATGCCGGTGGTGAGAGCCGCGCCAACGGCGACAGCGGTGCGAATCACTGAAGTTTTCCGGGCGGTACGCACGCTCGGCCGATCTCCTATGCTCCTCGACGCCTACCAGGTGAGCTGTCGGGTTCGGACCGGAAGCTGCCCGTCGATGGACCACCCACGATGGCCCATCGATTCACCCCAATCACGTTGGTTCCCCGGTTTCAGCGACTCCGGCCCTTGGAGCCACCGAATTCGGCGAGGCACCCGGGCCGATCTGCGGTGAACCGACTCCGTACGGGCACCTGAGCATGGGACAGTAGTGACGTTGCGGATGAACCGCAATCTCCGCGCACCATGCTGTGGAAATGAGCGATGCGGTTCGTAGGTTACGTCCTAATCGCCGTAAATATCCGGTGACGGATCGTCTTTTGCAGTCACGAGACGTAACGGAGGAAGCAGACCGGATGCGGCCAGCGCGTCGAGTGCTCCGGCTTCGTCCTCGGACAGCTGAACGGGCTCCGGCGGGCCGCCCAACAGACAACTCACGACGCAGTCGGCGCACGCCGGCCCACGCACCAGACACGTATCGCAGTCGATGATGAGAGCGTCGGCCCCGGTGGGCTCGGCCGCGTCCGCGCTCGATGCCATGGATCCTCCTCCGGTTACCAACTCGGACGTCAGCGACGGTACGGTCCGGCACTGACAGTCCGACGCCACCGGCGTGTCGCGTCGTTCGCGGCTAGCCGCGATCCAGCAAGCGGACCAACGCCACCGAGGGGACGGCTCGGGCGCCCGCCTTGGTCGCGAACCCCGCCACCTCCCGATCGGTCGACACGACCACCACCGGGCGGCCCTCCGGCTCCGCACGTACGAGGTCGCGCAACACCTCATCGGCGGTCACTCCCGCCGGGCTGAAACGCACCCGGACACCACGCGGCGGCGCCACGGCGGGCCGATGCCGAAGGTCGGCGCCGTCGAACACGACGGTCACCTCGGCGCCACTGCGGGCTGCGATCGGGGCCAGCTGCCGCAGCAGCCGGGTCCGTTGCTCCTCGAGCGACAAGCTCCCCCACTCGAGCTTGGTCACGTTGTAGCCGTCGACCAGCAGATGCACCCGAGGCAGCCCGAGCAGTCGATCGAGCAGCGCCGGATCGGCCGGGTCGAGCGCCCGACCGGCTCCGGGGGCCAACGGTCGCTCGTCGGTGTCGGCCAGCAGGCCGGCCGGCAGCATCTCGACGGGTGGGAGGGCCAACTCCCGTCGCAGCCCCTGCGCAGCCGCGAGCAACGCGTCGAGCAGCAGGCGCGCCCGTACCGCCTCGCCGCCGCGCTCGGCCCGGTCGGACTGGCGGATCCGTTGGGCGTCGCCGGCCAGCTCCTCGATGCGGGCCTGCAGCCGCCGTACTTCGGTCTGCGTCGTGGCGACGCGTCTCTCGGCGTCCTCGCGCGCCGATGCCTCGGCCGCTCGGGCGGCCGCGAGCTCGTCGGCGGCCTGCTTCGACCGAGTCCGCTCGGCGCCCAGCTTCCGGCGCAGGTCGGTGTTGTCGGACTTGAGCTGGCTGACCTGCTCCCGCAGCCGAGCGCGGACCTCGGCCAACTCGGCACGCGCCTCCTCGACCTGCTGGCGTAGCCGATCGACCTCGTCTGAATCGGGAGCGGACGCTCGCGCCTCCTCGTCGATGCGCGCCACCGCCTGCTCCAGGGCCTGCCGCCAGCCCTCCGGTCGGATCAGGTACGCGAGCGCCGCCACCTCGACCGGGTCGACGGCGACCGGCTCGCCACGCTCCAACGCCGCCATCACCTCGCCGCGAGAGGGCCGCACCTGCGCCGCCACCCGCGCGCGGAACTCGTCGTCGTTCAGCGCCGAGGCGATCGGGCCGGCTGCCAACCGAGCCCGCCGTTGCGGCGCGAACCGCATCACCGGCCGAATGCTGGCCGGCAGCCGCTCGTCGCCCAGGGAGTCCAAGACGTCGATCGTCATCGCGACCAGCCGCTGCCGGACGGCGTCGGGCAGCATGACCATCGGCTCGCCTCCGACCGCCGGATCGCTCACGCGCCCTCCTCGCTGCGCTCGTCGGCACGTGAGCAGGCTGCTGTGTTGAATTGTTCGCTCGCACGCTCGCTCACGACTCCTCGCTCACGCCTGCCCCATGGTCGGGTCCGGTGTCGTTGGTTTGCTGCTCGTCGTCGGGTCGGCACTCAGGTCCGCGTCCGCCCGGGCCACGATCTCGATCGCGTCGCTGCGGCCGCACCACCGACAGCTGATCGACTCGACGTCCTGACCGAGCAGGGTGTCGTCTTCTATCCGAGCGTCGCCGCTCAGGGCCACATGCCAGAACTCGCGCGTACGCCGGGTCCGCGTCACGTCGAATCGGGTCAGGTTGCCGCAACCTGCGCAGCGCAACCGCTCCGTATCGCCGGGCAGGCGTGCCCGCGTACTCGGGTCGGACATCCCCGCTCCTCTCCATTTTCGAATTCACACCTAGGGTTGCACTTGCCTGCGCTTCCCGCGGCTGCCGGGCGCGTCGGGCCCGGTTTCGTCGGTGTCGAGACCTACGGTTCCGACATGGCCACCCCGAGTGTCGGCGCCGCGCCGCAGGCGATCCAGGCGACATTCGACGAGCTGGGCCGACCCCTCCACGACGTGACGTTTTGCGTCGTCGACCTCGAGACCACCGGCGGGTCGGCAGCCGACGGGGCGATGATCACCGAGATCGGCGCGGTCAAGGTGCGCGGCGGCGAGGTGCTCGGCGAGTTCCAGACCCTGGTCAACCCGAAGGCGCCGATCCCGCCGTTCATCGCCGTGCTCACGGGCATCACCGACGCTATGGTGGCGACAGCACCGACGATCGAGTCGGCGCTGCCGGCATTCCTCGAGTTCGCCGCCGGCTGCGTACTCGTCGCTCACAACGCGCCGTTCGACGTCGGCTTCCTGCGCCACTTCGCGACCGAGGGCGACTACCGATGGCCCCGGTTCGAAGTGCTCGACACGGTACGGCTGGCGCGCCACGTCGTGACCCGCGACGAGACGCCCAACTGCAAGCTTTCCAGCCTCGCCCGGCTGTTTCAGGCCTCCACGACGCCCAATCACCGGGCCTTCGACGACGCCCGAGCCACGGTCGACGTCCTGCACGGCCTGATCGCACGGCTGGGCAACCTCGGCGTCAACACGCTCGAGGAGCTGCAGACGTTCACGTCCCGGGTCCATCCCGAGCAGCGTCGCAAGCGCCATCTGGCCGACGGGCTGCCGCACCTGCCGGGGGTTTACCTCTTTCGCGACGAGCGTGGTCGCGTCCTCTACGTCGGCAAGTCCAAAGACCTCCGTGCCCGGGTCCGCAACTACTTCACGGCCAGCGAGACCCGATCGCGCATCGGCGAGATGGTCCGGCTCGCCGAGTCGGTCGAGGGCATCACCTGCGCGACGGCGCTCGAAGCCGAAGTACGGGAGCTGCGCCTCATCGCCGAGCACAAGCCGACCTACAACCGGCGCTCGCGGCATCCGGAGCGGGTCGTATGGCTCAAGCTGACCGACGAGCCGTGGCCGCGGCTGTCACTGGTGCGCCGCATTCTCGAGGACGACGCGATCTACGTCGGTCCCTTCGGGTCGAAGCGGACGGCGGAGCGTGCCATGGCCGCGCTGCACGAGGCGTACCCCCTGCGCCAGTGCAGTGGGCGGCTACCCCGCCAGCCGTCTCGGTCGCCGTGCGTGCTGGCCGAGATGGGCCGGTGCCTGTCGCCCTGCGACGGTTCGGCGACGACCGAGGCATACGGCGCGGTCGTCGCCGACGTACGTCTGGCGCTGATCGCCGACCCACAGGGTGTCATCGACGCCGTCAACCGACGGATGGCGCTGCTCGCGGAGCAGGAGCGCTTCGAAGACGCCGGCATGCATCGCGATCGGCTCAGCGCGTTCCTGCGAGGCAGCGCCCGCACGCAACGCCTGCGGAGCCTGACCCGCTGCCGCGAGATGGTCGCGGCCCGCCGGCTCGACCACGGTCGGTGGGAGATGCACGTCATCCGGTACGGTCGGCTGGCCGCGGCGGGCGTGCTTCGCCCCGGCGACAGCGGTCGGCAGTTCGCCGCCAGTCTCGTGGCGAGCGCCGAGACCGTCACGCCCGGCCCCGGCCCCACACCGGCGGCGTCAGCCTCTGAGACCGAGTGCGTGCTGCGTTGGCTCGAAGCACCCGGCCTCCGGCTCGTCGACATCGACGGCACCTGGACCTGTCCGATCGGCGGCGCCGGCGGCCATCTCGCCACGGTCGTCGTCGCCGAGTCGGGTCGCGACGCTGTGGTCCCGTTCGACGAGCGTCGCATGGTGGCGACGGTTCATCAGCCCTGACCGATCACGGCCGCTAGGGTGGTGCCGTGATCACTGCGATCGTCTTCGTCAAGGCCGACGTGGCCCGCATACCCGAGGTCGCCGGGCAGATCGCCGACCTCGACGGGGTCAGCGAGGTCTACTCCGTCACGGGCCACATCGATCTCATCGTGATGGTTCGCGTCCACCGCCACGACGACATCGCGGCCGTGGTCGCCGATCGGCTCAACAAGGTGCCGGGCGTGGAGTCGACCGAGACCCATATCGCATTCCGGACCTACTCCAAGCACGATCTCGAGGCCGCCTTCAGCATCGGCACGGCCGAAGCCGACTGACCCGGGCAGCCCGGGCGCACCACGTCCGCCGGACCCAACTATTGGCGAGTTCGGACAGATCTTCGGCGCGTACGTTGCTCAAACTCGCCAACAGTTCGGCCTAGGAGCGGTCGAACCGGCGCAGTCGGCGCGCCAGTGCGGCTCGCCCGGTCGCCGTCAGCGTCGACTGGGCCGCCTCAGCACGCCAACGCTTGAGCCGGGCCGACCGACGCGGCCGACCCAAGGCGGCGTCGGCATCGGCGAGGATTCCTCGTGGATGGCGCACGAGGTCACGGGCGATATAGCCATAGCGCTCCCATCGGATGCGAGCCAGCGCCTTGTCGCGACCCAGATCCCGCGGCCTCGTGTCGGACTCGTCGTGGTAGCCGCCGTCGTACTCATGCAATCGGCGAGTGCCGACGATCCACAAGTCGCCGCGAGCGACGAAGCCGCCCCAGTCGTCGAACACCTCGTACTGTGGCTCCACCTCGACGCCACTCCACACGTGCAAGAGCCGCAACGGGGTCTCCCACCACGACTCGGCCCGGCCGTCCGCGTACGCCAGCGCACGACGCAGCCTGGAGCCGCCCCGCTGATGCGGCCGAATCGACGCTGCAATGTCTGCCTCCGTGCAGTCGCCTGCATGCAAGGCCGAATCGACCGTGGCGATAAGATCCAGCAGCGACAGATCCTGCGCCAGCTGGGCGAGCGTCGCGCACGCGGTCGCCACTCGTACGCCTTGGCGCATCTCGAATCCGGTCGTCGCCTCATCCGTACGCGCGACATACAGCCCGCGCCGTTCAAGATGCGTGCCGCCGCCGGGCAGTCTCGCGAATCGGGGCAGCCAGCCGGGCAGCGGCGGAAGCTGCCAGCCTCGGAGAGCTGCAGCGGTGTAGTGGGAGAAGACCGCGTCACGCGGTAGCGCTCGCTGAATCGCGCGGCAGCGCGTCGCCAGGTCGGGCGCCGATCCGCGTCGCACGTGCACTCCGCGGGTGACCTGTTCATAGGCCTGGCGTCGGACGAGCCGGCGGTGATGCCGGGTCAGGTAGGAATCGCTCACACCCTACTGACATAGGTCCGCGCCGGCCCCTCGAAACGGCTATACACATACCCAATTCGACGCGGACCCTCGACTGTTGGCGAGTTTGGACCGATTTTCGGCGCGGACGCTGCTCAAACTCGCCAATAGTTCAGCGCGCACCCCGATCCCGCCTCGACCGACGCCGCCCGCCGTACTCAGGCGGGCGCGTGCCGCTGGGTCGCCTGGACCCACCGGGCCAGCGTCTCGCGCGCGGCGCCCGAGTCGATCGACTCCCGCGCCCGAGCGAGACCGGCCTCAAGACGCTCCGCCAGACTCCCCTCGGGGCCGGCATGCGCGGCCAGTCCGGCAGCGGCGTTGAGGAGTACGGCGTCGCGCACCGCCCCCGTCTCGCCGGCGAGCACCCGACTGAACACGGCGGCGTTGTGGTCGGCGTCGGCGCCACGCAGGTCTTCGGGCTGCGCGCGGGCGATGTCCACATCGGCCGGGTCGAGGGTCTCCTCGGTTACGGAGCCGTCAGCGCCGGTCACCACCCACACCGACGATGTCGTCGTGGTCGTGAGCTCGTCGAGCCCGTCCTCGCCACGGAACACGAGGGCGTCAACGCCTCGCGCCCCCAGCACGCCGGCGACGAGCGGCGCCGTACGACGGTCCGCGACGCCGACCGCCTGGGCAGCCGGGCGAGCCGGATTGGTCAGCGGCCCGAGGATGTTGAATGTGGTGGCGACCCCGAGCTCGCGCCGGACCGGGATCGCATGGCGCATCGACGAGTGAAACAGGGCCGCGAAGCAAAACGTGATGCCCGCCTCCGCGGCGATGGCGCCGATCTGGTCGCTTGGCACGTCCAGCCGGACCCCGAGCGCCTCGAGCACGTCGGCCGAGCCGCTGCTGGACGACGCCGCGCGGTTGCCATGCTTCACCACCGTCACTCCGGCCCCGGCGGCGACGACCGCAGCCATCGTGGAGATGTTGACCGTACGGGACCGGTCGCCGCCGGTGCCGACGATGTCGACGAACCGGCCCGGGACGCTCATGGGGACCGCGTGCTCGTACATGGTCCGCACGAGTCCCTCGACCTCTTCGACCGTCTCGCCCTTCGCCCGCAGCGCCACCGCGAACCCGGCGATCTGCGCCTCGGTCGCCTCGCCGGTCAGGATCTCCCGCATCGCCCACGCGGTCTGATCGGCATCGAGATCCTGACCGCCCATCAGCGCGGACAGCACCTGCGGCCAACTGGTCATGGCCGTCGCCCTAACGCTTCGCCGGGGCGCGGCTGCCTCGCCGGGCCACGAGGGCGATGACCGCCTCGGCCAGCTCGGCCGGGTCGATCGGGTGCGACACCGCCGCGTCGGCGCGCGACCAGGCGGCGAGCCAGGCGTCGTCCCGCCGGCCCGTGAGCACCAGGATCGGAGGGCACTGGAAGATCTCGTCCTTGAGCTGACGCGCGATGCCCATGCCGCCGGTCGGGACCGCCTCGCCGTCGAGGATCGCGAGGTCGACGCCTCGGTCCATCGTGGCGATGACGACCGGCTCGGTGGCGCATTCGACGTACTCGAAGGCGGGCAGATCAGGGTGCGGTCGCTTCCCCAACGCGAGCATCACCTTCTCGCGCGTGTGCTTGTCGTCGCTGTAGACGCAGACCCGGACGGGATCGGTCTCGGTGGGCTCAGTCACGGACGTAAGCCTATCCGGGCGTGACACACCCGACTGAGGCCGTCGGCACGGTAACCCATGCCAGCCGGGATCACGGCGGGCACGAGAGATCCCCGACGTCTTGTAGTACCCGCGGTCGCTGTTGCGAACTGGCACCGACATAATGGCGTCCGTGGCGACCACAACCGCGATCCCGTCCGCACGCCTGCACGGGCCACCAGACCGACCGAGCACGGTCAGCGTCGGCACCGTCGTCTGGCTGTCCAGCGAGCTGATGTTCTTCGCGGCGTTGTTCGCCGCGTACTTCACCATTCGCGGGGTTTCACCGGAGTTGTGGGACCAGGAGACTCAGAAGCTCACGGTCCCGTTCGCGACGGTCAACACCACGGTTCTGGTGCTGTCCAGCGTCACCTGCCAGCTCGGTGTGTTCGCTGCCGAGCGCGGGCGCGTCGGACGCACCGGCAGTGTGCTCGACGTCGGCGGCTGGGGCATGCGCGAGTGGTTCGTGCTGACCTTCCTCATGGGCACGTTCTTCATCGGCGGCCAGGCGTATGAATACACCGAGCTGGTCAGCGAAGGCACGACGATGTCGTCGTCGCCGTACGGCTCGATGTTCTACCTGACCACGGGCTTCCACGGCATCCATGTCACCGGTGGCCTGATCGCGTTCCTCTTCGTCCTCGGCCGCACGTTCGTCGCGCGCCGCTTCACCCATGAGCAGGCGGTCACGTCGATCGTCGTGTCGTACTACTGGCACTTCGTCGACATCGTCTGGATCGGACTCTTCGCGACCATCTATCTACTACAATAGGTAGTACGACCGACCCGACTGAGCCACGACGAACCAGAGAGGCGGCATCGTGCACATCCCCCTCATCCGGCGCGGGACACTCCGTCGCGTGTCGGCGTGGCGGCGGCATCGCCTGGCTGGCGCGGCGGTCGTGTTGGTCGCGTTGACAGCCGTCGGCGGTGCGTACGCCATGGTCGCGCCCAACTCGGCCGAGGCCGACAACAGCCAGAGCGACCTGGTCGACAAGGGCCGCAAGCTCTTCCTGGTCGGCTGCTCCTCCTGTCATGGGCTCAGCGGCGAGGGCGTGCTCGCGGGCGACGACGAGCAAAACTACGGCCCCTCGCTGATCGGTGTCGGTGCCGCGGCGGTCGACTTCCAGGTCGGCACGGGGCGGATGCCGCTCTCCCAGGTCGGTCCGCAGGCCGAGCAGAAGAAGGTCGTCTACACCGACGAAGAGATCGAGGCCCTAGCCGCGTACGTCGCCTCGCTCGGTCCGGGGCCGGCGATCCCAGGCGAGGAGTACACCGACATCTCCGGGATCTCGGAGGAGGAGCTGACCCAGGGAGGCGCGTTCTTCCGCACCAACTGCACGGCCTGCCACAACTCGGTCGGGGCCGGCGGCGCGCTTCCCAGTGGACGCTACGCTCCGTCCCTGCACGGGGTCGAGCCGAAGTACATCTACGAGGCGATGCTGACCGGGCCGCAGCAGATGCCGGTCTTCTCCGACAGCGTCATCACGCCCGAGGACAAGCGGGCCATCATCGCCTACATCAAGGCCGTGGAAGACGAGCCCGACCACGGCGGGTTCTCCCTCGGCGGGTTCGGCCCGGTCAGCGAGGGCGTCGTGGTGTTCGTGGTCGGCATCGCGGCGTTGGTCGGTGCCGCGATCTGGATCACGTCAAGCGGAGTAAGGGTGGGAAAGAAGAGTGAGTGACCAGGACCGCTCCGACATGCCTGGACCCGGAGGCGGCGAGCTGGAGCCGCGCGACGCGGCGGCCCGGGCTGGCGACCCGGTCCCCGATCCCGGGCTCCCCGAGGACCTGCCCCGTCCGACCGACGTCGACCCGGCGCTCGAGCGCCGTGCGGAGCTTCAGGTGGCCGGCATGTTCGGGCTGGCCACCGTGCTGGCGCTGGGATTCTGCGTCGCGTATTTTGCCGTCCCCGAAGACAAGACAGTCTTCGGCTTCGACGCCCTCAACTTCGCCCTCGGCATGACGCTCGGCGGCGCGCTGCTGCTGATCGGCACGGGCGCGGTCCAGTGGGCCCGGCGACTGATGCACAACGAGGAGATCGACGAGGCTCGGCACGCGATCGAGTCCCCAGAGGAGGACCGCAAGGCGGCTCTGGAGATCACCACCCTCAGTGCCGCCGAGTCCGGACTCGGCCGGCGCAAGCTGATCCGCAACAGCCTGTTCGGAGCCCTCGGCGTCCTCGGGCTGCCCGCGATCGTCGTACTCCGCGACCTCGGCCCGCTGCCGACCGACGAGTCGCTGCGTACGACCGTGTGGAGGAAGGGCATGCGGGTCGTCAACGACGTCGCCGGCACGCCGATCCGCCCGGAGGACGTCGAGGTCGGCCAGTTGGTCAACGGCGAGCCGATCGTCCTAGTGCCGACCGGCAATGCCGAGGAGGACGAGAAGAGGGACGTTCTCGAGGGTGTCGACCTGCTCAACGCCAAGGCCAAGGCCGCGGTCATCCTCGTACGGATGAATCCCGAGGACATCACGCCACCGCCGGGCCGTGAAGACTGGGGCGTCGACGGCATCCTCTGTTATTCCAAGATCTGCACGCACGTAGGCTGCCCGATCAGCCTGTGGGAGCAGCAAACCCACAATGTGCTGTGTCCCTGCCACCAGTCGACCTTCGACCTCGCCGACGGCGGCAAGGTCTTGTTCGGCCCGGCGCACCGGCCGCTGCCGCAGCTGCAGCTGGGCGTCGACGACGAGGGATACCTGATCGCGATGGGCGATTTCGAGGACCAGGTCGGTCCGAGCTTCCCGGAGCTGGGGTGAGGCGACGATGAGTACCGAGCCAACCACGTCGAAACCGATCCAGGAGACCAAGACCGGCAAGGCGGCCAGCGGACCCGTGAAGTGGCTGGACGAGCAGGTCCGGCTCGCGACCCTGGTCAAGACGTTCGGTCGGAAGGTCTTCCCCGACCACTGGTCGTTCCTGCTCGGTGAGATCGCACTGTGGAGCTTCGTCGTCCTGCTGCTGTCCGGCACGTTCCTCACGTTCTGGTTCGTGCCGAGCCAGGGCGAGGTCGTCTACAAC
>JBKOYM010000189.1:0-23690 GCA_046725375.1 Actinomycetota bacterium
GACCGAGACGTCCTTCCAGGCGCCCTCACCGTAGTCGTCCGCGACCTCGTCATAGCCATAGTCACTGATGTCGACGAGCGCGTCTTGGATCTGGTACGTGGGGATCCGGTCGGCCTCGATCATGATCACGTCAGGGGCACCGGTGCCCGACGAGATGGCCGTTTGGAACTTGTCGTACTCGTCGCTGCCTTCGCCTACGTTCGTCCAGCAGACCTGGACCTCGTCACTCTGCTCGTTGAAGTTGTCGATGGCCTTGTCCATGTTGGGGTACCAGGCCCACATCGACACGACCGGCAGGTCGTCTTTGGGTATGTCGTTCGTGCAGCCGCTCGCGCCGCCACCGCCGCCGCTGCTTGCGTCATCCCCCGAGGAGCACGCGACAAGTGCGCTCGCGATCGCGAACGCGGATACTGCGCCTAGGAATGGCTTCCTCTTCATTGGCCTCGGTTTCCCTCCGGGATGCCCGGCTTTGCAACGTTGCAAAGACTGTTTAGTCGCTGACTATGGCAATCCGCCTGGCGCCTGTCAAGGGTTAGCCGGACGCGGGTTTCCCGTCGCTGACCGGCGGATTGCGGCAACGCGGGCCGAGGCCGAAGAGGACACCGGCCTGGTTATCCTCGCGGTATGTCCAGACGGCGCCAGCCCGCGTCGACCGACCGAGTGGAGGCGCGCGTGACTCCGACCCTGCGCGACGTGGCGCGTCTGGCTGGTGTCTCCGTCCGGACCGTCTCGAACGTGGTCAACGACTATCCGCATGTTCGTCCCACCACGCGAACGCGCGTCCTGTCGGCTATCGATGAGCTCGGTTATCGCCCCAATCTCTCCGCGCGCGGGTTGCGGGTCGGGCGGACGGGCGTTGTCGGCCTCGCGGTGCCCGAGCTGAGGCAGAACTACTTCGCGGAGCTCGCCGACGCGATCATCCGGGCGGCGGAGACGCACAACCTGGGCGTCGTCGTCGAGCAGACGAGCGGAAACCGGGAGCGCGAGCTGGAGGTGCTCTCAGGCGGCCGGCCGATCCGCCTGACAGACGGGATCCTGTTCAGCCCGGAGCGGCTGGGACAGGAAGACCGGCATGTCCTCGACGTCCCGTTTCCGCTTGTGTTACTCGGTGAGCGGATCTTCGGAGGGCCAACCGACCACGTGACGATGCACAACGTGAGTTCCGCCAAGGCCGCCGTGCAGCACCTACTCGACATCGGCCGACGGAGGATCGCGCTGATCGGAGCGCACCCCGACCGGCGCGAGGCGGTGCGCGCGGCGGACCTTCGGTTGCGTGGCTACCGGTCCGCTCTCGAATCGGCCGGGATGGCCGTCGATCCCGATCTCGTCCGAGTCGTGGCACCCTGGCATCGCGAAAATGGCGCCGCGGCCATGCGGGACCTCATCGACGCGGATATCCCGTTCGACAGCGTATTCGCCCTGAACGACGCCCTCGCACTTGGCGCGTTGCGCGTCCTCGGCGAGGCGGGCCGGGAGGTGCCGGACGATGTCGCCGTGATCGGCTTCGACAACCTCGATGAGTCCCAGTTCTCGGTCCCGTCCCTCTCAAGCGTCGATCCGGGACGGCAGGAGATCGCCGAGACCGCGGTCAACCTCCTCATCGAGCGGATCAACGAGACGGCCGATGCCCGTCAGTCGCCGAGACTGATCAAGCCTGAGTTCACGATCGTCGCCCGCGAGTCCACCGGGTTCACTAGCCACGTCGGCGACCGCGCGTCGGCTGACGGCGTGACGACGGTCTGACGGAGGCGCGGCCGGCCCGCTCGTGGGGCCGACCCTGCCGCTCATCGGGGATAGGGACTACTGGAACAGCTGCGGCGCGAAGTCGATGAGATTCTTCTGCCACGTGTCCCAGCCATGCGGGCCTGGGGTGGGGCCGTCGAACTCGTACTCGATACCAAGCTGGTCCATCGTCGCAAGCGAGCTGATGACGCCGTTGTACGCGAAGTCCGTCCGATCGCCGCTGTACACGTGCAGCAGCTCAGTGCCGTTGTTGATCGCCTCGACGTCCACGCCCGTCGTGCTGCCGAAGCCGGCCGAGAACGTCCCGATGTACGCGAACGCACCCGGATGCGACTTGAGCATGGAGTACGTCTGGCCGCCGCCCATCGAGAGACCGGCGAGTGCACGCCGCGACGGGTCGCCTGAGATGTTGTACTTCGCCTCCGCCGCCGGAGCGATGTTCTCGAGCAGCTCCTTGGTGAAGTCGGACACGTTGCCGTTGCTCATCACGACCACCATCGGCTCGAGGTCTCCGTCGAGCGAGAGGTTGTCGAGAATCTGCTTGGCACGACCCATCTCGACCCAGTCGGTGTAGTTCTGGCCGCCGCCGTGCTGGAGGTAGAAGACGGGGTACGGCTCGGCGCGATCGGGGTCGTAGCCGGGCGGCGTCCACACGTACGAGGTGCGATCCGCGCCCGCCACGTTGCTGTGGTACGTCATCGACTCGACCGTGCCACCCTGACCATCCGGGACGTCGGCGAGCAGGCGTGCCGACTCGCCGGGCACGAAGAACGTGCTCCACGTCGGCTCAGAAGTGACGTGCGTCGGGTTCGACGTGTCCTTCGTGGAGACCCGATCCACGATGAACCGGTAGTAGTAGAACCCGGGCTTGAGCGGCCCCACGGTCCCCCGCCACCTGCTACCCGAGCGGGAGAGCTCGACACGCGTCCAGCTTCCACCCGGCGCCCAGTTGCCCCACACGGTGACGTGCTGTGCGTTCTGGAACTCCGGGGTGGTCTCGAAGGTGACGAATGTGTCTCCATTGGCGTCTTTACTGAGCCACGGTGTCGGGGTCGTGCCGGCGGGCGGCGGGCTGAACCTACTGTCCAGCGGCAGGTGACCGGGGCTCGGGCCATGGTCGGACACCTTGTGGAAGAGTCGCGGCGCGAAATCGATCAGATTCTCCTGCCACGCGTTCCAGTTGTGACCGTTATCCGGGTTGACCCCGTCGAACTCGTACTCGACTCCGGCCTTGTCGAACTTCTGGAGCAGGTCGTAATTAGCGTTGTACGCGAGATCGGTGACGTTGCCGGTGTAGATGCGCAGCGTCTCCGTGCCCATGTTGATCGCCTTGGCTTGCGCGCGGCTGATGTCCCCGGGCAGGAAGCCCGCGAACGAACCGACGTAGGCGAACTCGCCCGGATGGGCGACCAGAGTGCTGAGCGCCTGCAAGCCGCCCAGCGACAGGCCGGCGAGCGCCTGCTGCCCGGGGGCGCTGGCGATGTTGTAGTGGCTGCGAGCCGCCGGCATGAGGTTCTGTAGCAGCTCCTGCTGGAAGTTGGAGACGTTGCCGTTGCCCATGACGACCACCATCGGCACGATGTCGCCGTCGAGTGAGAGGTTGTCGAGGATCTGCTTGGCGCGTCCGACCTCGACCCAGTCGCGATAGCTCTGACCACCGCCGTGCTGGAGGTAGAACACCGGGTACGGCTTGGCGCGACCGGGGTTGTATCCCGGCGGCGTCCACACCAGGGCGGACCGGTCCGCGCCCGCCACGTCACTGTGGTAGGTCAGCTCCTCGACCGTGCCACCTTGCCCCTCCGGCACATCGGCGAGCAGGCGTGCCGAGTCGCCGGGGACGAAGAAGGTGCTCCACTCCGGCTCGGATGCGACGCTCGTGGGATTCGTCGGGTCCTTGATGACCTTGTTGTCGTCTGCCGTGATCTGGTAGTAGTACAGCCCGGGATGGAGCGGGCCGATCACGGCCGTCCAGTTGCTGCCCCGACGTGAGAGGCCGAGTTCGGCCCAGTTGTCAGACTTGCCGAAGTTGCCTTCGGCGACGACCTGTGACACGTCGCCCAGAGTGCTCTGGATGTAGTCCGCCGGTATGGCGAAGGTCGCGAAGCCGTCGTCGTCCACGGTGAGCCACGGCGTCTCCGCCGCTGCTTGCGGCGCGACCGTCGCTGATGGCACCGCGACCAAGGCCGTGGCGACGACCAAGGCGGCAGCGAGCGAGCCCGCAACGCGTCGGACCAGATGTGGACGCTGTCCTCGACCCCGATGAGATGAACCTTCCATCGAATCCCTCTCCTTCGTTCGTCCCCGGCGGTCGGCGCAACGCGGAGGCACAGCGGAAGCGACCGCGGAGCACCCTTCCCCTCGGCTGTGGAATTTCGGGCGGCCCGCGACGCCGGCGGTTACTGTGCGTGTTTGCAACGTCGCAAATCGTCCGCGAGCAATGCTGCCGACACCTCTAGCGCGTTGTCAACAGAATGCGGCAGTATTTCTGCAACGTTGCAAACCTGTCGCAAGGGCGGATCGGAGTCCGTGATGACTGACCTGTATAGCCCGCGTGCCGAGGATCGGTTCTCCTTCGGGATCTGGACGGTGGGCTGGCAGGCGATCGATGTGTTCGGACCCGCGACCCGACCGCCGATGGCCGCCGAGCGCGCGGTGCGCAAGCTCGCCGAGATCGGCGCGTACGGCGTGAACTTCCACGACAACGACGTCTTCCCGTTCGATGCGACCGCAGCCGAACGGGACGAGCGGATCGCAGCCTTCCGTCAGGCACTCGACGAGACCGGCCTCGTCGTCACAACGGCCACGACCAACCTGTTCTCGCACCCGGTGTTCAAGGACGGCGCGTTCACCGCCAACGACCGCGACGTACGCCGGTTCGCGCTGCGCAAGGTGATGGACAACCTGGACCTGGCCGCCGAGCTCGGCGCTCGTACGTATGTGTGCTGGGGTGGTCGCGAGGGTGCCGAGTCGGGTGCGGCCAAGGACGTACGGGTCGCCCTGGACCGTTACAAGGAGGCCTTCGACGTACTCGGCTCGTACGTGATCGACCAGGGCTACGAGCTCCGGTTCGCGATCGAGCCGAAGCCGAACGAGCCCCGCGGCGACATCCTCTTGCCCACCGTCGGGCATGCCCTGGCGTTCATCGAACGGCTCGAGCATCCCGAGTTGTTCGGCGTCAACCCCGAGATCGGGCACGAGGAGATGGCGGGGCTCAACTACGTCCACGGCATCGCGCAGGCGATGTGGGCGGGCAAGCTCTTCCACATCGACCTCAACGGCCAGCACGGCCCACGGTTCGACCAGGATCTGCGGTTCGGGGCCGGCAACGCGCGCGGCGCGTTCTGGGTGGTCGACCTGATCGAGGACAGCGACTACGACGGGCCGATCCACTTCGACTTCAAACCACCCCGTACCGAGGACGACGACGGCGTCTGGGAGTCGGCCCGCGCTTGCATGCGCAACTGGTTGATCCTGCGCGAGAAGGTCCGAGCCTTCCGGGCCGACCCCGAGGTGCAGGCAGCGTTGCGTGCTGCCCGGGTCGACGAACTGACCCGGCCGACGTTGGCGGACGGCGAGAGCTGGCGCGACGTACGGGACGCCGCGCCGGATGTTGAGGCACTGGCCGCCCGCGGCATGGCGTACGAACGCCTCGACCAACTCGCCCTCGAACACCACTACGGCGTCCGTCGAGTGGCGGCACCGAGACCCGTGTCACGTCACTATCACCCGGAGAACTCATGGAGGCGCCCTCGTGACACCTAGGATCACCCGCATCGAAACCGCTCCCGTCCGGATCGTCGGCCCCAGTCTGATCGTGCGAATCTGGGCGGGCGACGAGTACGGGATCGGGGAGTGTTATCCGTCCGGACCGATCGCCGCCGTCAACGCCATCGTGCAATCTCTCGAGGAGCACCTGGTCGGCGAGGACCCCCGCAACGTCAACCGGCTCCAGGAGAAGCTGCGACGCTGGCACATCTTCACCGGCGGTCAGGCGGGTACGGTCATCACCGCGATCTCCGGCATCGAGATGGCGCTGTGGGACCTCGCCGGCAAGCTCCACCAGGCGCCGGTGGTCCAGCTGCTTGGCGGCGCGTTCAGAGACCGGGTCCGGCTTTACGCCGACTGCAACGCCGGCACGGTCGACGCCGCCGGCCACCATCCCGACGCCTCGGACGTTCCCGACGTCAGAACTCCCGACGGGCGTGATCGGCTCAAGGCTGTCGTCGAGCATGCGGTTGGACGCGGGTTCACCGCACTCAAGTTCGACCTCGACGACGTGTACGGCGGGCTGACGCGCGACGAGTGGAACCGGGTCCTCTCCAATGCGCAGGTCGAGCGCATGGTCGAGATGGTGGACGCCCTACGCGAGAGCGTCGGTAGCGAGATGGACCTCGCGCTCGACATGCATGCTCGATACGACGTGCCGAGCGCCGTGCGAGCGGCCCAGGCTCTGGAGCCATTCGATCTCCTCTGGCTCGAGGAGCCGGTTCCGCCGGAGAACATCGCGGCGCTCGCTCACGTCCGTAGCCAGACCCGTACTCCAATCTGCGCGGGCGAAAATCTCTATACCCGCTACGCGTTCCTGGACTTGTTGTCGAAAGGCGCGGTCGACTGTGTGATGCCCGACATTGCGAAGTTCGGCGGACTCATCGAAGGCCGAAGAGTCGCCGAACTGGCCGAACTGCATTACCTGCCCTTCGCTCCCCACAACGTGTCGGGCCCGATCGGTGCGGTGGCAGCCGCTCACCTCTGCGCGTCGGTGTCCAACTTCTCGGTCTTGGAGTTCCACGCCCTGGACGTCGATTACTTCGAGAGCCTGGTCACCTACGCGGCCGGACCTGTGGTCCAAGACGGCGAGGTAGCGATCGCCGATGCTCCGGGTCTTGGATTGATCCTGAATGCAGACGTGGCCCGAGAGCACTGGCACGAGCGAAGCGGCGTGCCGTTCTTCGGCCTGCCTTGAGTGATTTGAGGAGCAGACTGCTGTGCACATCGTGAGGTACCTTCCGTCGGACCCGAACCTCGGCCCGAGGGTCGGTGTACTCCAGGCGGACGGAACACTGGGGCGTTTGAGCGTACGAAGCATCGCCGACCTTCTCGAACGGTCGCGGGACGACATCCGAGCGGCGACCGCCGAGACTGATCCCGAGCCGCCGGGCTTCGTGCTGCTGCCACCAGTCGACGGGCGGACGGAAGTGTGGGCCGCCGGCGTGACGTACCGCCTCTCACGCGAGGCCCGCGTCGAGGAGAGCGCAATCGGCGATGTGTATGACCGGGTCTACGAGGCGGACCGACCCGAAATCTTCTTCAAGTCGGTGGCCTGGCGGGTCGTGGGCGACGACGAACCGATCGGAATCAGGGCGGATTCCGAGCTGAACGTCCCAGAGCCCGAGCTCGGACTGATTCTGAACAAGGGCGGCGAGGTCGTGGGATACACCGTGGGAAATGACGTGTCGTCGCGTTCCATCGAAGGACTCAACCCCCTCTATCTGGCCCAAGCCAAGATCTACGCCGGGGCCTGCGCGCTCGGTCCCGGGATCCGACCGGCATGGGAGGTCGACGACGCGACCGACCTGGGGATCTCCGTCGAGGTGATTCGCGACGACAGCCGTGCCTGGGCAGGGAATACGCGCACCAGCCTGATGCATCGAATCTTCTCGGAGCTGGTCGACTACCTCTTCCGGGCCAGCACCTTTCCCGAGGGAGCTGTGTTGCTGACCGGGACCGGACTCGTCCCGGACATGGAGTTCAGCCTGAGTGCAGGCGATTCGGTTCGGGTGAGCATCGAAGGGGTCGGAGTGCTGACCAACACGGTGGCAGTTGGAGCCGCGCCGTTTGGCTGGCTCGACGAATCGGTGCAGGATCCGAGCGCCCGGGCGTCCCGTCACCGCGTCAAGAGGGAGCCCTAAGCCCCCGCAGACACATCGGCGGTCGTGATGTGGCCGTTCACGCGGCGAGGGATGCGCAGGTCATTGCGGTCTCGCAGAGCCCTCGGGAGCAGCTCTTGCGGGAGGGCCTGATAGACCACCGGCCGCAGAAAACGCTGGATTGCGGTGGCGCCAACCGACGTGTGCAGTGGTGAGGTCGTCGCCGGGTACGGCCCGCCGTGGTGCATCGCCCAGGTCACCGCGACGCCGGTCGGCCAGCCGTTCCAAATGATCCGACCCGCCCGGTCGCGCAGCCTGGCAAGCAGCTCATCCACGAGGTCGCTCTCGTCCGGCTCGCCATGAATGGTTGCGGTCAGGCTGCCATCGAACGCGTCGGCTGCGGCCAGGACCTGCTCCTCACTCTCGTACTCGATCACGATCGAGGCCGGGCCGAAACACTCGGTCAGCATCGCGTCCGGATCTGCGAGTAGCCCGGGAACGGTGGCAGCGAGCAGCGTCGCTCCAACCGCACCTTCGTCGCCACTGGCGGCGTCGACAACGGTCCGAACACTAGGGACTGCGGATAGGTCGGACAGGCCGCGCAGATACGCATGGCGGAGCCGATCGTTGAGCATCTCGCCCTTCGGAGCGGCGCGGACCAGCTCGGCCAACCGCTCGAGCACCGAGCTGCCGGTGGGAAGGAACAGCAACCCCGGTTTGGTGCAGAATTGGCCGACCCCCAAGGTAAACGAGTTCACGAAGCCGTCGGCGATTTCAGCCGCTCGACGCGCCGCGGCGCCCGGCGTGACGAAGACCGGATTCAGGCTGCCAAGCTCGCCATAGAACGGGATCGGCGTCTCACGGGACATGGCCAAGTCGAACAGCGCCCGGCCTGCGCTCAGCGAACCGGTGAACGCGCCGGCCTGGATCCGGCCGTCGAGCAGCGCGGTCCGGCCGTTGTCAAGACCGGCAATGACCGCGAACGTGCCCGCCGGTGCGCCCGCCGCCGTCAGTGCCTCGGCAACCACCTCGCCGGTCAGAGCCGACAGACGTGGATGACCCGGATGCGCCTTGAGTACGACGGGGCAACCGGCCGCTAGCGCCGAGGCGGTGTCCCCACCAGCCACGGAGAAGGCGAATGGGAAATTGCTCGCCGCGAACACCAGCACGGGACCGATCGGAACCAGCATCCGTCGCAGATCCGGTTGCGGGACCGGTGTCATGTCAGGATCGGGCGTGTCGATAGTCGCGTCGAGGTAGGAACCCTCGGCCAGCACCTCGGCAAACAGGCGCAGCTGGTTGGTCGTCCGCGACAGTTCGCCCCCGAGCCGCGCATCGGGTAGGTGGGTTTCCATCGCGGCGACCGGCAACAAGTCAGCAGCGGACGCCTCGAGTGCGTCGGCCAAAGCGACCAGCACACTGCCGCGCTCCAGGGAACTCAACTCATCGAGGGGTTCAGCGGCTGCCGCCGCGCCGTCGAGAATCTCCTCCAGGCGGTCTTCGGAGGTATCAGGCGGGGTGACAAGCACCAGGAGAAGGTAACCCACGCCGCCAGCAGAACTACAGGTGGTGTCGCAGTCGTCGCATTGTGGTTGATCGCCGGCTTCCTCGTCGAGGTCGGGCTCGTCGAGGCGTCCGAAGCTGCCGACTCGAAACCGCTGGCGTGGCACGCGTACTTCTGGGATCCATGGTTCGCCGCGTGGGGCCGGCACTACCAGCGGGGGTGGACGCGCTCCCGAACGTACTCGTCGTAGATCGCGCGCACACCGTCCAGAAACTCTCGGCTCAGCGGCGCGAGGCGACCTGCGGCCGCATTCGCGCGAGCTTGGTCGGCATTGCGGGCTCCCGGTATCACTGTCGTCACACCGGCCTGCTGCCATGCCCACGCCAACGCGGCCTGCGCCGGGGTCGCATCGGCCGGTCCACAGTCGGCGACCAGCTGGGCAAACTCGCTCGCCGCCGTGAGGCCGGTCTCGAAATCCACGCCGGAGAACGTCTCGCCGATGTCGAACGCACTGCCATCTCGGTTGTACGTGCGGTGGTCGTCCGCCCGGAACGTCGTCGACCGGTCGTACCGGCCCGACAGCAGCCCCGAGGCGAGCGGGACCCGGGCGACGATCCCGACACCGGCCGAGCGCGCGGCCGGCAGAACCGCCTCGAGTGGCTTGAGCCGGAACGCATTGAGGATGATCTGGATCGACACGACGTTGGGGCGATCGATCGCCACCAGCGCCTGGTCGACGGTCTCGACGCTGACGCCGTACGCCGCGATCGCACCGTCGTCGACGAGACGGTCGAGCGCGTCGTACGTCGCATCGGAGGCGATCACCTCGGTCGGCGGGCAATGTAGCTGCACCAGGTCGAGCCGCTCCATGCCAAGATTGCGGCGCGAGCGGTCGACCCAGGCGCGCAGATTCGCCATCGCGTAATTCTCCGGCACCTGCGGCAGCCGGCGGCCCACTTTGGTGGCGACGGTGATCGCATGACCCGCGTGGTCGGCGAGGAAGCGGCCGATGATACGTTCGCTCCGCCCGTCGCCGTACACATCGGCGGTGTCGAAGAACGTCACACCCTCGGCCGCCGAGGCCTCCAGCACCTCGCGCGCCTCGCCCTCGGAGACCTCACCCCAGTCCGCGCCGAGCTGCCAGGTGCCGAGGCCGACAACGGAGACGGCCCGACCGCTACGGCCGAGGATTCGCTGCTCGATCGGTGCCTGGCCCCGCGTCGCTTCGATTTCCATGGCGCCCATCATGCCCGCCGTCGTGTGCGCGTCGCCACGACGCGGCCCACATATCCGTCAGCCACGAGGTCGCGGAGGCGGTTGATCGTGGACGCGACGCGGGCTTGGAGCCCGACGGCGGCCACGACATCGCGGCCGTGCGCGAGCTCGACGATCTCGGCGGCTTTGTCGAGGCTGGTGCCCAGGGGCCTTTCGCAGTACACGTGTTTTCCGGCCTCGAGGGCGGCGGCGACGAGATACACGCCGGATGGGCGATCAGCGCGGTGTGGTTGTCGTATGCGGGTACGCCGAACCTCTCTGTGGCTGCTGACGCAGACTCGATGCGGCTGGTGCTGACCGCCCGGAGCTCGTAGTCCGGCAGCGTTGCGAGCGCCGGTATGTGGGACCAGGATGCCCAGCCCTGATCCGGGTTGGCCCCGATGATGCCGACCCCGAGGCGGTCAGACATCGGGATCGCCGTCCGATCTCGCGCGCGGCGGGAAGGCGTCGGCGTGCGTGATCGCCCACTGGTCGAAGCTGCGTGGCCGGTTTCCGGTCAGCTCCTCCACGGTGGGGAGCACTTTCGAGTCGTCGTACGTGCCGTCGACGAAGAACTCGAAGAGCGCGTCGACGTACTCGCTGGCCATGATCCGGTTCAGGTCGGCGCGGGCCTCGTCGTCTGACTGTGGCTCGAGGCGGAGTGGGCGCTCGAGGACCGAGGCCAGGATCCGAATCTGCTCGGCGGGCAGCAGCGACTCGGGGCCGGTCAGCCGGTAGGTGCGTCCTTCGTGACCGCTGGCGGTCAACGTCTTCGCCGCGACCGCAGCGATGTCGTACGGGTCGATCGATGCGATCGGGACATCGGCGAACGGTGCCCGTACGACGTCGCCGGCGGTCAGTTGGGGCAGCCAGCGCAGCGCGTTGGAGTGGAAGCCGCTGGGCCGCAGGATGGTCCACGCGACTCCTGACTCCCGGACGGTTGTCTCGGAGCGGATCTGGTCGCGTTCGACCGCGTTGGTCAGGTCGCCGCCGGCGGCGGCGCCGGAGGTCATGAGCGTCACGCGTTCGACGCCCGCGCGGCGAATCTCGGCGAGTACTCCCGGCATGTCCCGGTAGCCGGCGAGCAAGAAGACGGCTCGTACGCCATCGAGCGCCGAGGCCAGGCTCTCTGGCCGATCGAGATCGCCTACGACTGGCTCGACGCCGTCGGGGAGCACCGGCTGTCGCGAACGAGTCAACCCGCGCACGGGCTGCCCGGCCTCGGCCAGCACCTTGACCAGCTCGCCGCCGACATTGCCGGTGGCTCCTGTAACGAGAATCATCGCGGGCCCCCTCCCGTCTCGGCGAGCACGGGCTCCGGTGCGGGCATCTCGCGGACCCGGACCGACACCGTGGTCGCGATGGCACCGAAAAGGGCCACGATGAGCGACACCAGGATCGCGGGGTGGAACCCGTCGAGCAGCGCCTGCGCGGAACCGTCTGTGCCGGCGTTGGCGTTGTTGACCGCGGTCACGACGGCGAGGACGAGGGCGCCACCGAGCTGGAATGACGTGGTTACCAGGCCGCTGGCGAGGCCCTGCTCGGAGGCCGCGATCCCGTTGGTGGCGGCGATGTTGAGCGGACCGTACGCGAGACCGAAGCCGACGCCGACCAGGAGGAACGTCGGCAGCAGGACGAGGAGGTAGCTCGAGTCGGCGTCGATGGTCAGGAAGATCGCGTATGCCGCGGCGTGCGAGACCAGCCCGGAGAGAGTCACCGCCGTGACTCCGAAGCGGCCCACCAGCGACGGCACCCGCGGCGTCAACGCGATGACCATGACGCCGGCGGGGAACACCGCCAGGCCGGTCTCGAACGCCGACCAGCCGCGCAGCTGCTGCATGTACAGCGTGGCGATGAACAAGACGCCGACCCATCCGCCGAACAAGGCCATCGCGCCGGCGTTCGCACGGACGAGCCGGCTTGAGCGCAGGATGCCGAGCCGTACGAGGGGGGCGGCCGAGCGGCGCTCGACCGCCACGAAGCCGGCGAAGATCACGGCGGCGGCGGCCAGGGAGCCGAGCGTCTGGGCGGAGGTCCATCCCGCGTCCGGCGCCTCGACGACGGTGACGACGAGCAGCAACATCGCCGCGGTCAGGGTCAGTGCCCCGGCGATGTCGAAGCGTCCGGAGGAGTGTACGGTGCGTCGGGCGTCCGGGACCAGGCGGACCGCGGCGACGAGCGTCGCCAGCGCCAACGGGACCGGGAAGAAGAACACCCAGCGCCAGCCAAGTTCGGTCAGCAGGCCGCTGAAGACCAGCCCGAGGGAGAATCCGGTGGCGCCGGTCGCGGTGTAGATCGCGAGCGCCTTGTTGCGGGCCGGCCCCTCGGCGAAGCTGGTCGTGATGATCGACAGGCCGGCCGGTGCCGTGAACGCCGCTGCGACGCCCTTGACGAATCTGGTGCCTATCAGCAGGGTCGGGCCGTTGGCCAGCCCGCCGAGCCCCGACGCCGCGGCGAACACTGCCAGCGAGATCAGAAACATACGCCGTCGGCCGAGCAGATCCGCGGCTCGTCCACCCAGCAGCAGGAACCCGCCGAAACCGAGCACGTAGCCGCTGACCACCCACTGCAGGGAACTCGTCGACATCTCGAGGTCGGATCGGATCGAGGGCAGGGCGACGCCGGTCATCGACACGTCGAGAGCGTCGAGGAACAGCGCGCCGCACAGCACGAGCAGGATCCCCCACGCCCGCCGACTCAGGTGCGCGCTATCGGGCTGGGATGACGGTGCTGAAGACATCAGCGAGCTCCTCGTTCGAGTAGTATGCTTCATGCATAGTTCTTAGTGTGCGCCATGCATACTTAGATCGCAAGGAGGCACGAATGAACGACAACGACCGACGCGACAACCTGCTGGGTGCCTTCGTTCTCTCGGTCTGCGATCGGCTTCGCCGGGAGACCGAGGAGGCGATCGGCCACGCCGGTGCCAGCGCTGCGGCCCTGATCACCATCGCCCAGTTCCCCGATCGGCCGATCGAGTTCCTCCGCCAGGCGATCGGCCTGTCTCACCCCGCCGCGGTCCGGGTCGTCGACCGCCTCGCCGAACAAAACCTCGTGCGACGCCGATCCGCCGGCCGCGGACCAGCGGTGGCCCTCAGCGTCACCGCCGCCGGCCGACGCCAGGCCCGAAAGATCCTCCAGACCCGACAGGAAGCGATCGCGAGCGCACTGCCGGAGCTCTCGGCAGCCGAATCCGACACGCTTGTCGCGATCCTGGAGCGAGCCCTCGCGCACCTGTCCGAATCTCCCGGAACGACGCACTGCCGCCTCTGCGACATGAAACGCTGCCCACGGTCCGACTGCCCAGTCATGCTCAAACAGATCGAAATCGGCGCCCCGCCGCCCGAGTCGATCCCGGTGCCCGACTGACTCTCGACGGTGCCTAGGTTCGCTTCGGGGCGCCGAACGCCGCAAGCCGGAGATCCTGCTGCAGGGTCGTGTACGCCGGCTTCGGGTGCAGATCGACGTCGTAGATGTCGGCGTACCCCTCACCCTCGAAGAAGCCCGGGATCCACGAGTTGGCGTCGCCGAAGCCCCAGACCGTGAACGAGAGGCACCGCGGAACCGCCAGGCATGCCTTCAGCATCTGCGAGTACTCGTAGGGCTGGGCGAAGGTCGCGAGGTGATCCGTCGGTACCTGGTCGACCGGGTTGTCGACGAACGTACGCACGTCGGCCTCGGTGATGGCCACTCTCAGGCCAAGGGCCGCATAGCGACGCAGGTCCTCGGTCATGCGAGTCGGGAAGCCGAACTGCGTGTCGAGATGGCCCTGGTCTCCGATCCCATCGATCGGCACCCCCTGGGCGAGCATCCGCCGCACCCAGGCATAGACGGCGTCGCTCTTGGCGTTGGAGCCGTCCTCGCCGGCGATGTTGTAGTCGTTGTAGAACAGCAGCGCGTTCGGGTCGGCGGCGTGGGCCCACCGGAACGCGTCGGCGACGATGCCTTCGCCGAGGTGGGACACCCAGAAGTCGTTCGGGTTGATCATCGACGGGTTCGTGTCGGTGAAGAACTCGTTGGCCACGTCCCATTGCCAGATCTTGCCCTTGAAGTGCATCACCTCGTCGGTGATGTGCTTGTGGAGCAGCTCTCTGAGCTCGGTGTCGCTGATCGTTCCGTCCTCGACGCCGGACGTCAGCCAGCCCGGCAGCTGGTTGTGCCACACCAACGTGTGCCCACGCACGAGCTGGCCGTGGTCCTCGGCGAAGGCGACCAGCCGGTCCGCGGCGGACCAGTCGTACGTTCCCCTGGTCGACTCCACGACCTCCCATTTCATCTCGTTGCCCGGGGTCACGGTAGAGAACTGGTCCGCGGTGATCTGTCGGTAGTCGGCGGGGTCCAGCTCGAACGGCGTGACCGCGGTCCCGAAGCGGAGCTTCACCTCATCGGCGAGTGCCCGCAGCGAGTCCGGCGGTGGACGGAACGCCGATCCGCCGGATGAGCTCGGAGTGGCACCGGCGACGGTCGCCGCCATGACGACGGTCACCGCGCTCGCGGCGCAGATCGCGGTCAGACTCGGTAGCTTCATGACAACCTCCTTGAGTCGGTCCGCGGGGGTCACCCCTTCACCGCGCCGGTGAGACCGCCGACGATGCGGCGCTCGGCGAGAACGAAGAAGGCGAGCGCGGGCACCATCGACAGCGCCGTGTACGCGAGTATCAGCGCGGTGTCCTGCGTGTACTCGGTCTGGAACGTCGCCACGCCGAGAGGCAACGTGAACCGGTCGGGGTCGGTGAACACGAGCAGGGGCAGCAAGTACGCGTTCCAGCTCGTGACGAACGCCAGGATCGACACCGTCGCCAGGGCCGGTCGGGACAGCGGCAGCATCACCCGCCAGAAGAATCCCAGTCGCGACGATCCGTCGACGAGGGCCGCGTCCTCCAGCTCGTGCGGGATCGCGCGCATGAAAGGGCGCAGGATCACGATCGTGACCGGCAGCGAGAAGGCGGCCTCCGGGATCGCCACGCCCAGCGGGTTGTCGAGCATGTCGATCTGCCGCAGCATCAGGAAGAGCGGGAAGCTCGCCACGCCGACCGGAAACAGCAGGCCGACGGTGAACAGGAGGTAGACGGCCTCGCGGCCCCGGAACGTGTAGCGCGACAGCGCGTATGCCGCCATCGACCCCAGTCCGACGGCGAGGCTGGTCGCGATCGTCGCGATCAGCGCGCTGTTGCCCAGCTGCCGCCAGAAGGTGTCGGCGGTCAGGAGCATCCGGTAGTTGTCGACGATCCAAGGGGCGGGCCACCCGGCCGGGTCCTTGTTGAGCTGCGGTGTGGAGCGGAAGCCGCCGAGCGCGACGAACAGCAGCGGCACCACGGTCACGCCGACGATCACCAGGGCCGTCAGGTACGTCAGCAACCGACGCGACATTCGATCACCCCACCGCCCTGGTGACCGCGCCGGCCGTGTCACGGCGCAGGGCGAACCGCTGGTACAGCAGCGCGAAGACGAAGCAGACCAGGAACAGGATCACCGCGACCGCACTGCCGTAGCCGAACTCGTACCGCTTGAAGCCGTGGTCGATGACGTAGGTGGCCATCGTGTTGGACGCGTTCGCGGGGCCGCCGCCGGTCATGATCCACACGATGTCGAACACCTGCAGCGACCCGATGACCGACAGGAAGACCCAGATCCGGATGGTCGGCCCCAGCAGCGGCAGCGTGATGTGCCGGGTCGTCTGCCACGCCGTCGCGCCGTCCAGCGCCGCCGCTTCCCGCAGCTCGCCCGCGATGCCCTGGAGGCCGGCCAGGAAGAGGATGATCCCGAATCCGACGTACTTCCAGGTGAGGACGGCGAACATCGTGTAGAGGACCAGGTTGGGGTCGGCCAGCCACAGCTGGACCAGTGCCCCGAGGCCGACCGTCTCGAAGGCCCGGTCGACGAAGCCGTCGGGCTGCAGCATGAGCAGCCAGATCACTGCCGTGGTCGCCTCCGAGAGCACGTACGGTGCGAACACGACCAGGCGTACGAAGCCCCGGCCCGGGAACCGCCGGTTGAGTAGCAGCGCGATCGCCAGGCTCACCGGGAGCTGCAGCGCAATCGACAGACCGGCGATGATCAGGTTGTGCTTGATGGCCCCGGTGAACACGTCGTCGGACAGAGCCTCGCGGTAGTTCTTCAGCCCGACTACTTCGCCGAGCGGCCCGAAGCCGGTCCAGTCGTGCAGGCTGTAGTACGCAGCGACGCCGATCGGCACCAGCACGAAGCCGATGAACAGCGCGAGCGCCGGGCCGAGAAGCAGAGTGAGTTCCAGGAGCTTACGCAGCCGCGCTCGCGACGCGGTCGGAGCGGCTCCTTCGCGCCGAGACTGCGCGAATGCCTCGCCCGGCTGCCGTAACGGTGCATCGACCTCGGTGCGTTGGCGGGACATGCAGCGGCTTCTCGGCGCGAGACCGGGCTAGCCCGTCACGGAGGCCGTGATGTCGTCGGACGAGCCGGCACCGGCCACGAAGTTCGCGATGGCGTCGTCGAGGTCCTGGCCGATATCGGTGGGCAGCGCCTGGTCGAAGTAGAGCTGGTTGTAGGGCGCCGCCTGGGTGTAGGCGAGAGCATCGAGCATGGCCGGATCTTCGATCGCGTCGTTGGCCTTGGGGTTGGACGGCAGCGTCGAGCTGGCGGTTTGCACCAGCTTTCGCTGCACGTCGGCACTGGTCAGATACTCCAGGAAGTCGACGCATGCCTGGGTCGCGTCGACCGTACAAGAGAAGCCGTCCGCGCCGCCCAACGCGGCATCCGGATCACCGCCGCCGCCTTCGACCGCCGGGAACGGGAACCAGCCTAGATTGGACGCGAAGTCCTTGTCGTCGGTCAACGACGGCATGACCGACAACTCCCAGTCGCCCTGCAGCTCCATGGCCGCCTCACCGTTGGCCACCAGGCCGGCCGAGCTCCCTGCACCGGTCTGGGCCGGGGTGCCGAGGAAGCCCTCCTGGAACGGCTCCGCGTCCAGCAGGTCCTGCAGGTCCTCGCTGGCGGCGTCGAAGCAGTCGTCGTCCATGCTGAGGTCCTGGATCGACTGCATGACCGTGTCCGCGGAGCACTCGCGGAGCACGAAGTACTCCCAGTAGAACGCGTCCGGCCACCGGTCCTTGCTCCCGATGGCGATCGGTGTGATGCCGGCCGACTTCAGCTGGTCGATCGCCGTGTAGAACTCCTCCATCGTGGCCGGTGGCTGGGTGATGCCAGCCTGGGCGAACAGGTCCTTGCGATACCAGAACCCGACCACGTGCAGGCCATAGGGCACGCCGTACTGCCGACCGTCGACCTGGTAGCCGTCCGCGGCGTTGCCGATCTGGCCGATCCAGTCCGCGCTGGCGTCGGTGATGTCCATGACCTTGCCGGACTGAATCTGCGTCGCGAGCGCCCCGCCGCCCCACTGCTGATAGATGTCCGGCGGGTCGTCACCCTGGAGGGCGAGCGGAATCTTGGTCTGGAACTGCTCGTTCTGCATCGGCCGGATCTCGAACGACACGTCGGGGTGCGCGGCGCTGAAGTCGTCGGCGAGCTCCTGGAACGTGCTCAACCTCGGATCGGTGTCGCCGTTGTGCCACCACGTGAGCGTGACCGGGCCGCCGGCTTCGGCGCCTCCGCTGTCGTCGCTGCCGCACGCGGCCAACAGGGCCAGCACCGACGCGAGGGCCAGCGCGCGGACGCCATGCTTTCGAATCTGGGCCATGGTGCTTGTCTCCTGACGAGATCGGACGGGGTGCGGGGGCGCAAGCAGCCCGGGCTTACGGGAAGTTTGCGCGCAGGTCACAGCGATGTCAATCGTTGTCGATAACGATTTCGAGAGTTACCCTCACCGCGTGCAGTCGAGTCCCCGGACCACCATCCGCGACGTCGCCGAACGGGCCGGCGTGTCGGTGGCCACCGTCTCGAAGGTCATCAACGAGCGGTACGGCGTCGCCGCCGCCACCTCGGCCCGGGTCCGGGCCGTCATCGAGGAGCTCGGGTACGAAGCGAGCCTGGTCGCCCAGAGCCTGCGCAACCACCGAACCAACGTGCTTGCGATCCTGGTGGCCGACCTGGAGCCGTTCAGCACCGAACTGCTCAAGGGCGCGGCCGACGCCGTACGCGACACCGGCTTCGAGCTCGTCGTCTACTCCGCCGGCGGCCGGACCAGCGACCATCTCGGCTGGGAACGGCGCTACCTGTCGCGAATCAGCGGAACGCTCGCCGACGGCGCCGTCCTGGTCACCCCGACCGTCGTCGACGTGCACTACGGCGCGCCGATCGTGGCCGTCGATCCGCACACCGGCGCGGTCGACCTGCCGACGATCGACTCGGACAACCTCCGGGGGGCCCGACTGGCCACCGAGCACCTGCTCGGCCTCGGGCACCGGCGGATCGCCATGCTGACCGGGCGGCCGGATCTGCAGTCGGCCGACCTGCGCGAGCGCGGCTACCGGGAGGCGTTGGCCGCGGCCGGCGTCGAGGTCGACGAGCGGCTGGTCCGGGTGGGTGCGTACGACCCAGAGGTGTCGAAGGCATCGGCGCGGGAGCTGCTCCGCGACCGTACTCCGCCCACCGCGGTGTTCGCCGCCAACGACGTGTCGGCGCTCGCGACCATCGAGGCCGCCGACGAGCTCGGCGTACGCGTGCCGGATGACCTGTCGGTCGTCGGGTTCGACAACATCCCGGAGTCGGTGCTTTCGTCGCCGCCGCTGACGACGGTCGAGCAGCCGATCCGCGAGATGGGTCTGCGCGCGGTCGAGCTGCTCATCCAGCTGGTCCGGGGCCGCCCGGTCGAGGCTTCGCACCTCATGCTGGAGACCTCGCTGGTCGTCCGGCGCTCGACAAGCAGTCCGGTGGAGGCCACATGAGCGACAGCGGCGAGACGACCGAACCGTGGCGCGACCCCGGCCTCCCGGCGGTCAAGCGGGTCGCCGACCTGATGAGCCGGATGTCGCTCCGCGAGAAGCTGGCCCAGCTGGGCAGCATCTGGATCGGCGTCGACGACGCCAGCGGCGAGATGGCGCCACGTCAACACGAGCTCGTCGACACGTCGACGCCGTGGGAGGAGCGGATCGGCTTCGGGCTCGGCCAGCTGACCCGGGTGTACGGCACGACGCCGGTCGAACCGACCACGGCGGCGCGGGGGCTGGCTCGTACGCAGTGCCGGATCATGGCCGCCTCGCGGTTCGCCATCCCCGCGATGGTGCACGAGGAGTGCCTCACCGGGCTGACTGCCTGGCAGGCGACGGTCTTCCCGGCGCCGCTGTCGTGGGGCGCGAGCTTCGACCCCGACCTGATCGAGCGGATGGCCGAGTGCGTCGGGCGCACCATGCGCGAGCTGGGCGTACATCAGGGCCTGGCGCCGGTGCTCGACGTCGTCCGTGATCTCCGATGGGGCAGGGTCGAGGAGGCGATCGGCGAGGATCCGTACTTGGTCGGCACCATCGGCAGCGCGTACGTCCGCGGACTCGAGGCGGCCGGCATCGTCTCCACGCTCAAGCACTTCGTCGGCCACTCCGCATCGAAGGGCGGGCGCAACATGGCGCCGGTCTCGGTCGGCCCTCGGGAGCTGGCCGACATCTTCCTGCCGCCGTTCGAGATGGCGCTGCGCGCCGGAGCCCGCTCAGTGATGAACTGCTACACCGACATCGACGGGGTTCCAGCGGCCGCTGACCCGGCCCTGCTCACGGGGCTGCTGCGCGAGACGTACGGCTTCACCGGGACGGTCGTGGCCGACTACTTCTCGGTGTCGTTCCTGCAGACGCTGCACGGTATCGCCGGCACATCCACCGACGCCGCGGCGCTGGCGCTGGCGGCCGGCATCGACGTCGAGCTCCCGGCGGTCAGCTGCTACGGCGCCCCGTTACTGGCGGGTGTCGAGTCGGGGCGGATCGACGAGGGACTGGTCGATCGGGCCGTCGAGAGAGTGCTCCGGCAAAAGTGCGAGCTCGGGCTCCTCGACCCGGACTGGTCGCCGGAGCCGCCCGCGGTGGCAGAACCGGTCGAGCTCGACTCCGACGAGGCCCGGACACTCGCGCGGGAGATCGCCGGGCGCTCGATCGTCCTGCTGCACAACGACGGGACACTGCCGCTGCCGACCGGTCGGCGGATCGCGGTCGTCGGACCGCGCGCCGACGACTTCGGCGCGATGCTCGGCGGCTACTCCTTCCCGCTGCACGTCGGTGTGGATCATCCGGAGCTGCCGATCGGCGTCGCCATCCCGTCTCTCCTGGAGGCGCTGCGCGCCGACCCGGCCGGCCACGAGATCCAGTTCGCCGAGGGCTGCCCGGTGCGTGGTGGCGACGGCCGGGGCATCGCCGCCGCCGCCGAGGCGGCCCGTGCGGCGGACGTCTGCCTCGCTGTGCTCGGTGACCGGGCCGGACTGTTCGGTCGCGGCACCTCCGGCGAGGGTTCCGACGCGAGCGACCTGCGCCTGCCTGGACGCCAGGAGGAGCTCCTCGAGGCCGTGCTCGCCACCGGAACGCCAGTCGTGCTGGTGCTCCTTGTGGGCCGTCCGTATCAGCTGTCCGGTCAGATCGCCCGGCTCGCAGCGGTGGTGTGCGGATTCTTCCCTGGTGAGGAGGGCGGGCCGGCGCTGGCCGACGTACTCTGCGGGCGGGTGAACCCGTCCGGGCGCCTCCCGGTCGGCTTTCCGGCCGCCGGCGGCACCCAGCCGTCCTCGTACCTGACGCCGCGGCTCGCCGCTGCCAACTCGACCAGCTCCATCGATCCGGATCCGCTGTTCCCCTTCGGGCACGGGCTGTCGTACGCGCCGGCAACCTGGGTCGACGTGGGCTCCGACGCCACCTGGCCGACCGACGCGTCGTGCCGGGTCACGGCGGAGCTGCGCAACGACGCGGACATCCCGACCACGGAGGTCGTCCAGGTCTACCTGCACGACCCGGTGGCGGAGGTGGCCCGGCCGATCCGGCAGCTCGTCGCGGCCCCGCGGGTGGAGTTGCCGCCGGGGGAAACCCGACGTGTCACGATCGAGCTGCCCGCCGACCTCACCTCGTACACCGGTCGAGCGGGCCGCCGCCAGATCGACCCGGGTGCTGTCGAGCTCCACGTCGGCGCCTCGAGCCGGGACATCCGGGCGGTGCTACCGGTCACGATGACCGGCCCGCGTCGCGAGGTGGGCTTCGACCGGGCGTTCCATCCCGAGATCACGGTCGCCCGACCCCGGTGAGCGGGCGCGGCCGCGATCAGCGTCGCCCGGATGGCGGGCTTATTGACCGTGTCCAATCTTGCGGATGGGGCGCGTGTCGCACGAGCGATGCGCCCCACCCGCGCGATCGGGTTACCCGGTCTGTTCTCGGTCATCGATGGGCTCCGCGTGGGTGGTGGCGTGAGAACGCACGAGTGCACCTTGATTGTGCGAAATTCAACGACTCCCTGAACCGCTCCGCTGCCCGCTCAAACCAGTCCAGCCGGTCCGGCTTCTTGGTTGGTTGGCTTGTCCGACGGCGCCGGCACGCGGACGCCGCCGCAGGACTCGCGGAGAACGAGGGCGGTCTACCGATCGTGCACTGACCGCGGCGACGTCAGCGGTCCGCGTACGCCGAGCCGGGGAAGCGACCCATCGGTGACCGGTTAGCAGCAGTCCTGGATGCCGCCCTCGTCCGGAAGGGCGAGGGCCGCGACCTCACTCCCCTGCCCACCAGGGCCTCGAACATCCTCCGCATAGGGGAATTGATCGAAGTGCGCGAGTTGGGCGCGTCGGCGTTCGTGAGTCGTCCCGTCTGGTGTTGACGCATCGAAGACGAGCGGCTTGAGGTAGTCGGTCGGGTCATCCGTCCATCGAATGTCAGGCCATTCGCTTTCGGGCACGTCCATGTTGCGAAGCTGCTGGAGGTAAATGGCGTAGTGCATCACGGACTTCGTCTCTCCCACATCCGAACCCCCTGTCGTCTGGTGATTGGGGACGAACAGCCGCGCCTCCAGCGCCTGCTGGTAGTCGACGAGGTCGCGCAAGCCGTTGTTGACGAAGTTCGCCGTTCCGACCGCGGCCGAGTGCAGGTCGACGGGCGCCATCTTCCTAAGGATTTCGGTGATCCGTTTCCCGTCGGCCAGCGTCCCGTTTGGCCAAGCTGATCCTTTCCCCTCTCTCAGCGCACCGATGGTGTCCTGCCAAGCGAGGGAGAAATTTGAGCCGGTGCGCAGAGTGATGTTGTAGAACATGGCGACTCGCCCACCGACGCCTCCGCCGGTACGAAGGTCTAATTGCCCAGGAAGTGGTGGGTCGGAGGTCCGGAGCGGCGTGCCGGCCGGAAAGAGATCGGCATCGCGCGGGTCGATCGGCAGAACGCCGTCAGGCGGAATGAGAGTGTTACGGGGATAGGTTGGGTCGTACGGTGTTGCGATGGAGTGCAGGTGTCGAAACGCGACGACCTGGGCGAAGGGCTCCAAGAAGTTCAGCCGCAGGATCTGCGTCCCGGGCGTCGACCCCGTGGTGGTCACTGGAACCAGATCGAGGCTTGCTTCGCTTGGGAAGTGTGCAACAGGGTCGTTCTGGATCACAGGGTCGTTCGCCATGCGCTCGAAGTCGCTTCGCATCGCGCCGCAGGTCTCTTCGGAAGCGTAGAGAGTCGCACCGGTCTTCGCCGCGAGGTAGGCGGCGTTCTCGGCGTGATCGAAGTGCCCGTGGCCGATCAGAATCGCGCGCGGGGCCACGTCAACAAGATCCTTGATGACGAATGGAGTACGCCCCGGGGTGACCTCGAGACGGGTGACGAAGGTGTCGAGGAGAACCACCTGTCCGCCCACAGCCAATGCGAAGCTGGAATTGGTAATCCACGAGACGATGACCCGGTTCCGAGCAAGCAGTCCGGTTGTGGCATCGACGTTCTCGACGCCAAAGATGAGCTTACGAGCGGCAATAGTCTCCGGTCGTTGAGCATCGGCCTTCTCAGCTGCTGTCAGGTGATCACCATCGAAGGCATTTGCGGACGTGTCCATGGCGCCGATAGCGGTGGCGCTACCCGCGATTGCAGCACCCGACGTAATGAATGTACGACGTTTCACTAGTCTACTCCGTTGCTCGGCGCGAATCGTACTGAGGAGGCTATGAGAGTCAGAACGAACTGCGCAATGAGTTGCCGCATGTTGCCAGGACATTGCTATTGTGATGCGAAAGCATTCATCAGCCGTCAATGCTCCGGTGATCCCTGCATCATCGTGAGCGGGATCTTTGCAAGGTAGGTATTAAGGACGCTCTCGTCCGGATCGCCCGGAGCGTAGGAGAATCCAACATAGGCGAATTCGTAGTTGCCGGTGATGAACGTCGAGAAATCGCCGCCGCCGTTGTTCAGGTTGTAGTTGGCAGCGAACGGCGTTCCTGCGCCGACAGTCGTTCGAGTGGGATACGT
>JBKOYM010000139.1:0-14380 GCA_046725375.1 Actinomycetota bacterium
GAAGACGCCATCGGCGCCGAGGTCGGTGACCAGATCGGCCAGCTCGTCGGCATCTGAACCGGCCGGTCGCTCGGTGCCGACGTCCCACGGGTTGTAGTCGACGAAGACGCGGAGGTCGCGCCGGTGCAGATCGGCGACCAGCTCGGCGAGACGGGGGACGTCGCGATACCAGTCGAACTGGTTGCGCCGGTCGATACCGATGACCGGGTACGCGTGCCAGAGCACGACCGCGTCGAGTCCGCCGAAGCCCTCGTACGCGGCGAGCAGCCGGTCGACGTCGAAGCGACCGGCGTCCCAGTCGTACAGCGCCTCGTCCCACAGCCACACGATGGCGACGTTCCACGCCGTCGAGGCCCATGGCTGCTCGGCGTAGCGACTGCCGTCGAAGCCGACTCGCCTCCGGGCCTCGGATCGCCAGCGCCGCAAGGCATCGCGCCACGCCGGCCAGTCGGTCGGATCGTCCGGCGCCGCGAGGATCTTGGCCTCGTCGAGCTCGGCAAGGTCAGCCGCCGGATCGAGTGGGACCGGTGTCGGCAGGTCGATCGGCCGCGGGGCGTGGGGATCGCGCGGCGGCTCGTCAGCGATGCGACCGCTCATCGAGTCGTCATCCGCCGCGCGATCTGGTCGCGGTCCGGAATCGATGGCACCGCGCCTTCGGTCTCGACGCTGATCGTGGCAGCGACGACGGCCCGGTCGACCGCGTCGGGCAGCGCCGACCCGGCCGCCAGACTCGCGGCGAGGACACCCGTGAACGTGTCGCCCGCTCCGGTCGAGTCGACGACATCAGCCGGTGGTGCCGCGACCTCACCCGCGCCGTTCGGGCCGGCCCATCTCGCGCCGGCCGCGCCGAGGGTTGTGACGACGGTCGTGGTTGGCGCTGGGGACCCCTGCGCCGAACCTATTGGCGCTGGGGACCCCTGCGCCAATGGCGCGACCCCCAACGTCCGGCCCTCGTGCTCGTTGACGACGAGGACGTCGATGCCTCGCAGCAGGTCCAACTCGAGCGCCCGCGCCGGAGCCGCATTGAGCACGACGACCGTATCGGCGGCGCGGGCGCACGCGGCGGCCTTTGCCACGATCGACAGCGGGATCTCGAGTTGCATCACGAGCACTCGTGCCTCGGCGATGGCCGAGCGTTCGGCATCGGTGAGCGACTCCATCGTGGCGTTGGCGCCGGACGCCACCACGATGGCGTTGTCCCCGTCGGCCTGGACGGCGATCCACGCCGTACCCGACGGACCGGCCACCCGGCGTACTCGACCGACGTCGACGCCCGAGTCGACGAGCGCCGCGAGCAGGTACTCGGCCGCCGCGTCGTCGCCCAACGCACCAAGGAACCCTGTGGTCGCATCGGCCCGCGCCGACGCGACGGCCTGGTTGAGACCCTTCCCACCCGGATGGCGCGCCTGCCCGTCGGCCAACACGGTCTCGCCCGGCGCCGGAATCGACGGCACGGCGAACACGACATCGAGGTTGGCGCTGCCCAGCACCACCACATCGGGCGCACCCAGCGCAGCCTGTCCGCCGGGCGCCACATCCGGCTCGCTCATGATGTCACCGCCAGGGTTCGTTCGGTGAGCGAGTCGAAGCCGATGCCGTCGAAGCCCGGCACGGTCGACGCCAGTCGATTGCGCAGCGGCGAGACCCACCGGTCCGGCAACGCGCGGGCGCCGGCGAGAGCGCCGCAGACGGAGCCGACGGTGGCGCCGTTGGAGTCGGTGTCCCAGCCGCCCATGACGACCGCGCAGATCGCGTCGGAGAAGTCGCCCCGGCTGCGAGTCAGCGCATAGGCGACGAGGCAGGCGTTGTTGAGCGCATGCACCCAGTGCAGATGGCCGTATTCGGCGTAGATCGAGTCGAGGTCCGCCTCCAACGACCGCACGCCGCCGGCCGAACCAGCGGCAGCCGCCGCGTTGCCGGCCGAATCAGCGCCGGCCGCCGCGTTGCCAGCCAATCCAGCGCCAGCCGCCGCGGCGTCGTCCCGTCCGAGGTCCACCCCCCGGCGTACGGCCGCCGCGTAGCGACTCTCCGGCGGTATCACCGACAGACCCGCCTCGATCACCTCGTCAACGCCGTCAGCCACGACCGCAGACGCGCACATCGCGGCGACGAACATCGCGCCGTAGACGCCGCTACGCACATGGCTGACCGTCGCATCGCGCCATGCCATCCGGGCCGCAGCAGCCGGGTCGCCGGGGTTGACCCAGCCGTACACGTCGCCTCTGATCTGGGCGCCGATCCACTCCCGGTACGGGTTGCGATAGGTCGCGGTAGCCGGCGGGTCCAAGCCGAGCAGCAGGTTGCGATAGGCCACCCGCTCGGCGGTGAAGACCCGGCCGCCGGGGAGGCTGGCGAGCCACTCGGCCGCGACGTCGCTCGACGTGAAGTCCGAGCCTCGGCGCTCCAGCACCGACAGGGCGATGAGGGCGAAGTTGAGATCATCGTCTTCTGGCGTGCCCGCGATGCTTTCGGCCAGGCTGGTCGCGGCGCTGCGTCGGTTCCAAGGCCAACGGCGGGCGACCTCGTCTGGAAGGTTCTTGGCCGTGAACCACGACGTCAAGGGCCACCGCTCCTGAGCCTCGAGGATCTCCCGGATGCCCTCGCGCGGGATCTTCTCGACCGGCTTCCCAAGCAGGCATCCGGCCGCCCGGCCGAGCCACGCCCCCATGACCCGGTCCGGCGCGGCTAACCCGACTGATCTTGAGGGATTTGGGCTGTCCTGGCTACCCGAATCCCTCAAGATTCGTGCCAGCCGTGCGATGTCGGCCAGCTCAGTCGGCTCTCGTGCCGCCAGCGCCGGATCCGTCGGCAGCGCCGCGAACTCGTCGAGCAACTCCCCCGCGAGTGCCCCGAGCGCGGCGTTCCCGACATGTCCGCGGCCCGCCGCGGGGGCCTCCACGTCACCGCCCGCCGCCGCCCATCGGGCCCGGATGTCGGAGACGTCCTTGCCCTCGTCGGCGCTTGCCACCAGCTCATGCGCCACCAGGTCCGGCAGTTGCACCCACGTCAGCTCGCTCACGCGCCCTCCTCGCTGCGCTCGTCGACACGTGAGCAGGCTGCTGCGTTGAATTGTTCGCTCGCAAGCTCGCTCACCCGCCCTCCTCGCTGCGCTCGTCGACACGTGAGCAGGCTGCTGCGTTGAATTGTTCGCTCGCAAGCTCGCTCACGCGCCCTCCTCGCTCACGACTCCTCCATCAGATCGGCTCGACGACGACCGAGCTCGAGGGTGCGCTCTGCGTCGCGCGTGATAACCTCCGCGGCCACCTCGGCCATCACGCGCCCGGCAGGCTCCAGCTCGACCCGGCTGCCCTCGACGACCTGCTCGTGCCACTCGGTAGGTACGACGTCGCGGCCGCCGAGCGCCCCGCAGATCGCGCCGGCCATGGTCGCGATCGAATCGGCGTCCCGGCCGTAGTTGGCCGAACCCAACACGGCGTCACGGTAGCCGCCACCCGACACGACGACGAGACCCAACGCGATCGGCAACTCCTCGATCGACTTCGTACGGCTCGGCCGTCGGGCGTCCGGGTCCGGCGACCGATAGTCCGGGCCGACCGTGTCATACGGGGCGACCGCCTCGCGCAACGGCCCGAGCGCCGCCTGCCACGACTCGTGCGACCGGGCTTCGTCGCAGACGGCTTCGATTGCCGCTCGTGTACCGTCGTGCGCGACAGCAATTGCGGCATCGACAACCGCATCGGCCGACGCCGCCGGTGCCATCGCGGCCGCCACCGCCGCCGCGAACACGCCGGCGGCCTCGCGCCCGTAACTCGACTGGTGGGCGCCGGCGATGTCGATCGCTTCCGCGTACGCCCGGTCGGGATCGGCCGCGTTGACGATGCCGACCGGAGCGACGTACATGGTGGCGCCGCAGTTGACGATGTTGCCGACGCCGGCCTCCCTCGGGTCGACGTGCCCGTAGTGCAGTCGGGTCACCAGCCACTTCTCGGCGAGGAACAGCCGATGCAGCAGCAGCGACTCCTCCTCGAGCTCGGGCACCCAGCGCTTACGCTCGATGAGCAGCGGCACCAGGTCCTCGGCGATCGCATACGCGTCGAGGTGATCACGTCGCTTCGCGTACACCTCGACCAGCGCATGGGTCATCAACGTGTCGTCGGTGATGTGTCCGTCTCCCTTGTGGTACGGGGCGATCGGCCTCGCCTCGCGCCAGTTCGGGAAGTACGGCGGTACGACACCGCTGACGTAGCCGCCGTATCGCTCCTGGATCTGCTCCGGAGTCCAGCCTTCGGTGGCGCCGCCGAGGGCGTCACCAACCCCGGCGCCCACCAAGCAGCCGATCGCCTTGTCCCCGAGCACGGTGTCGGATGGGTCGCTGGCTAGCTCGCTCCGGGGCAACAATCGCTCCCTTCCGCGTCTTCGTTGTCAGGCGGATTTCGGACCAGGGCACCACGTGTGCCTGACAACTCAGCCGCCGTTCACGTCGGCCCAGCCGTTGGTCAGCTCCGACTGCAGCTCGTCGACGCTGATCTCGTCGGCGAAGTACTTCTGCAGCGCCGGCATCGCGATCTGGTCCTCCCACTGCGGGTAGTCGGTCACCGACTGGAACGGCGCCTTGGTCAAATACTCCCCGCTCTGCAGGATCTGGTCCCAGCCGTCGTCGCCGCCGGTGTCGGCCGCGACCTCATCCGACGCGTCAGACGACGCCGGGATCAGCCAGTCGCCCTCGGCCACCTTCGCCAGGTTTTGCGCCTCCATGAAGTAGTTGATGAACTCCGCCGCCTCCTCGACGTGCGGGCTCTCGGCCGGTACCGACAGGGTCTGCGGGTTCGCCGCCTGCTCGGCCGTGTCGGCCGACAGCGGTGGCAGCACGGCCCAATGGAAGTCCTTCGGCGCGTCCTGGACCAGCTGCTGCGCGACATAGCTGCCCTGTACGGTCATCGCCGCCTTGCCGTGCAGGAACCCCGGCAGTGCGTCACTGCCCGACAGCGTAAGCGAGGTCGGATCGATCGACTCGTCGTCGTAGGTCATCTCGTGGATGCGCTGCGGCAGCGCGAGCTCGGCGTCGCCGACCGTGATCGCGGCGTCGTCGCCCTCGCCCTCGAAGAACTTCGCGCCGAAGTTCATGCCGAGGCTCATCACCGTTGCGGTCGGCTCGTCGAGTCCCCAGGCCACGCCGTACGCGTCGTCGGTAGTCGCCTGGGCGGCGGCCTCCTGGAAGTCGTCCCAGCTCCACGTCTGGCCGGTGGGAATCTCGACACCGGCCTCCCGGAGCAGATCGGTGTTGGCGAAGACCATGTACGACTGCAGCAGCGTCGGCGCGGCAATGACCTCGTCGTCGACGGTGACGGCGTCCCAGACGCCTTCGGACACGGCGCTCTTGACCTCGTCGGACAGGTACGGGCTCAGGTCGGCGAGGTACCCCTGCCGGGCGAAACCGCTGATGTCGGCCGACTCGTCCTGGATGATGTCCGGCGCCTTGCCAGTCTGGAGCTGCGTGACGAGCTGGTCGTGCACCGAGTCCCAGCTGCCTTGCACGTACTCCACCTGGATGTCTGGGTGCTCGGCGTTCCACGAGTCGACGATGGCCTTCGACGCCTCGATCGTCGGCTCCTGCCAGGCGAGGCTGTTGAAGCGCAGCGTCACCGGGCCCTCGGAGTCGCCGCTGTCGCTGGTGTCGTCGGACTCGTTGGTCGACGTGGCACAGCCCGCGACGAGGAGCCCGCCGATCAACGCGACGCTCGCCAGGTGTTTGACGTTCATTGGTGCCTCCTAGTCGATGGTTATCCCTTGACGGCGCCGCTCAGCAGGCCTGAGGTGAGGCGACGTTGGATGATTAGGAAGAAGACGAGACTGGGGATCGTCGCCAGCAGTGCGCCGGCGGCCAGCGGCCCGAGCTGTACCTGGTCCGAGGCGCCGACGAATCGGACCAGGGTCCGGGGCAGCGTGTACTTGTCAGGGTCTTGGATGAGCACGAGCGCGAAGAAGAACTCGTTCCAGGACGCGATGAATGTGAACAGCGCAGTCGCAACGACTCCGGGTCGCAGCAGCGGCAAGATGATGCCGACCAGGATCCGCAGTCGGCCGGCGCCGTCGACTGCCGCAGCCTCCTCGACATCACGCGGGATCGCCGTGATGTAGCCCTGCAGCATCCACAGTCCGAACGGCAGCGCGTACACCGCGTGCACGATGGTGAGGCCGACCAGACTGTCGGTCAGGCTGAACTGGTCGAGGATCAAGAAGAGCGGGATCACCACCAGGATCACCGGAAACACCTGGCCGATCAGGATCCAGCTCAGCGTCACCGGTCGCAGCCAAGTCTTGAAGCGGGCCAGGCCGTACGCCGCCGGCAGCGTCATCACGATGACCAGCACCGTCGTCGCCAGCGCCACCTGCAGGCTGTTGGCTCCCGCGTGGATGAGGTCGGCTCGATCGACCGCGTCGCCGAAGTTGTCGAGGATCGGGTCCGACGGGATCAGCCGCGGCGTGATGTCGGCCAGCTCCTGGGTGCTCTTGAACGCGGTCGAGAGCATCCACAGCAGCGGGAAGCCGAGGAAGACGAGGTAGCCGGCCAGCGCGACGTACTGCAGCGTCCGGGTCCGAGTCGGGTGCGCGCGTACGCTCACGACGCCTCCCTTCGTCGGTTTTGCGCACCTCTACGTCGTGCGGAGCGGCCAACGTGACGCAGATCTGCGCAAGACCGGGGTCGGCTCACGGCACTCATGCGTTCTCCCGCAGCCGGTTGCGCAGGTAGAAGAAGAGCATCGCGACGATGAGCAGCACCATGACGTTGCCCATCGCCGCGGCGACGCCGTAGTGGCCATAGCGAAAGGCCTCGTTGTACGCGAACAGCATCGGCAGCATCGTCTTGCCGCCCGGTCCACCTCGCGTGAGCACGTAGACCAGCGCGAACTGGTTGAAGTTCCAGATGAAGTCGAGTGACGTGATGGCCGTGATGATCGGGCGCAGCGACGGCAGGGTGACGTGGATCAATCGCCGCCACGCTCCGGCTCCGTCGACCTCGGTTGCCTCGTGCAGCGCCGGGTCCATCGACTGCAGCCCGGCAAGCAGCGTGATCGTCGTCTGCGGCATGCCGACCCACACGCCGACGACGATCACGGCGGGCAGCGCGGTGTTGAAGCCGCCGAGCAGGTTGAAGTCGCCGGAGAACCCCAGGTCACGGATCCAGTCGTTGATCGGACCCGACGTGGGGTTGAACATCATCCGCCACATGATCGCGATGACGACCGGCGGCATGGCCCACGGCACCAGCGCCAGCGTGCGGGCCAGCCAGCGCAGCCGCAGGTTTTGGTTGAGGAGGATTGCTAGGCCGAGCGACGCGACGAACTGCAGGATCGTCACGGAGAACGCCCAGACCAGGCCGATCCGGAACGACTCCCAGAACAGCTCGTTGTCGAGCAGATCCTGGTAGTTTTCGAGGCCGGTGAAGTGGGTGACCTGATCCAGGCCCGCACGGGAGTCGGTGAACCCGAGGTAGATGCCCTGGACCAGCGGGAACACGCTGAACAGCGCGATCGGGAGCAGCGCCGGCAACAGCAAGGGCAACGCCTCGTTGCGCCGGCGGCGTCTTTTGGTGCGCCGAGATTGCGGGTCTGCCCCGCCCCGGTCGATCGGCGTCGCAGGCTGATCGCTCGCTGGGCGGGGCTGCAGCAGCTTCTCGGCGCGACGGGTCGTCATGACGAATCCGCCACGCGTGAGGAGTCGCGTACTCGCAGCCGCGGCTGCACGGCGACCCGCTGCGGTTCGCGATCGGGGTCGCGCAGCCGCTCGAGCAGGAGCTGAGCCGCGAGCTGTCCACGCCGGGTGGATCCGAGCGAGACGCTGCTCAGCGTCGGTGTGGTGACCATGGCGAGCTCGGTGTCGTCCATGCCGATGACCGCCACGTCGCGAGGCACGTCGTAGCCGCGCGCACGCAGAGCCTGCATCGTGGCGACGGCGAGTAGGTCGTTGCCGCCGAGGACGGCGTCGGGCGCACCATGCTCGATCAGTTCGCCGATCGCCTCGAGACCGGCGTCGATCGTGAAGTCGTCCGCTTCGGCTCGCAGCGCCTCTGCGGTCGGGAGGCCGAGCCGTTCGCAGACACGCCCGAACGCCCGCGCTCGCGCCGCGCCGGGGACCGTGGCGCTCGGGCCGTTGAGGAACCCGATACGGCGCCGGCCGGTCTCGTACAGATGCTCGACGGCCATCCGTACGCCGCCGGCGGAGTTGGCGCGGACGTTGTCGACCGGGACGTCCGGTGGGATGCGGCCGATGACGACGGTCGGCAGCGGGTTCTCGCGCAGCGCCTCGATGATCTCGTCGGTGACGCGGATCGGACTGAGGATGAGCCCGTCGGCGTATCCGTGCGCGAGGCTGCGGATCAGACTCAGCACCTCGGCCGGGTCGTGGCCGGTCGACGACAGCAGCAGGCGGTAGCCCTCCGCTCTGGTCTCGGCCTCGACCGCCCGCATCATGTCGACGTAGACCGGGTTGCCGACGTCGGCGACGCTGAACGCCAACTGCTCGGTCCGGCGCACCTTGAGCGAGCGGGCCATCGCGTTGGGGGTGTAGCCCAGCTCGTCGGCCGCGGCCTGCACCTTGGCGACCATCTCGGGACTGGTCGTGAGACCGTTGAGCACCCGGGACACCGACGCGACCGAGACGCCGGCGTGCTGGGCGACGCGGTGCGCGGTCGGTCGATTCGAGATCACGGGCGCTCCGGGCGGACGGCGGGCCAATCCTGTAATCGTTTACGTAAACGATTACAGAGACTGTGGCACAGCCTCGTCAAGGGCGTCAAGATCGGCGCCTGCCTCACCGCTACTGTTGCCGGGAGATTGCAGGTCCGGACGTACGGAAGGTGCAGTCTCCCGGCAACAGTCCAGCCCGGGACAGTACGGCAGCCTCAGTCGGCCGCGGTCACACCGGGGATCTCGCCGTTGCGGAAGGCGTCGACGAACAGCCGGTGATCGGTCCGAGCCAGCTCGGCATACGCCAGCGCGAAGTCACGCAGCCAGTCGGCGAACTCCGCCTCGCGCCCCGACGTGACTGCCTCGATCGCCAGTTCGGTCTGAAACGGCACCAGCGAGTGGTCGGAGTCGTTGTCGGAGACGCAGTGCACCTTGGCAACGGCCCGACCGAGGTCGTCGACGACCGCGTCGATGTCGCGCGGCTCGGTCAGCTCCCCCCAGTCGAGACCGGTCTCGTACGGCGAGACCTCGCTGACCACATAGCCGACTCCGTCGATCTCGGTGAAGCCGAGCAGCGGATCGGCATGGGCCTGGAGCGCGCGTTGCGAGACGGCCGTGCGCTCGCCGTGGTGGGCGAAGTAGGACCGGATCCGGTCGTCGCGCACCACTCGGGACGGCGCAGCCACGTTGCCCTGCTTGATCGAGAGGACGATGTCGTTTTCGAGTGCCTGGTTGGGTCCCTCGATCAGCACGCTGTAAGCCGGCAGACCGGCGCTCCCGATGCCGAAGCCGGCGCGTCCGACAACATCCTTCACCGTGTACGCCCGGTCCGACATCCGGCGGGCCTGCGGGATTGTGTCGAGGTAGTCGGCGTAAGCGCCCAGTACCTCGGCTCGCTCGGCGTCGTCGAGCCGGCGCACCCCGGCGCTATCGCGAAAGCGGCGTTCGTAACCGTCCAGCTCGGTCAGCCGGCCGAGCAGGTGGTCGCGGCTGCGTAGCCGGGCGTTCTGGAGCACCTGGTGCACGATGCCGTCGGTCGTGTCGAGCCGCAGGGCGTACTCGGCGTCGTCGTCTCGCGTGGCGAATGCGCGCACCTGGTCGATATAGGCCGAGGTGGCGACGCGAACCATGCGGTCGAGATCGGCGTCGGGGAATGCCTTGATCCATCCGATCATGGCGAGGCTCGCGGCGAACCGCTGCAGGTCCCACGTGAAATGCCCGAGGTACGCCTCGTCGAAGTCGTTGACGTCGAAGATGAGCACGCCGGCGCCGTCCATGTAGGTGCCGAAGTTTTGCGCGTGCAGGTCGCCCTGGATCCAGATCCGGCTGGTCCGGTCGTCGGCCCACGGATCGTCCAGGCGCGCGACATCGGCGAAGAACAGACAGGCGGTACCGCGATAGAACGCGTACGGGTCGGCCGCCATCTTGCGAAACTTCACCCGGAACGCCGCGGGGTCGGCCGCCATGAGATCGGCGAACGCGTCGGCCAGGGTCGACACGATGTGGTGTCGCCGGGCGTCGTGATCACCGGCCTCGAGGATGTCCAGCAATTCCGCCATCGTCACAGTCTGCAGGTACGACATCGCGCGGCTGGAACAGGGCCGCCCTGGTGTACGCCGACAGCCGGGTCACCTCGTACCCGGCACGTCAACGGCGGCCCGTCCAGCCCTTTTCGTGATGCAGCGCGACATCGAGACAGACGCTCGCGGCGATGGCCAACGTACGCAACGGCTCCGGCGTGTCGGGCTCCAGACGGACGACGTACTTGTCCTCGGCACGAAAGGCGCCGCGCATGCCTTCCCAGCGTTTCGAGACGTCTCCGACCCGATTGCTCTGCCGGTCCTTGATCGTGAACTTCCTGTCGCGCCAGCTCTGCCCCATCAGCTCTCCGACGAGGACGCCGTCGCTCTCGAGTGCGAAGTTGATCTTGCCGAGCATGTTGGTCTGCACGATCTCACCGATCGAGCGGCCGACGCCGTCCTCGACGATGAGACGCGACCCCCGGACTTTGGCCGGTCTGGTGAGTCGGAGCAGGATGGCGCCCGAGGCGTCGGCTACCTCGAACGAAAACTTCAGGTACTTGTCGACGTTCGAGACGAAACGCAGAAGCTTGTGGCTAACACCCTGGCCGATCTGGCGTACGTGGCCGACGCGTTCGCCGTCCTCGTCGAATATCGCGTAGTCGGTGCTGACGTCGGCCAGCTTCCTTTTCTGTTCGACAACGAGCACAGGCAACGCCAGCAGCCCACCCGAGGATGCTTCGTTTGTTTGGGTCATGCCGCGCACGATAGACCGTGACGGGCTCAGGCCCGCAACCGCGATCTCACTCCCACTCGATGGTGCCGGGCGGCTTGCTGGTGACGTCGACAACGACCCGATTGACCTCGGGCACCTCGTTGGTGATCCGGGTGGAGATCCGCTCGAGCACGTCGTACGGGAGCCGTCCCCAGTCGGCGGTCATCGCGTCCTCGCTGGTCACCGGCCGTAAGACGATGGGGTGACCGTACGTTCGGCCGTCGCCTTGGACACCGACCGAACGGATGTCGGCCAAGAGAACGACAGGAAACTGCCAGACGTCTCGGTCGAGCCCGGCCCTGGTGATCTCCTCGCGAGCGACCGCATCGGCGGCTCGCAGGATGCGCAGCCGATCGGCGTCGACGGCGCCCACGATCCGGATCGCGAGTCCGGGGCCGGGGAACGGATGGCGCCACACGATCTCCGGCGGCAAGCCGAGCTGCTCGCCGACCGCGCGTACCTCGTCCTTAAACAGAGCCCGCAGCGGCTCGACGAGCTCGAAGCCGAGGTCTTCGGGCAATCCGCCGACATTGTGGTGGCTCTTGATGTTGGCGGCTCCTTCGCCGCCGCCGGATTCGACGACGTCGGGGTAAAGCGTGCCCTGCACCAAGAACTCGACGGACTCGCCGTGCGCGCCGACATCGGCGATCAGCTGGCGCTCGGCGGCCTCGAAGACGCGGATGAACTCGCGGCCGACGATCTTGCGCTTCTGCTCCGGGTCGTCAACCCCCGCGAGCGCGGTGAGGAACCGGTCGGCCGCGTCGACGACCGTGAGCTTGACGCCGGTGGCCGCGACGTAGTCACGCTCGACCTGCTCGGCCTCGCCCTGGCGAAGCAGCCCGTGGTCGACGAACACACAACTCAGCCGGTCGCCGATGGCCCGCTGCACGAGGGCGGCCGCGACCGCGGAGTCGACCCCGCCGGACAGTCCGCAGATCGCACGCTTGTCGCCGACCTGCGCACGGATCCGGTCGACCTGCTCCTCGACGATGTTGACCATCGTCCAGGTCGGCCGGCAGCCCGCGATGTCGAGCAGGAATCGCTCCAAGACGGCCTGCCCGTGCTCGGTGTGCATGACTTCCGGATGCCACTGCACTCCGGCGAGGCCGCGCGACACGTGTTCGAACGCGGCGACCGTGGCGCGTGGCGACGACGCGTTGACGACGAAGCCGGCCGGAGCCGCGACGACCTCGTCGCCGTGCGACATCCAGGTGCGCAGCGCGCTCGGCAGTCCGGCCAGCAGCGTGCCCGACTCGGCAACGCTGACCTGCGTACGGCCGAACTCGCGCATGCCGGTGTGCTTGACCTCACCGCCGAGGGCTGCGGCCATCGCCATGAAGCCGTAGCAGATGCCGAAGACGGGTACGTCGGCGTCGAAGACGGCTGGATCGAGCCGCGGGGCGCCCGGCTCGTACACCGACTCCGGGCCGCCCGAGAGGATGATCGCCTTCGGGCGCTTGGCCAACATCCGGTCGACCGGCCAGGTGTGCGGGACGATCTCGGAGTAGACGCGGGCCTCGCGTACTCGGCGGGCGATCAGTTGGGCGTACTGCGCGCCGAAGTCGACCACGAGGACGACATCGTGATCCGGATGCTCCACGCCGGCTCTCCCGTCCGAGACGTCAGGTATCTCCGCAGTCTAGGGCGTGTCTCCCAATCCGCGGCCGTCGCGAGCGGTTCCTGGCGGGATGCCTCGCAAGGCGGAGGAACGAAGGCGCACCGGGTTTGTGCGTCGAGCGACGACAACGCGGCGAGGCGCCCGCCAGGGACCGCACAGCAGGGCGGGGATTGGGAGACCCGCCCTAGTCGCGCGATGACCCTCGCTCGGGCCCGACGCGGCGTCCCTCGAAGAGGGTCTAACCCTCGGATCTCGGGACGTTGTGGTGGTGGGTTGGGCGATCCGGAAAAAGATGTCGCGAATTCAGAATCGGGCCGTAACCGGCGGCGGAACGCGTCGTTAGTCGGGGTGAGGATCTGAGACCGCGCTGTCCCTCCCTACTCAGATCCGATTGCTCGGTCCCCGTGATCCGAGCGGCTTGGGCCCGGTCACATGCTCCCGCGATCGGGCCCTTCGCTTGCCGCCGGGACCGAGGCGCTCGGCGCTGTGGTTGCGTCACTGGCTTTGCGCCATTCGCAACCACGGCCCGAGGCCGTTACACGCAGCACGCCGCCCAAACTGTTGGCGCAAAACCGCAAGCCTGTCGGTCTGTTGGCCAATCTCGCGCCAACACGTGCGGGCGGCGGCCTACGACACTTCGACGATGGGGAGCCGCAGGGCGCCCGGTGCGTCGTCGGGCACCACGGGCCGTACCGGTGGCACCGGCGCCAGCCGCTGGTAGGCCGCACCGATCGGCGGCCGGCGATCGGCCTCACCCCGGTTGGGCCACAGCGCCATCGCTCGCTCGGCCTGCGCCGCGATGGTCAGCGCCGGATTGACACCGAGATTCGCCGAGATAGCCGAGCCATCCACGACATGCAGTCCGAGATGGCCGTACAGCCGGTGATAGGGGTCGATCACCCCGGTGCGAGCGGAGTCGCCCATCGCGCAGCCGCCGATGAAGTGCGCGGTGAGCGGGATGTTGAAGGGCTCGCCGATCGTCCCGCCCGCCGTGCCGTCGACGAGCTCGGCCAGCCGGCGGGCCGCCTCGTTGCCCTGCGGGATCCAGGTCGGGTTCGGCGCGCCGTGTCCTTGCTTCGAGGTCAGCCGGCGCCGGCCGGTGAGCCGCGACCTTTTGGTGTAGGTCGTGATCGAGTTGTCCAGCGACTGCATGACCAGCGCAATCACGGTGCGCTCGGACCAGTGCTTCAGGTCGTAGAGGTTGCGTACATCGCGACGCTGACGCCATAGCTCGGACAGCCAGACCCGCCAGCGCGCTCGGTCGCCGTCGCCGTCGGTGAGCACGGTCTGTAGCAGCGACATGAAGTTGGAGCCCTTGCCGTAGCGCACCGGCTCGATGTGCGTCGACTCGTCGGGGTGGAACGACGACGTGATCGCGACGCCGCGGCTGAAGTCGGCGGTCGAGTCCTTGCCGGCGATCGCGCCGAGGATCGACTCCGAGTTGGTGCGCGTGAGCACGCCGAGCCGGTCGGAGATCCGGGGCAGGTAACCCTGGTCGCGCATCCGGTGCAGCAGCCGCTGCGTGCCGAGCGCGCTCGCTGCGAAGACGACCTGCTCGGCCGTGAACGTACGGCGCTCCCGCCGGCGCGTGACTGTCGTCTGCCGGGTCAGCACGTCGTACCCGCCGTGTGGCCGCGGCCGCACCGCCATCACCGTGGTCATCGGATGCACGGTCGCCCCGGCCCGCTCGGCGAGGTAGAGGTAGTTCTTGACCAGCGTGTTCTTGGCGCCGTGCCGGCAACCGGTCATGCACTCGCCGCAGTCGAGGCAGCCGCGTCGGGTCGGCCCCGCGCCGCCGAAGTACGGGTCGTCGACCGTC
>JBKOYM010000080.1:0-33416 GCA_046725375.1 Actinomycetota bacterium
ACCCGAGGAAGCCGAAGATCCGGTGCGATCTCGCGGCGTACGTGGATGGGGGGGAGCCGAGGAGCCGGCGTGATCTCGCGCCGTACGTGGATGGGCCTGGCCGCCGAGCGAGGAACGAGCGAGGCTGGTTTCGCGGCATGAGACATCGCGGAGCCTCGGCGGCACACCGAGATGCGCGGCGTGAGACACGGTGGCTCCTCGGCGGCGGTCGCTTCACGCGACACTAGGCTGGGTTTCGAACGCCCGCACCACCCCGTGGGCCGACGAGGAAGGGTCACTACCGTGACCGACCACACAGCAGGAGGCGTATTCGGCCGAGGCACCGGCCACGAGCAGGTCGTCTATTGCACCGACGAAGCCTCCGGACTCCGCGCGATCATCGCGATCTACTCGACCGCCCTCGGGCCCTCGCTCGGCGGCACCCGCTTCTACCCGTACGCGACCGAGGACGAGGCGCTCGTCGACGTCTTGAACCTCTCCAAGAGCATGGCCTACAAGGCAGCACTGGCCGGATTGGACCTCGGCGGCGGCAAGGCCGTCATCATCGGCGATCCGCAGGTCGACAAGTCCGAGGCGCTGCTGCGCGCCTACGGTCGATTCGTCCAGTCACTCGGTGGCCGCTACATCACCGCCTGCGACGTCGGCACGTACTCCGAGGACATGGACGTCGTGGCCCGCGAATGTGACTTCGTCACCGGCCGTACCGTCGCGCACGGCGGGGCCGGTGACTCGTCGGTCTTGACGGCGTTCGGCGTCTTCCAGGGCATGCGGGCGGCGGCGGAGCACGTCTGGGGTGAGCCGACCGTCCAGGGCCGCTACGTCGGCGTCGCCGGGGTCGGCAAGGTCGGCCGCCATCTCGTGCGCCACCTGCTCGAGGACGGCGCGCGCGTCGTCGTCGCCGACGTCAACGCCCGGGCGATCGCTGAGATCAAGGCCAGCCATCCCGACGTGGAGATCGTCGACGACGCCGACGCATTGGTCCGGCAGCCGCTCGACATCTACGCCCCCTGCGCCCTCGGCGGCGCGCTCGACGACGAGGTCACCGAGGTTCTTCAGGCCCGCGTCGTCTGCGGCGGTGCCAACAACCAGCTTGCCCACGAGGGCATCGAGAAGATACTGGCCGACCGCGGCGTCATCTACGCGCCGGACTACTGCGTCAACTCTGGTGGGCTGATCCAGGTGGCCGACGAGCTCGAGGGCTTCTCGTTCGACCGGGCGAAGGTCAACGCCACGAAGATCTACGACATCACGCGTGAGGTGCTCGCCCACGCGGCCCGCGACGGCATTCCGCCGTCGGTGGCGGCGGATCGCTGGGCAGAGCAGCGCATGACCGAGGTCGGACGGTTGCGCTCGGTCTGGATGCCGGGACGTTGAACCACCCTGAGCAGACGGGCTCCGCTAGCGGGCCGGCGACTCGGAGTCGTCGTAGTCGGAGTAGCGCGCGACGAGGTCATCGTCGGCGTCGTCGCGCTCGCTCGATGCCTTTGACCCATTGTCCTCGCCGTGCAGCTCCCGCTGCAGTTCGTCGAAGTCCGTGTCGAACGTGCGGTACTTCAACTCGCGAGCGACCTTCGTCTGCTTAGCTTTCGCTCGGCCGCGGCCCATGGGGACGACCCCCTCGCACAGGTTGAACCGGGTGGCCCGTGACGGACCCCCGGTCGTTGTCAGTCACTTTGTCGTGGGGACAACGGTACCTGGCCCACGGCGGGAAACGCACATCGATAACGGAGATTTTCGCTCCGCGCGTACGGATCATGTGGGTAGTGTGCCCCTGTCGCCACGATCAGTACGCACGAACCGGGCACTCAGGTCCCGCCGCCGCAAGTCTTGGCAGTTTGGACGGTTGAGAGCCGATTCGCCTGTGCAAACTCGCCAACCGTTGCCGGCACGCGGCCCGTCAGGCGTAATCGCCACTGAGCGTGACCGTACCGCCGGGATCGTCCGCGACATGGCCCGCGACCCAGCCGTCGATCTCGTGTTCGCGCAGGGTAAGCAGGAGCCGGTCGACCGAGGCCGGCGGTGCGATCGCGACCATGCCGACCCCCATGTTGAACGTGCCCTCGAGGTCGGAGCGGGCCACCTCACCCAGTCGGCCGATCTGCTCGAAGACGGGATGCGGCCGCCAGGTCGACCGGTCGACGGTCACCGAAACGGCCGGCGGCACGACCCGCTCCAGATTGGCGGCGAGCCCACCCCCGGTGACGTGCGCAAACGCGTGTACGAGGCCCGCGCGAGCCGCCGCCAGGCAGGGCCCGGCGTAGAGCCGGGTGGGCTCCAGCAGCTCTTCGCCGAGGCTGCGGCCGAACTCGTCCACGTGCCGATCGAGGGTCCAGCCGGCCCGGTCGAAAAGCACGTGGCGGGCCAGGGAGTATCCGTTGGAGTGCAGCCCGGACGACCCCATCGCGACGACCAGGTCACCGGCTCGTACTCGCTCCGGCCCGAGCGCGTCAGCGGCCTCCACCACACCGGTCGTCGAGCCCGCGACGTCGTATTCGTCCGGGTCCAGCAGGCCCGGATGCTCGGCGGTCTCGCCACCGAGCAGTGCACAGCCGACTTCCGCACACGCCTGCGCGACGCCGCTCACGATCGCCGCGATCCGCTCCGGGACGACCCGCCCGCAGGCGATGTAGTCGGTGAGGAACAGTGGCTCGGCGCCCACCACAACCAGGTCGTCGACCAGCATCCCGACCAGGTCGAACCCGATCGTGTCGTGCCGGTCGAGCGCCTGCGCGATCGCCACCTTGGTACCGACGCCGTCGGCCGACGTGGCGAGCAGCGGCCGGTCGTACTCCTTCAGCGCCGACGCGTCGAAGAGTCCGGCGAAGCCCCCGATGCCGCCGACGACCTCCGGCCGGCTGGCCTTGTCGACCCACGACCGCATCAGCTCGACGGCTCGGTCGCCGGCCGCGATCGAGACGCCGGCCGCGGCGTAATCGGTGCCGCTCACGGCCGACCACCGCCTTCGATTTTGCGCAGTTCTACGTCACCGTCGGCGTGCTGGATGACGCAGAACTGCGCAAAAACGGGTGCAACTGGAGCGGTCATGTGGAGACCAGCGGCTCGAGGAGGTCCTTGCCCAGCCGGTCCTCGTGCGGCAACGCGACCGGGTAGACCCCGTCGAAACACGCGTGACAGAGCCGTTCGGCCGGCTGTCCGGTCGCGGCGACCAACTCGTCGAGCGCGACGTAGCCGAGCGAGTCCGCGCCGATCGACTGCCGGATCTCCTCGACCGACGAGTCGCTCGCCAGCAACTCCTCGCGGGTGGCGAAGTCGATGCCGTAGAAGCACGGCCACTTGATCGGCGGCGACGAGATCCGGATGTGGACCTCCGCCGCCCCGGCCTCGCGCAGCATCCGGACCAGCGCCCGCTGCGTTGTGCCGCGCACGATCGTGTCGTCGACGACGACCAGCCGCTTGCCCTCGATGACGTCGCGCAGCGGATTGAGCTTGAGCTTGATGCCGAGCTCGCGGATGGTCTGGCTCGGCTCGATGAAGGTACGTCCGACGTACGAGTTCTTGACGAAGCCTTGACCGTACGGGATGCCGCTGGCCTCCGCGTACCCGATCGCCGCCGGCGTACCCGATTCGGGCACCGGGATGACGAGGTCGGCCTCGACCGGATGCTGTCGGGCCAGCCGGCGTCCGATGTCGACCCGGACGGAGTGGATCCGCTGCTCGTTGATCCGGGTGTCGGGCCGGGCCAGGTAGACGAACTCGAACAGGCACCCCTTCGGGTCCGGCTCGGCGAACCGTCGGCTGCGCAGGCCGCGCTCGTCGATCGCGATCAGCTCGCCCGGCTCGACCTCGCGAACGTACGTGCCGCCGACGATGTCGAGGGCCGCGGTCTCGCTCGCCACCAGCCAACCCTCGCCGAGCCGGCCGAGGACGAGGGGGTGGATGCCCTGCGGGTCACGGGCGGCGTACAGCGTGCCTTGGTCCATGAAGACCAGGCAGAACGCGCCGCGCAGCTGCCGCAAGACATCGACCGCGGCGTCCTCGAGGTGGCGGTCGGGATAGGACGCCATCAGCGCCGTCATCACGCCAGTGTCGGTCGTGACCGCGTCGTGCGGCCGATGGCCCAGCTCCAACTCGCCGGCCTCGGTGGACCGCTGCTCGGCGAGTTCGGCCAGCTCGTACGTATTGGTGAGGTTGCCGTTGTGGGCGAGCGCGATCGAGCCGGTCGGCGTCGGCCGGAACGTCGGCTGCGCGTTTTCCCACACGCTGGCGCCGGTCGTCGAGTAGCGGGTATGGCCGATCGCCAGGTGGCCTCGGAGCGAGTTGAGGGCCGGCTCGTCGAACACCTGCGAGACCAGGCCCATGTCCTTGTAGACAAGCACATGCTCGCCGTTGCTGACCGCGATGCCGGCCGACTCCTGGCCGCGGTGCTGGAGGGCGAAGATCCCGAAGTAGGTCAGCTTGCCGACCTCTTCACCGGGAGCCCAGACGCCGAAGACGCCGCACGCGTCCCTGGCGATGTCGTCGTGCGGGTCGCCGAGCCGACCATCAACGCGAGGCACGGTCTTCAGTGTACGGGTCAGGGGGACGGTCGGATGGCCGCCACCCTCGCGCCGAGTCCGTCGGTGTTGGCGTAACTTCGCACCAACTCTGGTCAGGACCTGCGGATCACGCCAACACGTGTCCCGGTGCTCGGGTCCCCGGCAACTGTTGGCGTGAAATCGAAGGTCCCAACGACGGTTGGCGCAGTTTCGCACCAACTCTCCGAGTGGGCGCTCGACTAGCCGAGCGCGCCCAGGCGCTGGAGCAGCAGCGCCTCGGCGACGCAGGCCCGCGCCCACTCGGCCAGGTGCAGACCCTCGTTCGCGCCGTGCGCGCGGGTGTCGGGGTCCTCCACGCCGGTGACCAGCACACTGGCCTCCGGGAACGTCTCGAGAAACTCCGCGATGAAGGGAATCGAGCCGCCGACCCCCATGTCGACCGGCGGCGTGCCGTCCCACGCCTCGGTGAAGGCGGCCCGGGCAGCGTCGTACGCCGGCCCGCTCGCGTCGATCGCGATCGGCTCGCCGGTGTCGACCACCTCGATCGACAGCAGAGCTCCCCACGGCACATGCTTGTCCAGATGCGCCTGCAAGCAGGCAATCGCGTTCTTCGACGTCTCTCCGGGTGCGGTACGCAGGGCCAGCCTCGCCCGGGCAGCGGGAGTGAGCGTGTTCGAGGAGCCGTCGACCTTGGGAGCGTCGAATCCGATCACCGAGAGCGCCGGCTTGGTCCACAGCCGCTCAACCGACGAACCGGACCCGATCCACCGGAGTCCCTCGATCGCGCCGGATTCGGCACGCAGCCGCTCCTCGGGGTAGTCCACGTCCGCGGCCGGCCCGCTGACCAGGCCCTCGATGAGCAGGTTTCCGGCGTCGTCGTGCAACGAGGCGATCAACCGCGAAAGCGTCATCAAGGCGTCGGGGACGAGACCGCCCCATATACCCTGATGCACCCCATGCGTCAAGGTGCGAACCTCGACATTGACCCGCACCAGCCCCCGCAGGCTGGTGGTCAGCGCGGGCACACCGATGTCCCAGTTGCCCGAGTCGGCGATCACCATCACGTCGGAGCGAAGTCGATCCTGGTACGTCTCCAGCAGCGCTGGCAGGGTGGCCGACGCGACCTCCTCCTCACCCTCGATGAAGAGCCGGACCGTCACCGGCAGGTCGTCGCCGAGCGCCCGGAGCGCAGCCAGATGAGCGACGATGCCGGCCTTGTCGTCGGCGGCGCCGCGGCCATAGAGTCGCCCGTCGCGCTCGGTAGGCTCCCACGGCGGGCTGTCCCAGTCGGCCGGGTCGTTTTCCGGCTGCACATCGTGATGGGCGTACAGCAGCACGGTGGGCGCTCCCTCGGGCCCGCGCCGCTCGCCGATCACGGCCGGCGGAGCACCGTCGTACGCCCGCACGATCTCGACGTCGACTCCCTCGGCGGCGAATAGGTCGGCGGTCGCCTGCGCGCTTCGCTCGACCTCACCGAGTCGGGTCGGATCGGCACTGACGGATTGGATCCGGACCAAGTCCTCGAGGTCCTTGCGGAGGGCGGGCAGCAGTTCGGCGATCTTCGCGGGCACGTCGGTCATGGAGACAACCTATCCGCGTCGAGTGGGAGCCAGGGCGACAGATCGGACCGCTCCCCCGACGCGGCGACTCGCCCGGCCGCGACGGCGTCGGACCACGCCAGTTCGCCGGTCGCCAGGGCGATCCAGGTTTCGGGGTCGGTCTCGACGACGGCCGGCGGCGTGCCCCGCGTGTGGCGTACGCCGGGAATGCACTGCACGGCGCCGTACGGCGGCACCCGTACCTCGACGCTGTGTCCCGGAGCCCGCTCGGCGAGGACCGCCAGCAGGTGTTTGGTCAACTCCTTGAGCAGGTTCGGGTTCCGATGCCCCGCAGCCAGCCGCGCTCGCAGGGCGGCGTACTCCCCGTCGGACAGGTGACGAAGTCGAGCCGACACAGGGGCAATGTAGCCACTAGCGCCGACGTCGGCTCGACCTAGCATGTGGCGGATGACGAAGCGCGCGGCTCGGGTCGCCTAGGGTCGCCATCCATGCGGCCCGCACCACGCGGCATAATCCTTGTTGGAGAGCTGTCGCAGCTGGATCGGCATGGGACGAAAACCCAGCTCATGGTCCCTGGTCCGCTACGGGACAGCCGACAGGGAGCATCTCGTGCGTACTCGCTGCAGAGTTGCCGCCCTCGCCATGGCGGCGGTCACCATGGCGGCCGGAAGCTACTCCGCCTCGGCCGCCCCCGACGCCATCGTCGGTACCAACGGCGACGACCGTCTCGTCGGGACGTCGGGACCCGACCAGATCCGAGGCCTTGCCGGAGACGATGTCCTCATCGGCCGGCGGGGCGCCGACCGGCTCGACGGCGGACGCGGCGCCGACGTACTCCGCGGCAACCGAGGCCGCGACGCGCTGGGCGGCGGACCCGGCGACGATACTCTCTGGGGAGGCCGCGGGCGTCGCGGGTTCGAGACCTTCGGCGACGGGCTGTTCGGGGGCCGAGGCAGCGACCGCCTGCACGGCGGCACCGGTCCGGACGCCTTCACCGACGGCCACGGCGCGGACCGTATGGCGACCGGCACGAACGCCGACTTCGGCCTCCTTGGGGGCGGACGCGACTCCACCCGTCTCGGGCCGGGCCGTGACTCCCTGGTCATCCGTGACGACGGCGTACGCGATCGGGTCCGGTGCGGCAAGGGACGCGACGACGTCACCTATCGGAACCACGTCGATCCGAGGGACGTCCTGACCGGCTGCGAGTCCGTCGCGGTCGAGAGCTGAGCCGACAGGGTCGCTAGCGCTCCATCGCCCGTGGGATGGTCGCTGCCCATGCGGTACGCAGCTCGGCCAGCGACACGGTGAACTGCCCGGTCACGTCGAGAGTCGCGTCGGAGCCTGCCTCGTGTACGGCACCGATCTGCTTCCACGGCAGATGATTCGCTTCGCACAACTCCTCGAACCGGGCCTGCGCCGCCAGATCCACCGCCACGATCGCCCGCCCGGCCGACTCGCTGAACAGCTCGACAAACGCGTCGCCCAGGAGATCGACTCTGGCTCCGTGCCCATGCCGCAGGCACGACTCCACGAGCGCCTGGCCGAGCCCGCCTTCGGCCAGGTCATGCGCCGCCGACACCAGACCCGACTGGGCCGCCGTCACCATCACGTCGGCCAGCCGCTGCTCGGCCGCAAGGTCGACGGCCGGAGGGGTGCCGCCGAGATGGTGGTGCCGGACGTACGCCCACTCCGAACCGGACAGCTCCGGCCGGGTCGTGCCCAGCAGGTAGATCGCGTCACCGGTCGACTGGAAACCCATCGGAATCCGCGTCGCGACGCCGTCGAGGACGCCGAGTACCCCCACGATCGGCGTCGGCAGGATCGACGTGTCGCCGGTCTGGTTGTAGAAGGAGACATTGCCGCCGGTCACCGGGATGCCGAGCAGCCGACAGCCCTCGGCGAGACCCTCGGTCGCCTGGGCGAACTGCCACATCACCGCCGGATCCTCGGGTGAGCCGAAGTTGAGGCAGTCGGTCACCGCGACCGGCTGGGCGCCCTTGACCGCGACGTTGCGGTAGGCCTCGGCGAGGGCCAGCTGCGTGCCCGTGTACGGGTCGAGCGCGACGAACCGGGCGTTGCCGTCGGTCGCAACCGCGATCCCGAGGCCACCGTACGGGGGATAGGGCGGATCGTCGCCAGGGATGAACTCAGCCTCGTCGACCCGGATCACGCCGGCGTCGTCGGGTTGGGCCAGCGCCGTGTTGCCCCGCACGTACCGGTCGTACTGGTCGGTGATCCACGACTTGTCGGCGAGATTGGGCGACGACGCCAGCAGCAGCAGGGTCTCGAGCAGCTCCTCGCCGGTCGCCGGCCGCGGCAGAGCCTCGGCCCGATTGGCGAGGAGCAGGTCCTGGCTCGCGGGTCGGGCGTAGTCGCGCTCGTACACCGGACCCTCGTGTGCGACCGTACGCGGCGGCACGTCGACGATGGTCTCGCCATGCCAGTCGACGACCAGCCGACCGCCCGCGGTGACCTCGCCGATGACATGGGCCTCGACGTCCCACTTGGCGCAGATCTCGAGGAAGCGTTCGACGTCGTCCGGCCGGGTGACCGCCATCATCCGCTCCTGCGACTCGCTCATCAGGATCTCTTCCGGGGTGAGCGTGGAGTCGCGTAGCGGCACGCGATCGAGGTCGACGTGCATGCCACCGTCGCCGGCGCTGGACAGCTCGGACGTCGCACACGACAGGCCGGCGCCGCCGAGGTCTTGGATACCGGTGACGACGCCTTCGGCGAACAGCTCCAGCGTGCACTCGATGAGCAGCTTCTCCATGAACGGATCGCCGACCTGCACACTCGGCCGCTTGCTTGGGCCCTCGTCGCCGAACGTCTCGCTCGCGAGTACGGACACGCCCCCGATGCCGTCCCCGCCGGTGCGGGCGCCGTACAGGATCACCCGGTTGCCCTCGCCGGACGCCTTGGCGAAGTGCAGTTGCTCATGCCGGAGTACGCCGACGCAGAGAGCGTTGACGAGTGGGTTGCCGGCGTACGAGGGGTCGAACACCGCCTCGCCGCCGATGGTGGGCAGGCCGAGGCAGTTGCCGTAGCCGCCGATGCCCGCGACGACACCGGGCAGCACGCGCTTGGTATCGGGCGCGTCGAGCGGGCCGAACCGAAGCGGATCCATCACGGCGACCGGGCGGGCTCCCATCGCGAGAATGTCGCGGACGATGCCTCCGACACCGGTCGCCGCGCCCTGATAGGGCTCGACGTAGCTCGGATGATTGTGCGACTCGATCTTGAACGTGACGGCGTACCCCTGTCCGATGTCGACGACGCCGGCGTTCTCACCGATGCCGGCGAGCAACTTGCCGACCGGGGTCTCGTCCGGCAGCTCGCCGAACCGACGCAGGTGGATCTTGCTCGACTTGTACGAGCAGTGCTCGCTCCACATGACCGAGTACATGGCGAGTTCGCTGCTCGTCGGCCGGCGACCGAGGATGTCGCGGATCCGTTCGTACTCGTCGCCCTTCAGCCCGAGCTCGGACCACGGCTGGGGCTTTTCGGGCGTGTGGGCCGCGTGCTCGACGGTGTCAACGGGCGGATCGACTGGTGCGGTCGCATCGGTCACGACCAAAGGCTACCGACGACGAGCGGCCCGTCGGAGCCTTGGGCGACTGCTGAGCCGGGTGGACTGCGGATGCTCCGTGCGAGATCTCAACTCTCGATCCGAGGCCACCTGAGTCACCGCGCTGGCCTAGGGTCCGAGAGGTGACTGTCATCTTCGCGCTCGCCGCCTCGCTGGCGTACGGGCTGTCGGACTTCGTCGGTGGCCTGGTCTCACGGCGTGTCGACGCCTGGGCGGTCGCTGCCATCGGCACCGCGGTCGCCACCCTCGGCACGGTCGTCGTCGCCGCGGCAGTGGGTGGATCGCCCACAATCGGCCACCTGGCATGGGGCGTGGCTGCCGGAGTCGGCAACGCCCTGGGGACGGCGATGCTCTATCGCGGGCTCGGATCGGGCCGGATGAGCGTCGTCGCGCCGTTGTCCGCGGTGGGCGCCGCGCTCTTGCCGGTCATCGTCGGGGTCGCGACCGGCGAGCGGCCATCGGCTGCGACGTGGGTCGGCGTGATGATCGCACTCCCCGCGATCTGGTTGATCGCCCGAGGCACCGAGCACGACGAGATTCTCGGCGAGGCCGAGCCGAACTGCCGGCCGCGCTCGCAGGACGTGGTGGACGGTCTGCTCGCCGGCGCCGGGTTCGGAGTGTTGTTCGTGGGCCTCGGCCAAGTGCCAGAGGACGCCGGACTCGGGCCGCTTGTCATCGCGCAGGGGGTTGCGTCGGCGATCCTCTTCGTCGTGGTGGCCGCGCGGGCCGACGTCGGCCTGCCGCGCGGCCGGGATACGGCCCAGGCGGCGATTCCCGGTCTCCTCGGGGCGGCGGCGACGGTGCTGTTCGTCCTGGCTACGCACTCCGGCCTGCTTGCCGTCGCGAGCGTACTCACGTCGCTCTACCCCGCGGCGACCGTCGTGCTCGCGGCGATCGTGCTGCATGAGCACATCGCCCGCTGGCAAGGGATCGGGCTCGGCCTCGCCGGGCTCGCGGTCGGGCTGGTCGCCGCGGGGTGAGCGTTGGCGCAGGGGTCCCCTGCGACGAACCTATTGGCGCAGGGTTCCCCAGCGCCAAATCAAACCGGCGCCTCGGCCCGGCGGCGAACGGTGCGCAGCATCCGATCGACGAAGACGCCGTGGCCGCCCGAGCCGATGACCAGAGCCCGGTAGACGGCGCCATGGAGTCCGGGAAACTCCGCGTACGTGCCGGCACGGAGCAGAGTGCCGTCGGGGCGCGCGTCCAGGGTCAGCACGAGCGCGTACTGCGAGAACCGATGCCGGCCGGTGAGCCGGACCCGCCGCTCGGGCTCGACGTCGGCCACCTCGAAGCCCGGCACGGTCGCGTCCGCGTCGAACATTCGGCCGGACGCCCGTCGAGGCACGGCGGAGACCAGATGCGCATAGGCGCTGGGCGCGGAGCGCGAGAACCGTGCGAGTTGCTGGCCGAGCGCACGCCACACCGCAGCCGCGGATGCGGACACGAGTACGCGGCGCTCGTCGACGATCGGCAGGTCGTCCACCGGTGAAGTCTCCGACGACATCGACGTACTCAGGCGGCGGCGACCGTCAGTACGGACGCGAAGACGCCGAGGCCGTCGGTGCCCGGGCCGTACATCGCGTCGATCGCGTGCTCCGGATGCGGCATGAGACCCACGACGTTGCCGCGCTCGTTGGCGACGCCGGCGATGCCGCGCATCGCGCCGTTGGGAGTGCCGTCGACGTAGCGCACGGCGACGCGGCCCTCGCCTTCGAGACGGTCGAGCGTGTCGGCGTCGGCGACGTAACCGCCCTCGCCGCTCTTCAGAGGGATCACGATCTCCTGACGCGCTTCGTACGCCGACGTCCACACCGTCGTCGCGTTGTCGACCCGCAGCCGTACATCGCGGCAGACGAACCGGCGTACGTCGTTGCGGATCAGCGCCCCCGGCAGCAGATGCGACTCACACAGGATCTGGAACCCGTTGCAGATGCCGAGCACCGGCAAGCCACGCTCGGCCGCCGCGATCACCTCGGTCATCACCGGAGCGAACCGGGCGATCGCGCCGCAGCGCAGGTAGTCGCCGTAGGAGAAGCCGCCCGGAAGCACGACCGCATCGACGCCGTGCAGGTCGTGGTCGCCGTGCCACAACGGCACCGCTTCGGCCCCGGCGAACCGGACCGCGCGGATGGCATCGACGTCGTCGAGCGAGCCGGGGAAGGTGACGACGCCGACCCTCATCGCGGGGCGTCCCCGACGACCCGAACCTCGAAGTCCTCGATGACCGGATTGGACAGCAGCGTTGCCGCTATCACCCGTACCTGGGACATCCGCTCGTCGGTCAGCTCGCCCTCGATCTCGAGCTCGAACCGCTTCCCCTGGCGTACATCGGTGACGCCGTCGAACCCCAGTCGCGGCAGGGCACCGTGCACGGCTTTGCCCTGGGGGTCGAGGATCTCCGGCTTCGGCATGACGTCGACGACGACACGGGGCACGAGGCACTCCAGAGGTACGGGCGATTCCGACGCCGCCAGTCTAGGGCGGGGGGCGGCCGGCGGCGCGTTTTGGCCCGGGTGGCGCCGGCACGAACCTATTGGCCAGGGCCACCCCGGGCCGGAATGGGCGCGCCTCCCGCCGCCCGTCAGCGAAGCTCACGCTTGAGGATCTTGCCCGTGGCAGTCATCGGCAGGGAGTCGCGGAACTCGACGATGCGCGGATACTTGTACGCCGCCATTTGCTCCTTCGCCCACGCGATCAGCTCGTCCTCGGTCGTGGCGTCGCCCTCGTTCTTGATCACCATCGCCTTGATCTCCTCGCCGAGCGACTCGTGCGGCACCCCGATCACCGCGACCAGCGACACCGCCGGATGCGTCATCAGGACCTCTTCGATCTCACGGGGATAGACGCTGAAGCCGCCCCGCTTGATCATGTCTTTCGCCCGGTCGACGATGTAGTAGTAGCCGTCAGAGTCCCTGCGGGCCAGGTCACCGGTCCGGAACCAGCCGTCCCGCATCACGGCGGCCGTCTCGTCGGGCCGGTTGTAGTAGCCCTTCATGATGTTGTGGCCCTTGACCGCGATCTCGCCGACCTCGTCGACAGCCGTGATCTCCTTCCACTTGGCGTCGATCAGCTTGCACTCGATGCCCCAGATCGGCGTGCCGATCGAGCCCGGTCGCGGCTCGGCACCAGCTGGGTTGAACGTCGCGATCGGGGACGTCTCGGACAGCCCGTACCCCTCCTTGATCTGGACGTGGAACCGCTCCTGGAAGTCCTTGAGTATCTCGACCGGAAGCGAGGACCCGCCGGCCACTGCGACCCGCATGTTGCGTGCGATGAGGTCGACGTCGACCGACTCGTCGAGGGCGCCGAGCAAGCCCCAGTACATCGTCGGCACGCCGGCGAAGAACGAGACGTTCTCCTTCTGCATCAGGGCCAACGCCTGCTCCGCGTCGAATCGGGGCAGCAGCACCAGCGTGCCGCCCTCGCCGAACCCGGCGTTGAGCTCGACGGTTTGGCCGAAGCTGTGAAACAGCGGCAGCGTGACGAGGTAGACGTCGCGACCCGACTCGGGTCGGCCGTGCAGACGCTGGCTGCCGAGCGCGTTGAACACCATGTTGGCGTGGGTCAGCTCGGCGCCTTTGGGCTGGCCGGTCGTGCCCGACGTGTACAGGATCACGGCCGTGTCCGACTCGTCGGTCGGGGCGGTCTCGTACGTCGGCGGCTGGTTGGCCATCGCCGCACCGAGGGTCTCGGTCCCCCCAATCGGCGAGGCCGCACCGGGATCGGCGGTGATCACGAAGAAGTGCTCGCAGCCGTCGGCCTGACCGAATCCGCCCCAGCCTTCGGTCGCCATCGGCAGATCGGCGGTGCCTTCGAAGCAGAAGTACGCACGAGCGTTGGAGTCGCCGAGGTGGTACGCGATCTCGCGACCCTTGAGGAGCACGTTGAGGGGCACGACGACGGCGCCGGCCTTGAGGATGCCGTAGTAGACGATCGGGAAGTACGGCAGATTCGGACACGACAGGGCAACCTTGTCGCCGGGCTGAATTCCCTTGCTGACAAGGAGATTGGCGACCTGATTGGCCGCCGCATTGACCTGGGCGTAGGTCAGGCGAGAGTCACCGAGGACGACGGCATCTCGATCCGGGACCGTTCGGGCACTGTCTTCGAGCATCACGGACAGGTTGAGCACGATGGCCTCCACGGGTCGCGAACGTCGTGTTCGCCCTTTATCCGAGCACAGTTGACCGCGTGCGAAAACCCCCGGATACCGAAAGTACGCGAAATCCCCGAAAGGCGGCGGGCCGTCGGTGGCCTCCCTCCAGTTGCTGTGCCGCAGGTCGGACATGTCGCCCGCGAAACCACGCGTACGGGAGGGAGGCGGTCGCAAGCGGCCAGAAGCCACCCGGGCTAGAAGCGGTCGCCGGTCAGACGCTCGTACGCCTCGACGTAGCGTGCCCGGGTCTTCTCGACGATGTCGTCGGGCAGGCTAGGCGGCTCGGCGCCGGAGCCCTTGTCCCAGCCGCTTTCGGGCGAGGACAGCCAGTCGCGGACGAACTGCTTGTCGAACGACGGCTGCGCCTGGCCCGGACGCCATTGGTCCGCCGGCCAGAATCGCGACGAGTCCGGCGTCAGAACCTCGTCGGCCAGCACGACCGTACCGTCGGGCCGCGCACCGAACTCGAACTTCGTGTCCGCCAGGATGATGCCGCGCTCGCGAGCGATCGACTCGCCGCGCGCGTACGCCCGCAGCGTCAGGTCGCGCAGCTGCGCCGCTCGTTCGGCGCCGACCGATGCGATCACGTCGTCGAACGTCATCGCCTCGTCGTGCTCACCGACCGGGGCTTTGGTGGTCGGCGTGAAGATCGGCTCGTCGAGCCGGTCGCCGTCGCGCAGGCCGTCGGGTAGCGGGAGGCCGCATACGGTGCCGGACCGTTCGTACTCCTTGAGCCCGGAGCCGGTCAGATAGCCCCGCGCCACGCACTCGACCGGGAACATGTCGAGCCGCTCCACCACGACCGCACGGCCGCGTACCTCGTCGGGCACGTCGGTCGACACCATGTGGTTGGGCACGACGTCGGCCAGCTGGTCGAACCACCACAGCGAGAGTCGGGTCAGGACCTCGCCCTTGTCGGGGATGCCCGGCTCGAGGACGAAGTCGTACGCCGAGATCCGGTCAGAGGCCACCATGAGGAGGTTGCCGTCGGCCAGCTCGTACAGGTCCCGGACCTTGCCGGAGTGCAGATGCGTCGCGTTCTCGATCGTCGAAGCCACGACCCACATGCTGCCAGACCGAGTCCGGCGGGCGGGCGAGGGCTGCGGCTCGCCAACAGTCGAGGGGCCGGTCAGCAGCCGCCGCAGTTGTAGTACGTGACGTCCCAGTGACTCGACTCGTCGTAGTAGATGTTGCCGGCGGCCGACTGCCACTGGGATCCGCCGATGTAGGTGAACGTGTTGGTGATGTAGCCGCTCACGCAGCTGTACTTGGAGATGTCGAGCTTGTAGCCGTTCCAGTGGCTGTACGTGCCATCCGCGTGACCCACCTCGGTACCACCAGTCACGTTGATCGAGCATCCACTGGCGCTCTTGAGCGTCTGGATACCTTGGATCGTCGTGACGTTGACCTGATCGAACGAGGTGCACGTCGAGTTGTAGCGGTCACTGCAGTTGCCGGAGGACGCCCAGGTGATGCCGGACGACGACAGGGCCGCGGTGGCCTCGTCATGGGTCAGCTTGTCGACGGCCGACGCCGGGGTGGTGGCAGCGACGACCGACGCGCCGGCGAGCACGACCGAGCCGATCGCCGCGGTCAGCCGGTGAACGAAGCGAGTACGAAGAGCCGAGAGATGCGTCATGCCGCTCGCCTACCCCGTATCCACCCGCTTCAACCCACTCGATCCCGCTGGCGTCACGAACGGCTCGACTGGGGAACATCGCGCCAACTGTGTTTTGGCGCAGGGGTCCCCAGTGCCAATAGGTTTGGCGCAGGGGTCCCCAGTGCCAACGCAGCCCGAGGCGCAACCGCCACGCCCCCGGCTACAGAATCTCCCCGGGCCGATAGGCCGCCGCCTCCGGATGCGCCGCGACCACCGACTCGACTCGCGCCACCACGGCGTCCACCTGGTCGCGGGCGGCGCCAGCAAAGGCCAACGGATCGGCGACCGCCTCGGCGAGCGCCGCCCGCGACAGGCCCAGGCGCGGGTCGCCAGCCAGTCGGTCCAGCAGATCCAAGGCGTCGGCCTCGACCGCCTCTCGGGAGGCCAGCGCCACCGCCACCGCGTGCTCCTTGATTGCCTCGTGGGCCTGCTCCCGGCCGACGCCGCCACGGACCGCGGCCATCAGGATCTTGGTCGTCGCGAGATACGGCAGGTACCGACGCAGCTCACGCTCGACGACGGCCGGAAACGCGCCGAACTCGTCGAGCACCGTCAGCAGCGTCTCGAAGACCCCGTCGGCGGCGAAGAACCCGTCCGGCAGCGCGACCCGCCTTACGACGGAGTCGGACACGTCCCCCTCGCTCCACTGGTCGCCGGCGAGCTCGCCGAGCATGGTCACGCACCCCCGTACGACGACGGCGAGGCCGTTGATCCGCTCGCACGATCGAGTGTTCATCTTGTGCGGCATCGCCGACGAACCGACCTGACCGGCCTTGAACCCCTCGGTGACCAGTTCGTTGCCCGCCATGAGCCGGATCGTCGTCGCGAGATTGGACGGCGCCGCGACCAGCTGCGCCAGCCCACCGACGACCTCGTAGTCGAGTGAGCGCGGATAGATCTGGCCGACGCTGTAGAGGACGCGGGCGAAGCCGAGGTGCTCGGCGACCCGCTGCTCCAGCGCGACTAGCCGGTCGGGGTCGCCGCCGAGCAGGTCGAGCTGGTCTTGGGCCGTACCCATCGGGCCCTTGAGTCCCCGCAGCGGATAATGCCCGAGCAACTCCTCGACACGCTCGACTGCCACGAGCAGCTCGTCGGCGACCGTGGCGAACCGCTTGCCGAGCGTCGTCACCTGCCCCGGCACGTTGTGACTGCGCCCGGCGATCGCCAGGTCGCGGTGCTGCGTCGCCAGCTCCGCGAGCCGGGCCAACGCCGCGACCGCATGGTCGCGCACAACCCGCACCGAATCGCGCACCTGCAGCTGCTCGACGTTGTCGGTAAGGTCACGCGACGTCATGCCCTTGTGGATGTGCTCGTGGCCGGCCAGCGCGTTGAACTCCTCGATACGGGCCTTGACGTCGTGCCGGGTCACCCGCTCGCGGGCCGCGATCGACTCGAGGTCGACCTTGTCGACGACCTGCTCGTACGCCTCGATCACACCGCCGGGGATCTCGACACCGAGGTCGGCCTGCGCCCGAAGCACGGCGATCCAGAGCCGGCGCTCGAGCACGACCTTGTGCTCCGGCGTCCAGAGCCGGACAAGGTCGGCCGACGGATAGCGCTGCGCCAAGACGTTCGGGATCGTCACGTCCCCATTCTCCCGCACCTCACTCGTGCCGAGATTTTGTGCCTGCCCCACCTCTCGCCAGTACCGTCGTACTCCACGTCTTGATCGCCGAGGCCGACGCGCAACCTCGGTGCGAAGAAGCGAGGCCGACGCGCATCCGCGGCGCGAAGGGGGTACGGATCAGAGGACGGCGTCGAGGAACTTCTTCGTCTCCGGCTTCTGGCAGGCGTCGAAGATCTGCTCCGGCGGCCCTTCTTCCCAGACGACGCCTTCGTGGAAGAACAGCATCCGATCGGCGACCTCACGGGCGAAGCCCATCTCGTGCGTCACCACGATCATCGGCATGTGCAGGTCGGTCGCCAAGGACTTCATGACCGCCAGCACTTCACCGATGAGCTCGGGGTCGAGCGCCGAGGTCGGCTCGTCGAAGAGCATCGCGTCCGGTCGCATCGCCAGCGCCCGCGCGATCGCGACCCGCTGCTGCTGGCCCCCTGAGAGCCGGATCGGGTGTTCGTCGGCCTTGTCGGCGAGGCCCACCTGGTCGAGCAGGTCCCTCGCCTGCCGCTCCAGTGTCGATCGATCGCCGAGGCCGGCGCAGGCGGGCGCCGCAATCACGTTGTCGAGCGCCGTCATGTGCGGGAAGAGGTTGAATTGCTGGAAGACCATCCCGACATGCAGCCGCAGCTGCCGGACCTGCTCCCGCTTGCGACGCGTGCGATGGCCACCGGACAGCCGTACGCCGCCGACCTCGATGCAGCCGCGGGTCGGATCGTCGAGGAAGTTGATGCAGCGCAGCAGGGTCGACTTGCCGGATCCGGACCGACCGAACACGACGACGACCTCGCCCTTGTGCAGCTCCAGGTCGACGCCCTTGACGACCTCGAGGTGGCCGAATCGCTTGTGCAGATCCTCGACCCGGATCACGATGTCGCGCGTACTCATGCGATCCCCCCTCCGCCGCCGTGCGGCTGCTCGGGCGGGATGTCGTGGTCGCCGGCGCGGACCGGTGCCGTGCGAATGTAGCCGCGGGACACACGCGTCTCCAGACGTCGCTGGAAGAACGTGAACACGATCGTCAGGCCCCAGTAGAGCCCGGCCGCGAGGACGAGCGCCTCGAGTCCCTTGACCTCCGCCTGCCCGGCGAGTGACGCCCGTCGGAAGATCTCCGCGTTGGCGACCGTCGTGCCGAGGAACGCGACGAGCGCGGTGTCCTTCAACATCGCGATGAACTCGTTGCCGGTCGGCGGGATGATCACGCGGAACGCCTGCGGCAGCACGACCTTGCGCATCTTTTGCCGGTACGTCATCCCGAGCGCGTCGGCCGCCTCGCCCTGGCCGCCGGCGACCGACTGGATGCCGGCCCGAAAGATCTCCGTCATATAGGCGCCGTAGTTGAGGCCCAGCGCGATGGTCCCGGCGACCGCTGCCTCGAGGGTGAGCTGGGTGACGAAGGACTGGGGAAACAGGGAGCCGAAGCGGTCGTGCAGATTGCCCGCGACCTGCGGCAGCGCCAGGTAGATCAAGTACATCTGCACGATCAGCGGAGTACCGCGGAAGAACGACACGTAGAACCCGGAAATGCCGTAAGCGATCGGGTTCGACGAGATGCGGGCGAGCGCTCCGAATATGGCCAGCACGGTGGCGAGGACGATGCCGCCGATCGCGATGTACAGCGTGAACTGAAGTCCGCGAGTGATGTACTCGAACCTGTCGAGCATCCAGTCGGTGTCGAACTGCGCGGTCCAGAAGAAGAAGGCCAGGAAGGCGAAGACCACGACCCATACGACGGCGACCTTGACGCGAAACGGCACCCGAGCACTGGCGAGCGCCCACCGCTCGACCCGGTCGCTCATCGCGCTCATCGCGCTCACTACTGCTGCTGAACCGTCAGGTCAGTTCCGTTGTACCACTTCTCGGACAACTGAGTGAGAGTGCCGTCTTCGTGCATGTCGCCGATGATCTCGTCGACGGCCGCGACCAGACTGGCGTCGTCGAGCTGAGAGTCCTTGTCGAATGCCGCAGCCAGCGGTTCGTAGAACACCGGTTTGCCGACGATCTTGACCGGCTGGCCGTTGTCGATGAAGCCCTGCGCCGTGGTCAGCGAGGTGATCACCGCGTCCAACCGAACGCCGTCGCCGAGTGCGAGATCCTGCAGCGCCGTCGTGTCGGTGTCGTAACCGGTGGGATCGACGTCGTCGATCACGAAGTCGAACGAGTAGCCCTTGATGTTCAGGTCCTTGGTCAGGAACTGGTCGTAGGTGCACCCGCTGCAGACGCCGATGGTCTTGCCGTCGAGGTCTGTCGACAGGTCCTTGATCGAGGTGTTGTCCTCGTGCACGACGACGACGGCCGGCACGTAGTAGTACGGCTGGGTGAAGTCGAGCACCCGCTGCCGGTCGTTCGTCGGCGTCATCGAGCCGACGCTCATGTCCCAGCGATTGTTCCAGCTACCGGCCGTCAGGACGGTCCAAGACGGTGTCTGCCAATCGATGCCGACGCCCAACCGGTTGGCGATCTCGGTGGCTACGTCGATGTCGAAGCCCTCGTACTCGCCGGTCTCCAGATTGAGGGACGACTGCGGTGGATACTTCGGGTCGGTCGAAACGGAGATCGTGCCCTCTTCGCAGATCTGCGCAAGTAGATCCCCTGTCGCGTCGGTTGTGTCGCACACACCACCCTCGGATGGTGCCTCGCTACTCGAATCGTCGTCCGACCGAGAGCAGCCTGCCAGCGCAAGCGCGAATACGGACAGCACCGACACGACGGCCGATGTTCGTCGCATGACGTCCCCTCCTCCGGTGAGGCGTCCAGCAGACTATCGTCGGGTCTGGGGGTTGTCACGGGTCGGTTGACTCATCGATATTGATTCGTGAGTCAGTCGTCCGAACGCTCCACCACGCTGCTGGTCGCGCCAATATATCGCCGCCGCGAAGGCTGGCCATCCTCGGGTCGGCTATGACCACGGTGGGGGCGTCATCCGGCGTACGACTTGTCACTGGTCGGTCAGATTCGACCACATTGCGGCCTGTGCGATCAGCGGCCACTCGCGCTCGGCATCTCCGCGCGAGAACGGATCGGTCGCCAACCCGAGATAGCGACTGCCAACCTGCGTCGTGCCGTGGACGATCACCGGTGCGCTGGCTGCCCGCGGATCCCGGTCGCGCCAGAGCCCGGCGACGAACATGCCAGTCGTCGACGGGAGGTAGCGAGCGTCCACCGCGGCGCCGGTCGGCAGCGTCGAGAACCAGGTGACGTCCGAGAGAACGAGGAGGGTCGGTCGCCGGCAGCCTGGGCGATCAAGGGCCACACGCGCCACCAGATAAATTGATCGAACAGTCAGTCAGGGGGTCCCGAAGACCGCCTCGAGCGCTTAGGGTTTTGGTCATGGTGCAGACCACGCCTTTCCACGAACGACTGGCTCCGATGAACCGCACGGGCCTTTGGGCCCATTGGTCCGGGTACTTGTCCGCCGTCAAGTACGACACGTCGTCTAAGCACGAGTACTTCGCGATCCGAAACGGTGTGGGTGTCTTCGACACATCGCCGCTTTTCAAGTACTGGATACGCGGTCGCGACTCCGAGCGGTTCCTCGCCGGCGTACTCACCAGGGACATTCGCAAATGCCGGCCGGGACACGCCCAGTACAGCGTGTGGTGCGACGACCGCGGCTTCGTGCTCGAGGACGGGGTGTTCTTCCGGCACTCCGACAACGAGTACTTCCTGACCGCGGCGCGGCCCAACCTGGGCTACCTCAGCGATCTCGCGGTCGGATATGACGTCGCGATCGAGGACGTCTCCGACGAATATGGCGCGCTGGCCGTCCAGGGCCCACGGTCGCGGGCGGCGCTGGCAACGCTCGCCCCCGAGGTCAACGACCTGGCGTACTTCGACCACGCGGCAGCCAAGATCGGCTCGACGGCGGTCCGGATCTCACGCACCGGCTACACCGGCGATCTCGGCTTCGAGGTCTGGGTGCCGAGTGAGGAAGCCGAGACGGTGTTCGACGCCATCATGGACGCCGGGCGCGGCCACGGGATGCGGCCCTTCGGCGAGGAAGCCCTGCTGATGGCCCGGATCGAGGCCGGGCTGATCCTGATCGACGTCGAGTTCGGATCCAGCCGGCTGGCCTACACCGACCAGGAGCGCTTCACACCGAAGGAGCTCGGCCTCGGCTGGATGCTGCGCGGCATCGACTCCGACGACCGCCCGTTCATCGGTCGCGACGCGATCCGGCGCGAGCTGGCCGAGAAGACCTCGCGCTGGGCGATGACCGGGTTGGTGGTCGACTGGCGCGACTTCGACCGGCTGCATGCCGAGGCCGGCCTGATCACGCCGAAGGATCCGGTGCCGCTGCCGTGGGAGTCGATGCTCTACGACGTCGACAGCGGTGACCAGGTCGGTTATGCCACGACCCTGATGTACTCGCCGGTCCTGCAACGCCACATCGGTCTGGCCCGCGTCCAGCCGCAGTACGCGGCGCCCGACTCCGAGGTCCACGTCGAGATCACCATCGACCACGAGTACCAGCGGGCTCGCGCCTCCACGGCCCGGGTGCCCTTGTTCAACCCCGAGCGAAAGACGGCCACACCATGACACAAAGCACTGAGTACGACGCGATCGTCGTCGGTGGCGGCCACAACGGGCTCGTCAACGGCGCCTACCTCGCCAAGGCCGGCTTGCGGACCCTGATCCTCGAGCGCCGACACCTGGTCGGCGGCGCCGCCATCACCGAGGAGCTCTATCCCGGCTTCCACTTCACGACGTTTTCGTACGCCTTGAGCCTGCTGCGGCCCGACATCGTCCAGGAGCTCGACCTCGTCAAGCACGGCTTCCTGCCCATCGAGATGCCGTCGTCGTTCGCCCCGACGGAAGACGGCGACTACCTCCTGCTCGGATCGGACGAGGACGAAAACCTGCAGGAGATCCGCCGCCACTCCAAGCACGACGCCGACTCGTACGAGCGCTACGAGCACGACATGTCCCGCGTCGTGCAACTGGTGCGGCCGCTGCTCGACAAGGCGCCGCCGGACCTGTGGGGCAAGACACCGGAGGACGCCGAGGCGCTGGCCGACCTCGTCTCGCATCTCAAGGGCGTCGAGCCGAAGGTGCTGCACGACCTGGTCCGGCTGCTGACCGGCTCGGCCGCCGACTTCCTCGACGACTACTTCGAGAGCGACATCCTCAAGGGCTACATCGCGTCGTCCGGCATCATCGGCACCAAGGTCGGGCCGATGTCGCAGGGCTCCGGGCTCGTGCTGCTCTACCACTCGATGGGCGAGCACGACGGTGAGTACGGCGTGTGGGGTTTCCACAAGGGCGGCAACGGTGGCTTCACCCAGGTGGTGGCTCGGGCGGCCCAGGCGTACGGTGCGGAGATCCGGCTCGAGTCGCCGGTCGAGACCGTCATCACTCGCGAGGGGCGGGCGGTCGGCGTCGCGTTGTCCGACGGGACCGAGCTCCGGGCGCCGGTCGTGGTCAGCGCCCTCGATCCGCGGCGGACCTTCCTCGAGATCGTCGACCGCCGCGAACTGCCCGGCGAGTTCGTCGAGGACATCAACCGGTTCCGCTTCCAGGGCACGTCGGCCAAGGTCAACTTCGCGTTGGACGGGCTGCCCGTGTTCCCGGCGCTGCGCGACCGGATCGACCAGTTCGGCGGCTTCGTCAACATCGGGCCGACGATGGAATACCTCGAACGAGCCTACGACGACGCGAAGTACGGCTGGTACAGCTCCCGGCCCTACATCGACGCCGCGATCCAGTCGGTCATCGACCCCGACATGGCGCCGCCGGGCAAGCACGTCATGTCGAACTTCATCCAGTACGCGCCGTACGAGCTCAAGAACGGCGACTGGGACGCCGAGCGAGACAAGCTCGGCGACACGGTGCAGTCAACGCTGGAGTCGTTCTTCCCCGGCTTCAGCGACCTGGTGCTGCATCGCGAGGTCGTGACGCCGCTCGACATCGAGCGCACCGTCGGCCTGTCGGAGGGCAACATCTTCGCCGGCGAGTTCTTGGCGCCGCAGATGTACTTCTTCCGGCCCGCGCCGGGGTGGAGTCAGTATCGGACTCCGATCGAGGGCTATTACCAGTGCGGCTCGGGGACCCACCCGGGCGGCTGCGTGATGGGCGCGCCGGGCAAGCTCGCGAGCCAGCGGATTCTCCGCGACCTCAAGGACGGCGCCTGACGCTGGTGCTCCGGGCTGAAGAGTTGGCGCGATCCTGCACCAACTCTTCAGCCACGCTGCGGTTTCGCGCCAACACTTTCGCGCCCCCGCCTCACGCCGAGTGGCCTCAGAAGGATTTAGGCGTGCGCGGCGATGTCGGTGCGGATCTGCGCGCCGTCGATGTCGATGACGGCGACACCGGCGTACGCGCGCTCCCGCGCCTGGACGAGATCGTCGCCGGTCGCGGTCACGGCCAACACCCGACCCCCAGCGGTGACCAACTGACCATCGGAGTCGAGCGCCGTGCCCGCATGGAGCACTGACACTCCCTCCATCAGATCGGCGGCATCTACGCCGCCGATCGGATCGCCCTTGCGCGGACTCGACGGGTAGCCGTCGGCCGCCACGACGACTGCGACCGCGGCGCCCGGGCGGAATCGCGGCGGCTCGACCTCGTGCAGCCGGCCGGTCGCTGACGCATGGAGCAGGGTCGACAACGACGAGTCCAGCAGGGCCAGCAGCGGCTGCGTCTCGGGGTCGCCGAACCGAGCGTTGAACTCCACGACTCGTACGCCGCGCGACGTCAGCGCGAGCCCCGCGTACAGCAGCCCGGAGTACCGCCGGTCGCGCCGCGCCATCTCGTCAACCGTCGGCTGCAGCACCCGCTCGGTGACCTCTTCGACCAGATCGGCCGGGGCCCAGGGCAGCGGGGTGTAGGCGCCCATGCCGCCGGTGTTGGGTCCGGCGTCGCCGTCGCCGAGCCGCTTGAAGTCCTGCGCCGGCTGCAAGGGCATGACGGTCTCGCCGTCGGTGACGCCGAACAGCGACACCTCGGGCCCGTCGAGATACTCCTCGATCACGACGCGGCCGTGGGTCTTCGCGTGTGCGATGGCGGTCTCACGGTCGTCGGTCACGACAACGCCTTTGCCCGCGGCGAGTCCGTCGTCCTTCACGACGTACGGCGGGCCGAAGGCGTCGAGCGCCGCGGCGACCTCGGCCTCGGTCTCGCACACATGGGCCAGCGCAGTGGGTACGTCGGCCGACGCCATCACCTCCTTCGCGTACGCCTTGGAGCCCTCGATACGTGCCGCGTCCTTCGACGGACCGAAGCAGGCGACGCCGGCCGCGCGTACCGCATCAGCGACGCCGGCGACCAGCGGCGCCTCCGGCCCGATCACGACCAGGTCGGCGCCGATGTCCTTGGCGAGCGCGGCCACCGCGTCGCCATCGAGCGGGTCGACCGCATGAATGTCGGCGATCGCGGCCATGCCTGGGTTGCCCGGCGCCGCGTGTACCCGCGTCACGTTTTGATCCCGAACGAGTGCGAGGGCCAACGCGTGCTCGCGCCCGCCGCCGCCGATGACAAGTGGCATCACAGTGACTCAGCCTACGGCCGTCGGGCGGCGACTCTCACGTTGCGGGCCGGGCGGTTGCGCTATGGCGCTGGCAGATCGAGTCGGTCGTCGGTCACGAAGTCGATCGCCTCATCGACGGTGATGTCGATCGCGACATCCGATTCCACGAGGTTCGGATCCTCGGTGTCGATGACGATGTAGGCGATCTCGCCGTCTGGTTGGACATAGCCGACGCCGAAGCTGCCCTCGCCGTTCTCGCCGACCCACGCCGATCCCTGGTCACCGAGATCGACCTCGTGACACTCGAACTGGCGCTGACAGCCGATCCGGGTTCGCAGCTCGTCGTCGGTGACCGTGCCCGGTCGGTTCAAGGACAGTTCGACCTCGGCAGTCGCCGTGCGATGCCACGGCGACCAGGACAACCACGTGGCGACGCTGGACCATCCGGCGTCGTCCCGGCTGCCGTAGCGGCCGGATCCGCCCTCTAGGGTTCCTCGCTCGGTCTGGAGGTCATCGTGGGCGACCCGGCTGATCAGTCCGTGTATCTCGTCGTACTCGGCAGCGACCTCGTTGTCTCCCGTGGGGTCGATCAGCTGTGGTTGGAGGGGCATCAGCGCGGGGTCGACCCGGTTGCCGTCGGTGTCGAACGCTCGCCACCGCAGCCACACTTCGTCGTCGGCGTCGAAGGCGCCCTCTTCGGCCCACGCGGACCAGTAGACGACGCCGTCGTAGGGCCTGGACACTCGCCATGGCTCCGAGCCGCCCGGCGTGTCGACGCGGGTCTCCACCCTTGCGATCGAGTCGGCCACCCGGAGGTACCCGCCCTCCGAGCCCCACGCTCCCTCGATGCTTCCCGTCGCAAGGTCGCTCGCGATCGGCACGATCGGATGGGCCCGGTCCGGCATCCGCATCACTGACCCCTTGCCACGGAACGCCCAGTGGGTGCCACACGTGTACACCAAGCCATTGCGCCTTTGTCCCGTTGCCAGCACTGCCGGAACCGTCCCGCTCGACGAGTCGACCTGCCGCGCGTAGATCGTGGTCAGGCCGTCCGGCTCCCCCGGACACATGCCAGCCACAGCATTCCAGACCTCCGCCTCTGACATCGGCCCCCGGTCGAGCGGTACGGTGGCTGGCTCGCCGAGCGACTGGCCAGGCCCCGACGGCTGCAGGAGCGCCACCGCGGCGATCGCCACGACCGCGACGCCGAGTGCGGTCGCCGATCCCCCGTACACGCGACGTCGACGGCGGCGGATCCGACCCACATGCACGATCTGGTCGGCCCCGAAGCCCAGTGGCCGACCGTCGTCGGAGCCTGCGCACTTGAGGGCTTCGACGATTTCGTCGCTCATCTGTCGCCTCCACCTTCACGTCTCGCGAGCATCAAGATCTGAGATCGAAGATTCGCCAATCCCTTCGCGGTCTGGCTCTTGACGGTGCCCTCCGACACGCGGAGGGCCTCGGCGGTCTCGCTCACACTCAGCTCGTCGTAGTAGCGCAACACGACGGCCGCCCGCTGCTTCGACGGCAGCTGCTGAAGGACCTGGATCATCGCCAGCCGTTGGTCGACGAGCGCTTCGGCATCGGTCGGATCGGCATGATCTTGCTCGGCCAGTACATCCGGGGACTCACGCCGCCACGGCCGCTTGGCCTGATCGATCAGCGCCGACACGACACAGCGCCGCGCGTACGCCTCGATCCCACCCTTGCGTTCGATTCGCGGCAACGCGACGAAGACGCGTACCAGCCCCTCCTGTGCGGCGTCCTCCGCCTTCGACCAGCTCCCGCACATGAGGTACGCCGTGCGCCGCAGCCGACGGCCGAGCACAGGCACGAGCTCCACGAACTCCGTTTCGTCCATCGGCACGATCCTCCGGGGTGATCGCCCGTAAGACGAGATTCGGCGGGCTCTCCGTTGCCTCGGCGACCCAACCTTTCTGACGTGCGATGTAACGCCAACGGCGAAGGGGTGGACGGTGAGCAGCTCCAAGGGCGACGACGTACGGCGGATCGGCACCAGAGCCGGGGGGAGCCCGCCCGCCCCGTTAGCGGGCGGGTTCCCTCATGTCATGAGCGATGTTACATTGACGCTGATACGTACCGTCGGTACGGAATCGAACTCAGGAGGAATCATGGCGACCCGCACCGTCGACTCCAAGCCGGTCGACCTGAGCGACGACGCCCGGCAACGCACCAGCCGGCGACTGCTTCGGTCGTCGGCGACCACGACGTACGACCCGGTCATCGACATCGACTGGGACGCCGCGCTCGAGCCGGGTCGCTATTTCACACCGCGACACCGATCGTCGCTCTACGGCACGGAGCTCTGGGAGCAACTCACCGAGGAGCAGCGGGTCGAGCTGTCCAAGCACGAGGTGGCGAGCATCGCGAGCATCGGCATCTGGTTCGAGGGCATCCTCATGCAGATGCTGGTGCGCCGCGCGTACGACCAGGACCCGACCACGCCACACGTGCAGTACGCGTACACCGAAATCGCCGACGAATGCCGCCACTCGACGATGTTCGGCAAGATGATCGATCGGCTCGGTGCGCCGTACTATCGGCCGCGGACGCAGACCCACTTCCTCGGCCGGTTCTTCAAGACCGTGTCCAACGGGCCGATGACATTCGCGGGGGCGCTGTTCGTCGAGGAGATGCTCGACCAACTCCAGCGCGAGGCCCGCGACGACGAGTCGCTGCAGCCGCTGGTCCGCATGGTGTCGCACATCCACGTGGTCGAGGAGACCCGACACATGCGGTACGCCCGCGAGGAGGCGGCGCGCGAGTGGGTCGAACGGGGGTGGCTCTCGCGGCAGTGGACGAAGTTCATGGTGGGCGGTGTCGCGCTGTTCGCGTCGTCGCAGCTGATCCACCCGTGGGTGTACGCCGCTGTCGGGCTCGACCCGAAGCAGGCGGCTCGCGTCGCGGCGGCCAATCCGCACTGGCGCCGGTCGCGAGCCTGGGCGGCCCGACGCGTGACGGCGACGCTGCACGAGTACGGCATGATCGGCGGGCTCGGCAAGCGGTTCTGGAAGCGTGCCGGTCTGATCGACGCCCTAGAGCCGGACTTCGACGAGGCGGCGGCGTGAGCACCGGCGGGTTTTCGGTTTCGTGCGCGAATCGCCCGCACGGGCTCGGCGCCTCGACCATTCGCGCACAATTCCGTACGCGAGGGGCGCGATGACCGACGAGGGCTACCGCGGGCCGGTCCAGGTGCATCTCGACGACGGGACCGTCGAGGTCGACGGGCAACTGCATGGTTTCTTCCAGCCGATCGACGGCAGCTACCACTGGTACGGCCGGCTCTCGCCCGACGAGCGGCTGAGTACGCAGGTAGCCGAGCGCGGTCGGACGACGATCGAGATCTCGGTCGGCGAAGGCGATCCGACTCCCGCGCGACTCGGCGAGCGCAACCCCTGGGGCGGCCACCGCATCACCGGCACCGGCGCCCCTCCGTTCACCTAGCACCCCTGATCCGTCACTCGTCGCCCGACCGTAGGCCACCCGTCCTACCGCCGAGCGACAAGTGACCTATGGTCAGAGGAGGTCGCGGAGGACGACGGTCTCGTCACGGCCGGGGCCGACACCGACGACCGAGATCGGCGCGCCCGACAGCTCCTCGAGCGCCCTGATGTACGACTGCGCGTTCGCCGGCAGATCCTCGAAGCGCCGGCACCCCGAGATGTCCTCCCACCATCCCGGCAGCTCTTCGTAGATCGGCGTCGCGTGATGGAAGTCCGACTGGCTCATCGGCATCTCGTCATGGCGCGCGCCGTCCACGTCGTACGCGACGCAGATCGGCACCTTCTCGAGCCCGGTGAGCACGTCGAGCTTGGTGATGACGAAGTCGGTGACGCCGTTGACCCGGGCCGCATAGCGCGCGATCACCGCGTCGAACCACCCACACCGACGCGGCCGCCCGGTCGTCGTGCCGTACTCGTGCCCGGTCTTGCGCAGGAACTCGCCCCAGTCGTCGTGCAGCTCCGTCGGGAACGGCCCTTCGCCGACTCGAGTCGTGTACGCCTTCAAGATCGCGACCACCCGATCGATCCCGGTCGGCGGGATGCCGGAGCCGGTGCAGGCGCCGCCGGAGGTCGCGCTCGACGACGTGACGAACGGGTACGTGCCGTGGTCGACATCGAGCAGCGTCGCCTGGCCCGCCTCGAGGAGTACGGTGCGCCCGTCGGCGAGCGCCTGGGTTAGCAGCAGTCCGGTATCGGCGACCAGCGGCTGCAGGCGATCGGCGTACGAGCGCAGCTCATCGACCACCTCGTCGACGCCGATCGCACGCCGGTTGTAGATCTTGGCGAGGACCTGATTCTTGAGGTCCAGCGCACCCTCGACCTTCTGGGTCAGGATCTTCTCGTCGAAGATGTCCTGAACGCGGATGCCGACGCGGTTCATCTTGTCGGCGTACGTCGGTCCGATGCCGCGCCCCGTCGTACCGATCCGGCGCGTGCCGAGGAACCGCTCGGTCACCTTGTCGAGCATCCGGTTGTAGGACGGGATGACATGCGCGTTGGCGCTGACGAGCAGCCGGTTCGTGTCGATGCCGCGGGCGTCGAGCGCGTCGAGCTCCTCGAACATCACGCACAGGTCGACGACGACGCCGTTGCCGATGACCGGGGTGACGCCGGATGTCAGGATGCCGCTCGGCAACAGGTGCAGCGCGTACGTCTCGTCGCCGATGACGACGGTGTGCCCGGCATTGTTGCCGCCGTTGAACTTGACGACGTAATCGACCCGCGAACCGAGCAAATCGGTCGCCTTTCCCTTGCCTTCGTCGCCCCATTGGGCCCCCACGATGACGACTGCGGGCATACGAACGACCTCCCGGCTCGCGTGCGGTGCCAGGGTAACGGAACGGTCGGCTCGGGCCGACGCGCGTTCAGTCGCCGACCAGCGCGGCGTACCCCTCGGCCGTCGAGTCGCGGAGGAACTCGCGACACCGATTGGCCTCGTCGACGTCGCCGATCCGGTCCGACGCCTCCGCCAGCGTCGCGAGCGCACGCAGGAATCCGCGGTTGGGTTCGTGCTCCCACGGGATCGGACCATGGCCGCGCCAACCGTTGCGGCGCAGGGCGTCGAGGCCACGGTGATAGCCCGTGCGGGCGAAGGCGTACGCCTCGACGTCGCGACCGTCGGCGAGGGCCTGCTCAGCCAGCTGAGCCCACGCGAGGCTCGACTCCGGATGTGCCCGGACCGAGTCGTTCGGGTCGGCACCCTCCGGCAAGGCAGCGACCGGGTCGTCCGGGAGTCGGGTCTCGGGCGGCTCATCCAGGAGGTTCTTGTGCGCCATGGGGTCAGTCTGCCGCAGGGGTGCGCATCGGCGTGCGTTGGTTCCCATGAGCTCATGGGAAACCGCACGCCTCATAGGTTGCAGCCCATGAGAGGTGACAACCAACCACGAGGGGTGGGCTGCGGATGCGAGCAGCGCACCGAGCTCAGGCGATCACGACGCGGCCGCCACCGTACAGTCGGCGCGACCGCTCCATGCCGATGCGCACGTCTCGAGCCATCAAACGCCACGACCCCTTGCCCAGCTGTGACCAGACGACCCGCGACATCCCGAGATTTTCGGCCCGGATCAGGTCCTCGCGTACCTTCTCGCGGGCGACGACCTCACCCGGGTCCTCGCCGGGTCTGAGGTCTCGGCGATACTTACGCATTCCGTCGAACTCGGCGACGTGTTGCCACTCGAGCCAGGCGAAGTCCGTGATGCCGAGCAACTGACCATCGCGATTGCGTACTTCGTACTGGAGGTCCGGCTCTGGGATGGCTCCCCGCCAGAAGGCATGTCGCATCCTTGACTCCCCCACGCTGCCAGCTCGGCCGTCGCCGCGCAGGATGGTCAACCGCGCCTCCCGCGCCCCCTGCCAACGCTCGAATCCCGCAAGCCGGCGCTCGAGATCGTGCTTGTTGATCCGGCCACGACGCAACGCCGAGTCGACGGTGCACAGTCCGGCCTCGCCATCGAGCACCAGGCAGGATTCGACGACGACGCGATCCTCCCGAAGGACGAGCAGCCCGTTGGACTCGACGACATCAGACTCGTCCACGACGCCCACGTGATGGAACACTCCTGCCTCTTGCCGACCGGCTCCACCGTCGAGTCGTGTGACATCGACGACCGACATGTCCCAGCCCCATTGGTCGTGTCCGTACGCCGCCGACCCCGAACGATGGCTCAGCGCGACCGGGCCCGGCATCGACGCGATCACAGACCGGGCGAGGACGACATGCTGATCCTGCGGTGGTAGGGCGTCATGGGCATCGCGGAAGACGTACGCACCTTTCCGAATGCGGTACAGCGAACCCTCCCGTACCGCCGATCGCAGCAGACTGTCCGACGCCCCACAGTCGAGCGCCTGAGTCCGGGTGAAGTAGCCTCCCTGCTCAGCCGCCACCGATACGAGCCGATCATCCATGGCCCAGACCTTGCGGCGTATCCCAGCCAATCGCCAGGGGGTTCGGCCGATCTGTGGATAGCGGCGCGGCACTCCTCACGGTGTTTTGTCACCTCTCATGGGCTGCAACCCATGAGACGTGTGGTTTCCCATGAGCTCATGGGAAACCGACGGGCCGCGACCGGCCAGCCGCGGCGCTACCCGAGCTTGGTGCCGGCCGACCGGAGTGCCTGGCAGGCCTCGGTGACCCGCGTGGCCATCGACTCCTCGGCGAGCTTGCCGTAAGAGCGCGGGTCGTACGCCTTCTTGGACCCGACCTCACCGTCGACCTTGAGTACGCCGTCGTAGTTGCTGAACATGTGTGCGGCGACCGCGCGGGTGAACGCGTACTGCGTGTCGGTGTCGACGTTCATCTTGACCACGCCGTAGTCGACCGCCGCCGAGATCTCGTCGGGATGCGATCCGGATCCGCCGTGGAAGACCAGGTCGAACGGCTTGTCGACGCCATGCTTCGCGCCGACCGCCTCCTGCGCGGCCTCGAGGATCTCCGGACGGAGCTTGACGTTGCCCGGCTTGTAGACGCCGTGGACATTGCCGAAGGTCAACGCCGTGATGTAGCGGCCCTTGTCGCCGAGACCGAGCGCCTCGGCGACGGCGAGCGCGTCCTCCGGTGTCGTGTAGAGCTTCTCGTCCATCGCGCCGACGATGCCGTCCTCCTCGCCGCCGACGACCCCGACCTCGATTTCGAGGATCACCCGGGCCGAGGCGCATTGCGCGAGCAGGTCCTCGGCGATCTGCATGTTTTCGTCGAGCGGCACCGCCGAGCCGTCCCACATGTGCGACTGGAACAGCGGCAGTCCGCCGGCGTCGACCCGTTCGCGAGACAGGGCAAGCAGCGGACGTACGAAGCCGTCGAGCTTGTCCTTCGGGCAGTGGTCGGTGTGCAAGGCGACGTTGACCGGGTACTTCTTCGCGACCTCGTCGGCGTACGCGGCGAACGCCACCGAACCGGTCACCATGTTCTTGATCGTCGCCCCGGACAGAAACTCGGCGCCGCCGGTCGAGACCTGCACGATGCCGTCGCTCTCGGCTTCGGCGAATCCGCGCAGTGCGGCGTGCAGCGTCTGCGACGACGTGACATTGATCGCCGGGAAGGCAAACGACTCGCGCTTGGCCTTGTCCAGCATTTCGGCGTAAACCTCAGGCGTTGCGACCGGCATCGGACAAACTCCCTCGACGTACGGGGTAGGCGACGCCTCAAGCCTACGGGCGGTCGCCGTACGCCGACCACAGCGTCCAGCAATGCGAGGGTGTGGTCGCAAAACGCGAGGCGGCGCTAGCCCGACCCGGTGCAACCCCGTTAGGCCGACGGTGGCGCTGCCGCGTGCTGACGGATCCACGCGTGCATCGCGATGGCCGCGGCCGCACCGGCGTTGATCGAGCGGGTCGAGCCGTATTGTGCGATCGAGTACGTCGCGACGCAGGCTGCTCGCACATCGTCCGAGAGCCCCGGCCCCTCCTGGCCGAAGACGAGCATGCATTCGCGTGGCAGCGAGGCCGACTCCAGCGGGATCGACCCGGGCAGGTTGTCAACGCCCAGCAGCGGCAGTTGGGCGTCGTCCGCCCAGTCGACTAGGTCGTCGACGCCGGGGTGATGCCGCAGGTGCTGGTAGCGATCGGTGACCATGGCGCCGCGACGGTTCCACCGCTTCCGGCCGATGATGTGGACTTCGGCCGCGAGGAAGGCGTTCGCCGTCCGCACGACCGACCCGATGTTGAGGTCGTGACCCCAGTTCTCGATCGCGACGTGGAATGCATGTCGGTGGGTGTCGAGGTCCGCGACGATCGCGTCGACGGTCCAGTATCGGTAACGGTCGGCGACGTTGCGGCGGTCGCCGTCGCGTAGCAGTTCGGGGTCGTAGCGGGAATCGTCCGGCCATTCCCCGTGCCAGCGACCGACGCCGATCTCGTACGGCTGGTCCGCCGGCGGCTCGGGCTCGTCCATAGGACACCAGCGTACGAGAGCCGCACCAGCCCATCCCGCCCGGCCGGTTGCGCCGACTCTTGGCGAGTTCGTGTGGTTCTCGCCGTCCAAATGCGCGTGCAAACTCGCCAAAAGTCGCGGCGGCGGGATCGCCCGGGGGCCGGCCGATCGTTACGATGGACCGCATGTCAGTCGCCCATCTGCTCGCATTCGCGGGCATCGTGCTCGTCGCGGCGATGGCGCCCGGTCCGGACTTCGCGATCGCGGTCCGCCAGTCGGTCGCGTCGGGGGCACGCAGCGGGATGGCCGCCGCGCTCGGCGTGGGCGCTGGCGTGTTCGTCTGGGCCGTCTCCGCCGCGATCGGAGTCGCCGCGCTGCTGGCGGCATCGGCCGCTGCGTTCACGATCGTCAAGGTCGTCGGCGCGGCGTACCTGCTCTATCTCGGCGTACGCGCGCTCAGAGCCGCCTCGCGCCGCGCC